>NZ_PSWD01000003.1:0-264719 GCF_002931705.1 Rathayibacter sp. AY1C5
GACCCTCCTGCCGGATGAGTTGCTCCCGCCACTGCTCCTCCGGGTCGCGGCCCTCCGCACCCCTTCACCCGGCACCCCCGCCTGAGTAGCATCCCCCGCATGAGCAGGCTCGTCGTCTCCGTCCTCACGTCGCTCGACGGCCGTTTCGAGGGGCCCGGGCACGACCTCTCGGCGCTGCCGTTCGAGGACGCGTTCAACGACCACAACCTCGAGCTGCTGCGCCGCGCGGGCACGCTCGTCTACGGCGGCCGCTGGTTCCGCGACAACTGGGACAGCTGGAGCGCCGTCGCCGCGGACGGGACGGCGGGCGAGCGGGAGCACGAGACGGCGCGGCTGGTCACGTCGCTCGACGCGCTGGTGATCAGCGACTCCCTCGCTCCCGATCCGGAGGCGCCGTGGGCAGCCACGACGCGGATCGTGCCGCGGGAGCAGGGTCCGGCCGAGATCGGACGGCTCAAGCAGGCCGACGGGGGCGACCTGCTGATGTTCGGCAGCGGCACCACCTGGAACCCGCTCCTCGAGCAGGGCCTGGTGGACGAGCTGATCGTCCTCGTCGGCGCCGGACTCGCGGGCGGCGGGACGCCGCTCTACTCCGGGGCGCCGCAGCACGGGCTGCGCCTCCTCGACGCGACGGTTCTGCCGGGCTCTGAGCTGGTGCGGCTCCGCTACGACGCGAGCAAGGCCGGCGAGCGGCCGCACAACCTCCGCTGAGACAGGGCGGCCTCCCTCAGGAGCCCACGCCCCTCCTCTCAGCTGACGTCGTGCGCGCCCGAGGCCGGGGCAGCTGCCGAGAGCGAGCCCCCAGCGGACTCCTCCGGCCGGCGGAGTGCCCGAGCGCACAGTCGGACCCCCAGAAGCGCAGTCGCCGCGCCTCCCGCCAGCATCCCGGCACCCAACGCCGTCCACGTCGTCAGGCTGGAGCTCGGCGCGCCGTGCAGACCGTAGAAGAGCCCGACCCCGCTGCCGACCAGAGCGGCCGCGACCAGCGGGATCGCCAGCGCCGATCCCTTCTCGGACCGCGTCCACGCCGAACTGCAGAGAACGGCGACGGCGCCGATCAGCCAGCCGACGCCGGGGATCACCAGCCAGCCGAAGGCGAAGACCAGGGAGGCCGCGACCGCGAACCACGGGCGGTCGAGGACCGTCCGCTCGTCACCGCGATGGACTCCGGCCTCGACTCCGCTCGTCATGCGTCGGAGCCTACGGACACGGCCCGGACCGCGGCACGAAGTGGCGCGGGATCGGCCGGACGGCGCCACACCCGCCTCCGCTCGGTCCTGAGGAGCCGGTCCTGCCGAGCCGGTCCTCGAGCGCTGGCACCCGGCCCACCTGAGGCACGCCCCGGCCTCCCTCACCCCGCGACGGTCAGCGACACCTCGACCGCCACGTCCTCCGGCCCCTCCCCCAGCACCGTCTGCCGCACCTCGACCCCGTCGAGCCGCAGGCCGCGGTCTCCGGCGGCGTCGAAGAGCGCGACGATCGCCGGATGCAGGGTCCCCTCGGGCAGTTCCTCCCCGCCGCGGGGGCGCCAGGTGGCGACCAGCTCGGTGCGCGCCGGGAGGATCGCGGCGAGATCGGCGAGGTCGCCCTCCGCCTCCGCCGACGTCGGCCAGCAGCAGACGAGCTCCGCCGAACCCGGCTCGCCCGCCCGGAGCGCCGTCCAGAAACGTCCCGTCGGCCCGAGCCCTGCCGCGTGCACTCGGGTGGCGAGCGCGCCGAAGATCTCGTTCGCCTCGTCGTCGCCCGGCCCGTCGGCCTCGTCCAGCGCGATCGTGAGGACCTGGCCGACGTACGGCTGCGCCGGCATCGTCCGCTCGGCGACCTCGACCGGCACGGCGAGCGCCCGCAGCGTCACCTCGGCGGCCTCGAACGCCCGGTCCTCCTGCTCCCGCTCCGCGAGCACGCGCTCCCTGTGCGCCAGCAGCGCCTCCGCCGCGGTGCCGGCTCGAGTCGCCGCCGCGACCTCGGGCAGCGGGACCCCCGCGCTCCGGAGCGCGCCGATCACGACTCCGGCCCGGACCTGCGCGTCGGCGTACCGGCGGTACGACGACCGCTCGTCGACATCCGCCGGAACCAGCACGCCCTTCTCGTCGTAGTGCCGGAGCGCCTTCACGCTCAGACCCGTGATGCCTGCGTACTCCCCGATGCCCATCATGCCTCCAGCATCCCGTCTCCCCCGGCGGGAGGGTCAACGGGCGGGGGTGGACGCGGGACGGACAGCAGCGGAGCGGGCAGCAGCGGAGCGACCGGAGCCGGGCGGGCGGCAACGTGTCCGGCGCCGGCGGAGCCGACACGGCCTCACGCCGACGCTTCAGCTCTCGCGCTTCAGCCCGCGCGCCTCACCGCGAGCTCACCAGCCCTCGGGCCCCGCGCTCCCCGCCTCGTACTCGTCCAGCGGAGCGTCGCCCGCGGCCCAGGCGGAGAGCACCGGAGTGATGATGCGCCAGCACTGCTCGGCCACGTCGCCCGGGACCGAGAGCAGGGTGTCGCCCTGCAGGATCCCGGCGAGGACCTGCGCGTAGGGGTCGAGCGTGGCCGCGCCGGGCTGCGCCGTCAGGGTGGTGCGCTCGAGATCGGTCAGCTCGTCGGCGCTGTTCACGACCAGGTCGAGGCTGACGTCGCCGCCCTTGAGACCGATCCGGAGGACCGTCCCGGCGTCGCCCTCGGCCGCCTGCAGGCCGCGCGGGGGCGTGGCGGCGCGGAAGTGGATCGCCACCTCGCGGCGCGGGTCGCCGATCGCCTTGCCGGAGCGGAGGACGAAGGGGACGCCCGCCCAGCGCGGGGTGTCGACCTGGAGCAGCAGCTGCGCGAGGGTCTCGGTGCCGGTCTCGGGGTCGACGTCGGGCTCGTCGACGTAGGAGGGGAAGAAGCGGCCGTCGACGCGGCCCTCGGTGTAGCGGGCGCGGCGGGCGGAGGAGGGGTCGTCGCGCCAGAGCCGCACGGCGCCGAGCACCTCGGCCATGCGCGCGTGGACCTCGTCGGGCGCGACCTCGTCGGGGCGCTCCATCATGGTCAGCGCGAGCACCATCAGGAGGTGGCTCTGCAGCATGTCGCGCAGCGCGCCGGTCTTCTCGTAGAAGGCCGCGCGGCCCTCGATGCCGAGCGTCTCGTCGTAGACGATCTCGACCTTCTCGATCCACTCGGCGCTCCAGCTCGCCTCGAGCATGCTGTTGCCGAAGCGCAGGCCCAGCATCCCCAGCACGGTCGCGTTGCCGAGGAAGTGGTCGATGCGCCAGAGGCGGCTCTCGGGGAGGACCTTCGCGAACGCCGCGTTGAGGGCGATCGCGTCGTCGAGGTCCTCGCCGAACGGCTTCTCGATGGCGACGACCAGCTCCTCGGGGAGGTCGAGCTCGGCGAGCGAGGCGGCGACCTTGTGCCCCATCGCAGGCGGCAGGGCGACGTAGAGCACCGGGGTCGACGGGCAGGCGTCGAGGAGGGCCTTCAGCTGCTCCGGGTCGGAGGCGTCGGTGGCGACGAAGCGCGCCCGTGACGCGAGGGCCTCGACCGTGTGCGCGGCGACTCCGGCCGCCTCGAGGCTGCGGCGGACGAGGCTCTGCCACTCCTCGTCGGTCTGGGGCGTGCGCGCCGCGCCGATCAGCGTGAGCTCGAGGTCGCGCGCGAGCTCGGCCACCCGGCCCAGGCCCGGCAGCAGCAGCCGCTCGGTGAGGTCGCCGCCCGCTCCGAGGATCGCGATGCTCCGCTGCTCGCTCCCCAGCGCCGCGGCCTCGGGGATTCCGATCTGCTCCGTCATGGTGTCTCCCTCGTAGCCGTCGTGAGTCAGCGGCCACAGTACGCGCCGGGCCCTGGCGCGAAGCCGGGAGCCGGGAGGGGTTGAGGAAGCGGGCGCGGAGTGGCAGGGCTGCGCGGTCAGGAGCGAGAGAGCTGGACAACCTCCGCTGAGACGCGGCCCGCCGTGTCGGGGCAGGGACCCCCCTTCTCAGCCGACGTCGGGCCGCGACCCACGACGCCCGGCCCGCCGCAGCCGTCCCGCACAGCACGTCATCCCTCTCCGGTGCCGTCCGGCGGTACCCTGCCCGCATGCGCCTGCGCCAGGTCGTCCTCGACACGGAGGACGCTCGCGCCCTCTCCGCCTTCTACCTCGCCCTGCTCGGCGGCGAGTACCGCCCCGGCGACGAGCCGCCCGCGGACGGCTCGGACGACGAGGCGGAGTGGGTCGCGATCGTCACCGCCGACGGCGCGCAGCTCACGTTCCAGCGGGTGGCCGCCCTGCCGCGCGCGACCTGGCCGGAGGGGCCCGTCCCGCAGCAGCTGCACCTCGACTTCATGGTCGCGGACGCGGACGAGCTCGACCGGCAGAAGACCCGGGCGCTCGCCCTCGGCGCCGAGCTGATCGAGGACAGGAGCGAGGACCCGGAGGAGGCGCTCCACGTCCTCGCCGATCCGGCCGGCCACCCGTTCTGCGTCTTCGTCGCGCCCGACTACCCGGCGGAGTAGGGGCGCGCGGCTTCAGCGAGCCGCACGCGTCGGATCACATGCCGGTGATCGTGACCGTCGTCGCCGCCGCGATCACCGCGGCTCCCGTGACGCTCGCGGCGGTTCCCGCGAGGACGGCGGCGGCCGCCGGCCCTGCCCAGTGCTGCGCCGCGAGCGACCGGATCGCCTGCCGGTCCGGGATGCCGGGCCTCGGCGAGAGCGCTCCGGCCGCGTCGAGCAGGCCGATGAGCGCCGAGTCCGACGGAAGAAGCGCCGTCCGAGCCGCGAGGACCTCGGCGACCCGGATCCGCAGCCGCTCGTCCTCCGCCGGCTCCACGGCGGCGACCCGCTCGAGGAGGGCGGCATGCAGCCCCCTCCGAGTGAGGCGGGCGATCCACCAGGAGACGCTGCGCGGTGCTCGCTCCGCTGCGATCCACCCGAGTGCCCCGTCGAGCACGGCGTCCCCGAGCGCCGACCGCTCCGGCCCGAGGGCGACGGCTCCCGCGTCCACCTCGACGCGCCGCTGGAGGGAGAGCTCCGCGAGGACGGAGGCGGCCAGGACGGTGTCGAGAGCGCCCGACGAAGCCGCGGGCCGCCCGTCGCTCCGCCGCAGCAGGAGGAGGAGAGCGACGGGGAGGGGCGGCTGCCCGGCTCCGGGGGGCGCAGCGGCCGGCGGGGTGGTGGGAGCGGGCTGTTCCGAGGAGTTCCGTGTCGAGTCGTCCATCCCTCGAGCCTGACACCGACCCCTCGAGACCGCATCCGCCGGGCGACGGGTCCTCCGTCGTCCCACCGATCGACCGGCCGGACACGCCCGAGAGCCCACGTCGCGCCCCGAAGCGGACCGCTCCTCCGCCACATCGGGCGTCAGACCACCCCCGCCGCCGTTCCCGACACGATCAGGTCGGCGCGGTCGCGGGTGGCCTCGATCAGCAGCGCGTTCCGCCCGTCGACCTCGGAGGCCCAGGCGGAGGCCGCCTCGGGGGCGCGGCCGAAGGAGACGTGGCGGTCGACCAGGCGCTCGAAGCGCTCGGTCTCGGGAGTCGCGCAGAACCAGGCCTCGTCGAACTCGGCGCGCAGCAGCGCCCACGGGCCCTCGTCGACGAGGAGGTAGTTGCCCTCCAGCACGACGAGCGACGCGGAGGGGTGCACGGCCAGCGCGCCGGCCACTCCCTCGTCGACGGTCCGCTCGAAGGTGGGCGCGTAGACGACGTGGTCGGTCTCGGCGCGCAGCCTCCGCACCAGGGCGAGGAAGCCCCAGCCGTCGAACGTGTCGAGGGCGCCCTTGCGATCGTGGCGGCCGAGCTCGTCGAGCGTGGCGTTGGCGAGGTGGAAGCCGTCCATCGGCACGAAGGCGGCGGTCCCCTCCCCCGCGAGCTCGTTCGCGCGGGCGACCACGGCCCGGGCGAGCGTGGTCTTGCCGGCCCCGGGGCTGCCGGCGATCGCGACGATCGCGCGGCGGCCCGGCGAGGTCAGCGCGAGCGCGCGCCCGGCCAGCTCGTCGAGGCCGGGCCGCACCGCGTCGGGCGCGACCTCGGTCTCAGGCCTCGCCACGGCTGCTCTCCAGCGCGTTCACCAGGAAGCCGTGGGCGTGGCGGGCGAGCGCGGGGCCGTCGTTCCAGAGGTTCCGCCACACGGCCAGGTCGTTCGAGAGGGTCGGCGAGACGACGGCCGACGAGAAGGACTCGAAGGTGATGGGTCCGCGGTAGTCGATCGCGGCGAGGGCGTGGAAGAACGTCGTGAAGTCGAGGTGGCCGCTGCCGAGGTAGCCGCGGTGGTTCTCGCCGATGTGGACATACCCGAGACGATCCCCGACCAGCAGCACCGGGCGGAAGAAGTCGTCCTCCTCGATGTTCATGTGGTACGTGTCCAGGTGGATCAGGACGTTGTCGGCGCCGATGTCGTCGGCGAGGCGCAGGGCGTCCGCGGCGGTGTTGATGACATTGGTCTCGTAGCGGTTGCAGATCTCGAGGCCGAGGGTCATGCCCTTCGTCGCAGCCTCGGCGGCGAGGTCGGTCAGCACCGAGACGACGTTCGCGCGGCCGGCGGCCGAGAGGGGCGCGCTGTACTTGCCGAGCGCGCTGTAGAGGGCGCCGGTGAAGTGGGTGCCGCCGAGCGCGTGGGTGGTCTCGAGGGAGTCGGCGAGCAGCTTCGCGCCGCGGGCCACCACCTCCGGGTCGTCGCTGGAGACGTCGGCCGAGAAGGCGAGGCCGCGCGAGCAGACGATGCCGAGGTCGTTCGCCTCGAGGGCGGCGCGGGCGGAGGCGGTGTCGAGGTTCTGCACGTCGTGCAGCGAGAGCTCCAGCAGGTCGAATCCGGCCGCCTTGGTCTGCTCGATCGTCGCGGTCACTTCGTCGGGGGTGGTGCCGCCGGCGAAGACGAGGGCGTGCACTCCGAGAGGGTTCGTGGTCATGGTGGTGCTCCTTGGTTCGAGAGGTTCAGGGGCGGCGTCGGGCCGCGGGGTCGGTGTCGAGCAGGTCCGCGAGGAACGCGTGGCCGGAGGTCGCGAGGGCGACGGGGTCGTGCCAGAGCTCGCGCCAGAGGCCCATGCCCTCGGCCGAGGCCGGGGGCTGGACGGCGGGCGAGAAGCTCTCGAGGGTCAGCGGGCCGCGGTAGCCGGAGTCGGCGAGCGCCGCCGCGAGCCCGGTCCAGTCGGTGCTCCCGGTGCCCAGCTCTCCGCGGTGGTTCTCGGAGGCGTGGAGGTAGCCGAGCAGGTCGCCGGCGTCGCGGACGGCGCTCGCGAGGTCGACCTCCTCGAGGTGGGCGTGGAACGTGTCGAGATGCAGGAGCACGTTCGGCGCGTCGAGCTCGCGGAGGAACGCGGCGGTCTGGGCGGCCGTGTTCAGCAGGCTGCTCTCGTAGCGGTTCACGTACTCCGCTCCGACGACGACGCCGGCGGGAGCGGCGGCCGCGGCGACCCTCCGCAGCACGTCGAGCGAGCGCGAGCGGGCAGCCGCGTCGGCCGCGTGCTCGTACTTGCGCATGGCCGAGTAGGTGACTCCGCCGACGTACCGCGCGCCGATCGCCTCGGCGAACCGCACGGCCGCCAGGAGCCGCTCCTCGCCGCGGCCGGCCGTGGCCTGGTCGGTGATGTCGGAGTCGGCGTCCAGCGCGAGCGAGACGACCGCGTCGATCCCGTGCTCGTCGAGCAGGTCGGCGGTCCACGCGGAGGCGTCGGGGTCGGCGGGAGCCGGGATCTCGATCAGGTCGAAGCCGATCGAGGCGGCGGCGCCGATCGCGCGGCGCCCCGACTCCGGCGTCCAGTCGCCGACGAGCAGGCCCGCGTGGACCCCGATCGGCGACGAGCGCTCCGTGCTCCCGCGGTGCAGGAACTCGGGGTGCATCAGGCGGCCTTCGCGCCCGTGATCAGCGAGACGAGCTCGTCGCCGCTGGTCTCGGCGGTGCGGCGGCCGGCGACGGCGAGGCCCGCGCGCATCACCCACACCTGGTCGCTCAGGCGCATCACCTGGTCGAAGTTGTGGCTGATCAGCAGCACGGCCACTCCGGCGTCGCGCAGCTTGAGGATGATCTTCTCGACGCGCGCCGTCTCCTGGACGCCGAGCGCCGCGGTCGGCTCGTCCATGATCACGATCTTGCTGCCCCAGCCCGCGGCCCGGGCGATCGCGACCGCCTGGCGCTGGCCGCCCGAGAGGCGGCGGACCTTGCTGGTGACCGGCGGGACGTTCACGGCGAGGTCGCCGAGCAGCTCCTGGGCCGTCTTCTTCATCTGCGTGCGGTCGAGGAACCGCACCCCGGGCACGCCCTTGGTGAGCTCGCGGCCGAGGAAGAAGTTCTGCCACACGGTCAGGTCCTCGACCAGGGCGAGGGTCTGGTGCACCGTCTCGATGCCGCCGTCCCGCGCGCCGAGCGGAGTGGTGAAGTGCACCACGTCGCCGTCGAGGGTGATGGTGCCGGAGTCGGCGGGGTGCACCCCGGAGAGGCAGCGGACGAGGGTGGACTTGCCCGCGCCGTTGTCGCCGATCAGGGCGGTGATCTCGCCCCGCCGCATCGACATCGACGCTCCCTTGAGAGCGTGGACGCCGCCGAAGGACTTCTTGATGTCCCGCGCTTCGAGCAGGATGTCGCTGGTCATGGCTGGGCTCACTTCTTCTGGTAACGGGTGATGAGGGCGGCGAGCACGACCACCAGGCCGACGGCGAGGGGCTGGTAGAACTGCGAGACGCCGAGCAGGGTCAGGCCGTTGGTCAGCGCGGTCAGGAGGAACGCTCCGATGATCGGGCCGACGATCTTGGCCTTGCCGCCGGTGAGGCTCACTCCGCCGAGCACGACGGCCGCGATGGAGTTGAGCAGGTACTGCGTGTTGATGGCCGGCTCCGCGGCGCCGACGCGGGCGACGAGGAGGAGCGAGCCGACTCCGGCGAGGACGGCGGCGATGATGTACACCGCGATGCGCACGCGTCCGGCCTTGATGCCGTTGGCGACCGCGCTCTCCTCGTTGCCGCCGACCGCCTGCACGTGCAGGCCGAAGCGGGTTCGGAACATGACGACCCAGGCGACGACTCCGATGACCGCGGCCAGGATGATCGGGTAGCCGATGATCCCGATCGAGCCGGTGGTGAGGCGGAGCAGCTCGGGGCTGCCGACCGTGATCGGCTTGCCGTCGGAGACGATCAGCGCGAGGCCGGTCGCCACCGAGAGCGTGCCCAGTGTCGCGATGAAGTCGGTGACCTTGCCCTTCGCGATCAGGAAGCCGTTGATCACTCCGATCAGCCCCGCGAAGAGCAGGGCCGCGAGCGCCGAGAGCCAGAAGCCCCAGCCGGCGCTCCAGCCGATGCCGAAGCCGACCGCTCCGACGGTCATCGTCGCCGAGATCGAGAGGTCGATGCCGCCGGTGGTGATGACGAAGGACTGGCCGATCGAGAGGATGACCAGGATCGCGGCGGCGACGAGCATCGCCTTGATGTTGCCGAGGCTGAGGAACGTCGGCGTCGCGATCGAGAACACGATCACCAGGGCGACGAGCCCGATCGGTGCGGCGTTCTCGGCCCAGAAGCTGAGCTGACGGAGGTTCGCCAGCAGCGGGGAGGCGCTGGCCGGGGGTCGGGCGGTGACTGAGGTCATGGTCGCTTCCTGGGTTGCCATGGGCGGGAGGTCCTACTTGCTGGGGACGAGCGCGGCGAGCGGGTTGTCGAACTCCTCGAACGGCTGGGGGAAGGCGCCGAGGGCCTGCTCCGCGGTCTCGGAGGTCACGAGTGCGGTGGGCGACTCGATCTCGGCGGGGATCTCCTCGCCGGCGCCGACGGCCTCGCACGCCTGCACGCCGAGCTGGCCGATCGCGTAGGGGTACTGGGCGACGGTGGCGGTGAGGCCGCCGTCCTTCACCGACTGCAGCGCGTCCTCGTTGCCGTCGACGCTGACCACCTGGACGGAGCCGGTGAGGCCCGCGTTCTCGACGGCCTTGACGATGCCGAGGCCCATGTCGTCGTTCGCGGCGAAGAACGCCTTCACGTCGGGGTTCGCGGCGAGGATGTCGGTCGCCTTGGTCAGCGCGACCTCGCGCTTCCAGTCGGCCGCGGCCTCCTGGACGACGGTGAGGTCGGAGCCGATCGCGGCGGTGAAGCCGTCGACGCGGGCGGCGCTGGTGACGTCTCCCGAGACTCCGCCGATGACGGCGACCTCGGAGCCGGCGGGCAGCTGCTGCAGGAGGAAGTCGCCGGCCTTGCCGCCCGCGGCCTCGTTGTCGGTGCCGATGTAGGTGGTGACGTCGAGGTTCGCGGCCTCGACCGCGTCGGGGTCGAGCGGGCTGTCGATGTTGACGATCGTCTTGCCGGTGGCGGAGGCGAGGGCCTGCACCAGGTTCGTGCCGCTGATCGGGTTGACGATCAGGCAGCCGAAGTCCTGGCCGGCGACCGTGGTGAGCTTGTCGGCCTGGCCGGTGGTGTCGCCGATGTCGGCGGCGGCCTGCACCGAGACGTCCACGGAGTCGTCCTTCGCGGTGTCCTCGATGCCGTTCTCCATCGCCTGGAAGAAGGGGTTGTCGAGGCCCTTGATGACCGCGGCGACCTTGGTCGATCCGGAGCCGCCGGCGGCCGTGTCGCCACCCGAGGCGCAGCCGGTGAGGAGGAGTGCGAGGGCGCCGACCGGTGCGAGAACCGGGAGGAGGCGGCGTGCTGTGCGGTTCATCGTCATCCTTGAGGATCAGTGGCACCACTGCGTGCCGGTGTGTGAAAACTACCCGGGCTTTCGCGTTACCGCAATACGAAAGTCGGGGAACTTCAGGTTTCCCGTCGGCAGGCATGTACGCTGACCGTGACAAGAGGGGGAGCGATGACGGGGTACTCCACCGGCGAGGCCGGTTCGCACGTGGCCGACGTCCTCGCGCTGTTCCGCGAGCAGGGCGAGGTCTCGCGCAACGCGGTGATGGAGCAGACGGGGCTCTCCCGCTCCACCGTCAACCAGCGCCTCGCGACCCTCGTGGAGCTCGGCCTGATCGCCCCCACCACCGGCGGCGAGTCGACCGGCGGGCGCCCCTCGAGCATGTTCGCGATGAACCTGGTCGGCACGGTGTTCCTCACCGCCGACATCGGGGCGAGCGGATTCGTCGCCGCCGCCTGCGACCTGCGCGGCACCCCCCTCCGGCACGAGAGCGGCGTCGTCGACGTCTGGGAGGGACCGGACGCCGTGCTCTCGCTGGTGATCGCCGCGTTCGAGCGGCTGCAGCAGGGCGACGCGGTCGCCGGCATCGGCGTCGGAGTCCCGGGGCCGGTCGAGTTCGCCGCCGGGCGCGTGCGCAACCCGCCGATCATGACCGGCTGGGACGACTTCGACATCGCCGGCTACTTCGCCGAGCCGTACGAGGGCGTGCAGGTCGTCATCGAGAACGACGCGAACGCCCGCGCCCTCGCCGAGTCGCGCCACCACGGCTCCGACAACCTGATCAGCCTGAAGCTCGGCACCGGCATCGGCTCGGGCCTCGTCTTCAACGGAGCGACGATCCGCGGAGCCGTCGGCGCGGCCGGCGACATCGGCCACACCCGCGCGGTCACGGGCACGGTCGACGCGGATCCGCTGCCCTGCCGCTGCGGCAACGCCGGCTGCGTGGAGGCGTATGCGAGCGGCTGGGCCCTCGTCCGCGACCTCTCGGCCGACGACCCCTCGATCAAGCACGTCGCCGACGTCACGGCCCGCGTGCTCCGCGGCGACATGCGCGCCACCCAGGCGGTGCGCCAGGCCGGCCGCGTCCTCGGCGAGGCGGTCGCCGACCTCGTCAACATCCTCAACCCGCGGACCATCGTGATCTCGGGCCAGCTCGGCGACTGCGGCGAGGTGCTGATGTCGGGCCTGCGCGAGCGCGTCTACCTGCGCACCCACCCGCTCGCCACGCGGCACCTGACCATCCACACGTCGGACCTGGGCGAGCTGGCCGGCGTGATCGGCCTCGCCCTGACGACCGCCGACCAGGTCTTCAGCCGCGAGCGCTTCGACCGCGAGGCGAGCGCCGAGAGCCCCCGCGCGGCGGCCGCCGCGAGCTGAGCGGGAGCGGGTTCAGTGACGCAGGGTCGCGGTGATCCGGCAGAGCACCTGGACGTGGGACGGGGCCTCGGGGTTCACCTTCTCGGCGACCGCCTCGACCTCCCATCCGGACGCCACGAGCGCGGCGACCTCACCGCACAGCCAGTCCGGCACCCATCCGATCCGCTCGCCGGACACCGAGGCCACCTCGTAGGCCTCCGGGTTGCGGAGGTTCGAGGCGTCGGGCACGAGGACCAGCCCGTCGCCCTGCTCGAGAGGCAGCACCGGAAGCGGGAGCTCGGCCCGATGGCGGACTCCCGACACGAAGAAACGACTGATGAGGGTCTGCGCGGTGCGGAGAGGCTTCTCCACGACATGGAAGGTGTCGGTCGCTCGCGCCGCGCCGGTCCGGACCATGATCTCGACGGGCAGGTCGGGGGACGCCGCCTCGAGACCGAGCCACCCCAGGTACTCCTCGTACGAGCCGCGCTCGGACGACATCACCCTGTTGGCGAAGAACGGCGGAAGGGCCGAGCTCCGGTACTCCGCGTCCACACGGGGGAACTCCGCGAGCGGGAAGAAGTCCTCGTCGGCGACAGCCGCCGGCTCGTACCGGAAGAGGAAGCCGTCGACCCCGACGGACAGCACCGCCGCGCGGAGGAACCGGCGAGTACGAGGGTTCTGCCAGACGAGCAGCAGCTCGCGGACACCAGGGGTCGGACGCGGCGCCGGTCGATCAACGAGGAGAGTCATCGAGGATCCTCCTCCGTGTCGCTGCCAGCAGTCCTTCCGTGAAACTAGCGCACGTCTCCGACATCAGGGTCGGAGGAACCGCCGCGAGGACCTCGCGGACCGCAGAGGGATCGACCGCTCGGAGCCGAGCAGGCCAGAACGCCTGCGCCTCCGGAGAGGCCGCCGCGAGGGCCTCCGCTGCGAGGTCGACCAGCAGCGGTCTCCCGGCGAAATGGTGACTCCTTCCTCTCCGCACCCACCGGTCGAAGAGAGCCTCATCGGCGAGGCAGGCGGCGCGCTTCTCCTCGGTCTCCTGGAACCCGAGGGCGTTGCCGTGATCGAACGAGGGCGAGAGGGTCCGATGACCGCGTCCGGCGATGACGGCCCAGTTCTCGTCGTGTCGATCCCGTCCAGCTACCCAGGCATCGAACAGCAGGTAGCCCGCCCACACGTCGAAACCGCTCAGTCCGGCGACGGCGTCGAAGCCTGCAGGAGCGTCGACGCCGTCGAGAGCACGTCTCACCGCATCGACGGTGTAGCGGTCGTTGGGCCGCCTCCGAGCGTGGTCGTAGTGGCGATCGGAGTGGCGCAGCAGGCTGTTCCCGATCTCGAGGCTCTGGATCTGCTCGCGCTCGATGACGTTCCTCGACATGATTCCGCGCCGACCGCCCACCGTCGCAGGTCGGACCTCCGCGCACGTGACGTCGAGCATCCGCGCGAGATGGAACGACACCCACTCCGCCCAGTCCTCACCGCGGGTCTCGTCTCCTCGCTGGCGGGCGAACTTGAAGAGCCACAGATCGCCGTCGGCGACGAGCCAGAACTTCTCCTTCGTCCCCATCGGCTCGTCCGACCACCCCTCGTCGAAGGCGCGCTCGATGGTCGTCGACTCCCACTTCGGCTGCATCCGGTCACGGTAGCCCGCGTGCTGCCGGCCGCGGCGGTCCTGTCGCGTCTCGCGGCCGCGACCCCCTCCGCCCCGCGCACTGTTACGCCCTGCGACGAAGGGTTACGCCGGGCGACGCGGGCCGGGACGGGCGGGCCCGCGGTGCTCCATCATCGTGTCCGGGACGACGCGGAGAGGCCGCGGCCGCCCGACCCGTCCGAAGGAACGCGATGATCCGGCTCGAGCAGCTCAGCAAGTCGTACGGTCCGGCGACCGTGCTCGACCGCCTCGACTTCTCGGTCGCGACCGGCGAGATCTTCGCCGTCGTCGGCCCGAGCGGCGCGGGCAAGAGCACGCTCGCCGCCTGCGTGAACCTCCTGGAGCGGCCCACCTCGGGCACGGTCGTCGTCAACGGGGAGGCGCTCTCGCAGCTCTCGGAGGAGCGGCTGCGCGTCGCCCGCCGTCGCATCGGCACGGTCTTCCAGTCCGACGGACTCTTCAGCCGCCGCACGGCCGAGCAGAACGTGGCCCTGCCGTTGGAGTACCTCGGCGTCACCGCCGCCGAGACGAAGCACCGCGTCGCGGAGCTGCTCGAGCGCGTCGGCCTCTCGGACCGCGCCCGCTACTACCCGCACCAGCTCTCCGGTGGTCAGCGCCAGCGCGTCGGCATCGCCCGCGCGCTCGCCCTCCGCCCCTCGGTGCTGCTCTCCGACGAGGCGACCTCGGGCCTCGACCCCGCCTCGACCACCGCGATCACCACGCTCCTGAAGGAGCTGCGCGACGACCTGGGCCTCTCGATCCTCTTCATCACCCACGAGATGGAGACGGTGCGCCAGGTGGCCGACTCCGTCGCCCGCCTCGACCACGGCCGCATCGTGGAGTCCGGGCGCCTCGTCGACCTGCTGCGCGACCCCGCGTCCCCGCTCGGCCTCGCCCTCAACCCGGTGCGCCCCTCCGTCGCGCCCGGCCCGGGTCTGGGCGAATGGGTGGTGGGCTACTCCCGCTCCGGAGTGCCGACCGACTGGGTCACCCGGCTCGCGGAGGCGGTCGGCCCGGTCGCGCTGCTCGGCGCGGCGATCGAGACGGTGGACGGGCAGGCGGTCGGCCACGCGACGATCGGGCTCGGCCCGGTCGACGAGGCGCGGCTCACCCGTGCGGCGGCCGAGCTCGGCCTGTCGGTCCGGCCCGCCGGCGTGCGCGTCCTCGCCGAGGAGGTGGCGGCGTGATCCTCCACCTCGACAACAAGGTCCCGCTCGAGCAGATCCCCGCGCTGGTGCTGCCGGCGCTCGGCGAGACGCTGATCATGGTCGGCATCGTCATGGCGATCGTGGTGCTGGTCGGCGTGCCGCTGGGCGCTCTCGTGCACAACCTCGCTCCGGGCGGGCTGGCCGAGAACCGGGCCGCCCACCAGGTGCTCAGCGCCGTCATCAGCGTCGGCCGCTCGCTGCCGTTCCTCATCCTGATGGCGTCGATCATGCCGTTCACGCGCCTGATCACCGGCACCAACATCGGGATCGCGGCGGCCGTCGTGCCGATGTCGATCGCGGGGATCGCCTTCTTCACCCGCATCGTCGAGAACGCGCTGCGCAGCGTGCCGCTCTCGCTCACCCGCGTCGCCCGCGCCTCCGGAGCGTCGCGGCTGCAGGTGGTGCGGACCGCCCAGCTGAGCGAGGCGGTGCCGCAGATCATCGGCGGCCTGACGATCAACACGATCGCGATGATCGAGTACTCGGCGATCGCCGGCACGATCGGCGCCGGCGGCATCGGCTACGTCGCGGTGACCTACGGCTACCAGCGCTTCGACACCACCGTCATGCTCGCCACCATCGTGATCCTGGTCGCCACCGTCGCGACCGTGCAGCTCACCGGCGACGCCCTCGTCCGCGCGACCACGCCCGGCGCCTCCCGCTCGCGGCGAGCGCCGCGGGTCGCGGCCGCCGTCTAGAACCTCCACTCCTCCTCCTCCTGCGCCCTCGGGCGTCCCTCCCGCGCGCCCGCGCACCCCCTCTTCGAAAGGCACCGCCATGTCCACTCCCGACGACCTCGGATTCGATCTCAAGAAGAAGCGCCGCTGGCCCTGGATCGCCGGAGCGGCCGTCGTCGTGGTCGGCGTCGCCTGCGCGATCGCCGTCCCGCTCCTCTCCCCCGCCGTCTCGGCCAACGAGCAGGAGGGAGCGACGCTCTACGTCGCGACCGCCGAGGGCAATGCCTCCGAGCAGGCCCTGGTCGACTTCGTCGCGAAGGAGGTGGCGCCGCGCTACGGCATCACCGTCGCCTTCAAGGGGCTCTCGGACAGCAACACCATCAACCGCGCGGTGAGCGAGGGCGAGGTCGCGGCCACGGTCTACCAGCACAAGCTCTGGCTGGGACAGGTGCTCGAGGCCAACCCCGACTTCGAGGAGGAGGCGGCCACCCCCGTCTTCCGCTGGGGCTTCGGGCTCTGGAGCGACAAGTACTCCGACGTCTCCCAGATCCCCGACGGCGGCACGGTCTCGCTCTACTCCGACCCCGCCAACGAGGCGCAGGGCCTCTGGCTGCTGCAGAACGCCGGCCTGATCACGCTGAAGCCGGGCACGGAGCCGGGCACCGCGACCCAGGACGACATCGCCGAGAACCCGAAGAACCTGCAGTTCACCCTGCTCGACTTCGCCGCCCAGTCGCGCGCGCTGCCGGACCTCGACGCGGCCGTCGGCTACACCGAGTACTACCTCGCCGCCGGCATCCCGATCGAGCAGCAGATCTTCGCCCCGCAGGCCCCCGACGACTTCGCCGGGCAGCTCACCATCGGCTCGAAGTACCGCGACACCGAGAACGTGAGGAAGCTCGTCCAGGCCTTCCAGGACCCGGCCGTGCAGGAGTTCCTCGCCACGGACGAGACGGTGAAGGGGATCCTGCTGCCGATCGACGGCTGAGCAGGGCCGGAGCGACGGGGTCGCCTGAGGAGTCGCGCGCGGCTTCTCGGGCGACTCGGCGTCTGCGGACGTAGCGTGGGCTCATGAACACGTTCACTCTCCACAACGGTGTCGAGATCCCCGCCCTCGGACTCGGCGTCTTCCAGACTCCGCCCGACGAGACCCGCGCCGCCGTCGCCGCCGCGCTCGACGCGGGGTACCGGCACATCGACACGGCGGCGGCCTACGGCAACGAGCGCGAGGTGGGCGAGGCGATCGCCGGCCGCGACGACGTCTTCCTCGAGACGAAGGTGTGGATCAGCGACTACGGCTACGACGAGACGCTGCACGCCTTCGACAAGAGCGCGGGCAAGCTCGGCGTCGAGCGGATCGACCTGCTGATCCTGCACCAGGCCCTACCCGAGGCCTTCGACCGCACCCTCGACGCCTACCGGGCGCTCGAACGGCTGCTCGCCGACGGGAGGGTGCGGGCGATCGGCGTGAGCAACTTCATGGTCGAGCACCTCACCCGCCTGCTCGCCGAGACCGACGTCGTCCCCGCGGTGAACCAGCTCGAGGTGCACCCGTACTTCCAGCAGCGGCGGGTCGAGCGCTTCGGCTGCGAGAACGACATCCTCACCCAGGCCTGGTCGCCGATCGGCGGCATCACCGCCTACCGCGACTCCCCGCGCCGCAGCTTCGACGACCCGGTGCTCCTCGAGCTCGGCGCCAAGTACGGGAAGACGGCCGCGCAGGTGATGCTCCGCTGGCACCTGCAGGAGGGCCGCCAGGTCATCCCGAAGTCGACCCGCCCCGAGCGCATCGCCGAGAACATCGACGTGTTCGACTTCGCGCTCTCCGGCTCGGAGCTCGCCCGGATCGACGCCCTCGAGGCCGGCGTGCGCGGCGGACCGGAGCCCGAGGCCGTGACGCTGGAGGCGTACGGCCGCGACATCCCCGAGGCGTGAGGACGACGCCCGCGACGGGAACACCGGAGCCGTCGCGGGCGTTGCCCTCACCATGAGCGTTCCCCTCTCCATCCTCGACCTCGCCCCCATCGCCCCCGGTGAGACCGCTCGCGACAGCTTCGCCGCCTCCGTCGCCCTGGCCCAGGAGGCCGAGCGGAACGGCTACCGCCGCGTCTGGTACGCCGAGCACCACAACATGGCGAGCATCGCCTCCAGCGCGACCTCGGTGCTCATCGCGCACGTCGCCTCGCAGACCTCCACGATCCGCCTCGGCTCCGGCGGCGTCATGCTGCCGAACCACTCCCCGCTCACCATCGCCGAGCAGTTCGGCACCCTCGAGACGCTGCACCCGGGCCGGATCGACCTCGGACTCGGCCGCGCCCCCGGCAGCGACCAGGCGACCTTCCGCGCGCTCCGCCGCGACCCCGACTCCTCCGAGCGCTTCCCGCAGGACGTGCTGGAGCTGCAGGCCTTCCTCGCCGGCGAGTCCCGCATCCCCGGAGTGAGCGCGACGCCCGGTGCCGGCACCCGCGTCCCCCTCTACATCCTCGGCTCCTCGCTCTTCGGCGCGCAGCTGGCCGCCGCGCTGGGCCTGCCGTACGCGTTCGCCTCGCACTTCGCTCCGGACGCGCTGCACCAGGCCGTCGCGGAGTACCGCCGCGGCTTCCGCCCCTCCGAGCAGCTCGACGCGCCCTACGTGATCGCCGGGATGAACGCCATCGCCTCCGACACCGAGGAGGACGCGCAGGAACAGTTCGCGCAGATGAAGCGCGCCCGTTTGATGATGCTGCTGCGCCAGAGCGGGCAGATCCCCGTCGGCCAGACCTTCGACGACGAGGAGCTCGACGCCCTGCTCAGCGCCCCGATCGGCGCCCACGTCGCGAGCATGACCACCTACACCGGTGTCGGCACCGGCGACCAGGTGGCCGACTACACCGCCGACTTCGCCCGCTCCGCCGACGCCGACGAGGTCATCGTCGCCCACGCGTCGCTGCAGACGGAGGCGCGCCTGCGCTCGGTCGCGCTCCTCGCGCAGTCGAACGCGCGCGTCGCCGTCTGACGGGCGGCCCAGTCCGTCGACGCCGCCGCACGGGCCCGTGCGCGACCGGGGCCGCGCATCGGCGGGCGTGCGGCGCGCATCGGCGGACTCCTGCGAAAGTGAGCCTCTAACGGGGGCCACCTCTCGGGGCACGACCCCGGGAGGAGCGCGTCCGCGGTGCCAGGCTGAGCCCTGTGTCGACGATGACGGGCAAGCGGCGTGAGCCCGGGGACAGCCCTGCGCGGTCAGCGGCCCTGCTGCTGCGGGTCTGCGCGGGCGACCGGACCGCCTTCCGACAGCTCTACTCGCTCACCGCGGGCAGGGTCGTCTCCGTCGCGGACGCCGTGCTCGACGACCGCGCCGCCGCCGAGGAGGTCGCGCAGGAGGTCTACCTCGAGCTCTGGCGCACTGCGCGCTCGCTCGACCCGGGACGTCCCGTCCTCGCCTTCCTGGCCCAGGTCGCGCACCGCCGGGCCGTGGACCGCGCCCGTGCGGACCGGTCGGCGCGGCGCCGGGAGCTGCAGTACACGGTCCTCGACCGGCCGCGCGATCACGAGTGGGAGCGCTCGGACGTCCGGCTCGCCCTGGCGCCCGCGGCCGGCGCGATCCGGCAGCTCGCCGCCATCCACCACGACGTCCTCTACCTCGCCTACGTCCGCGGGTACAGCCACTCCGAGATAGCGGAGGAGCTGTCGATCCCGCTCGGCACCGTCAAGACCCGGCTGCGCGACACCCTCATCCGCCTGCACACCCACCTGCAGTCCGCCGGCCCGGCGGACCCGGACGGCGGACCGGGACGGCGCATCCGGCACTGACCGGTGGCGCGGACGCCTCTGCGCCACCGGGGTCGCACGCCTCAGGACCGAGTCCGGCCCGCTCAGCCCGCCTGCGTCGCGCCCGAGACCGCGAGCCCGACGATCACCGTGAGCACCGTCGTCCACAGTGCGATCGCGACGCCCTGCCAGAGCAGGATCCGCCCGCGGCCGACTCCGGCGCCCGCCAGCATCACCGCGGTGAAGTGCGTCGGGAGCAGCAGGGGCCCCAGCAGGCTCACGCCCGGGACGCCGTAGCGGGTGAAGGCCCGCTGGAACTTCTCGCGCCGCGGAGTCGTCCGCTTCGCCTCCGAGCGGCCCGTGATCGCCGAGCGGACGCCGGTGCCCAGCAGCACGAGCAGCGCCACGCAGACGAAGTTGCCGATCGCCCCCGCGAGCCCGGCGACGACCGGGTGGATGCCGCCGATGATCCCGATGCTCGCCGCTCCCTCGCCCTCGATGAAGGGGACGGCCCCGGCCGCGGCGACGACGAGGGGCTGCACGAGCTCGGGAACGCGGCCGATCAGGTCCTGGAATCCGAGGATCGCGTCGCTGATGATCGTCATGGTCGTGCCTTCCGCTACGTGGCCCCGGCTCTCGGGACTCCTCCATCCGACCGTGTCCGCGCCCGCTGCGGCAGTGCCGCCGGATCACCGCGTCCCGGGAGGATCGACGGCCCGAGGGGTGACAAGTGTCATGGTCGTAGCCTGGGCCGCATGGTGAACACGACCGAGGCGGATCCGCCCGTGCGCGCGGGCCGCGGCGTCGCCGTGACCTGGTGGTACACCCTCGCGTCGGCCGCCTCCTTCGTGGTGGTCGTCCTGGCCGTCTGGTCCGTGGCGGTGCTGAGCGCCGAGGCCGAGGAGTGGCGGAAGGCCGCCTACTTCCTGGGCGCGGCCGCCTGGGTCGCGGTGTTCTCGCCGACCGCGCTCGCGTACCGGCGCGCCGACCGCGAGGGCCCGGTGCGCCTCCGGGCCGCGCCGACCCTGGTCTTCTGCCTCGGAGTGGCGGCCGCCGCGCTCACCGGCACGGCCGCCGGGAGCCTCGCGCTCGGGCTCTCGCTCGCCGCGACCCTGGTCGCCGTGCTGCCCTGGCAGAGCGGCGTGCGGCTCCGGGTGATGGTGCTCTGCACGATCGTCCTCGCGGTCGCGGCGGTGCTCGAGCAGACGCGCGCGGCGCCGGACACGTCGGCCGCGCTCTCGACCCTCCTGCTGTTCGCGACGCTGCTGCCCCTGACGGTCGTCAGCGCGCTGTGGTGGTGGGACATCGTCCGCGAGCTCGACCGGGCGCGCGCCGCCGAGGGCCGGCTCGCCGCGGCCCAGGAGCGCCTGCTGCTCGCCGGCGACGTGCACGACCTCCAGGGCCACCACCTCCAGGTGATCGCGCTGCAGCTCGAGCTCGCCGAGCGCCTCCTCGGCAGCGACCCGGACGCCGCGCTCGAGCAGCTGCGCGCCGCCCAGCGCTCGGTCGACGGCGCCCGCACCGGCACCCGCGAGCTGGCGACGCGCTTCCGCAGCGTCCCGCTCGTCGACGAGCTGGCCAACGCGGCCGACCTCCTCCGCTCGGCCGGGCTCCGCGTCGAGCTCGAGGTCGACCCGGCGGCGGCTCACGCGCCGGCCGAGACGTTCGGGCCGGTGGTCCGCGAGACGACGACGAACATCCTCAAGCACGGCGGCGGCTCCAGCGCGCGGCTGCGGCTCGCGCGGGAGCAGGACGAGTGGCGGTTCGAGGCGGTGAACGACCTGGCACCGGACGCGGAGGAGGCGGACGGGACCGGCTCGGGCGTCCTCGGCATGGCGGAGCGGGTCGAGCGGGCAGGGGGGACGCTGCGCGCCGGGGCGGTCCGCCGCTCCTTCGAGCTGGACGCGCGCCTGCCGGTGGGGAGCGACTCGTGATCCGGGTGCTGATCGCCGACGACGAGGACATGATCCGCACGGCGCTGGCCGCGCTCCTCCGCCTCGAGGAGGACCTCGAGATCGTGGGCGAGTGCCGCGACGGCGAGCAGGCGGTCGCGGAGGCGCTGCGCCTGCAGCCCGACGTGTGCCTGTTCGACGTCGAGATGCCCGGGCTCGACGGGATCGAGGCGGCGGAGCGGCTGCGCCGGGTCTCGGCGACGCGCGTCGTGGTCGTCACCCGGCACGCGCGGCCGGGGGTCCTGCGGCGAGCGCTCGGAGCGGGCGTCAGCGGCTTCCTGCCGAAGTCGCGCCGGGTCGAGGACGTCGCCGAGGTGATCCGCCAGGTCGCGAGCGGACGCCGCTACGTCGATCCGGAGATCGCCGCCGACGCCCTGGCGAGCACGCGCAGCCCGCTGACCGACCGCGAGCTCGACGTGCTCAGCGCCGGCTCCCGCGGCGAGACGATCGGCGAGATCGGCGCGGCGCTGCACCTCTCCTCCGGCACCGTCCGCAACCACGTCTCGTCGATCCTGCGCAAGCTCGACGTCGACACCCGCCAGCGCGCGGTCATCGAGGCCCGCGAGCGCGGCTGGATCTGAGCGCAGGCGCCGCAACGGCAGCCACTCCGCAGGAGTCGTCGCACTCGCGCTCGAGTGCGACGACTTCTGCGTTCTCGCGAGCGGTGCCCGTCAGGCCGTCGGCGTCCAGATCCGCATCGTCGACGGTCCGCGGTTCGCCCAGCGGTGGTACGGCCGGAACTCCGCCTCGAAGCGGCGCCCCTCCTCCACAGGCACGGAGCCGTAGGGCCAGCCGGGAGCCGCCTCCCGCGCCACGAGGGACACGCGCGCTCCCTCCGCCGTCACGACGGGCGGCACCGAGGCGTCGACCGCGATGTGCTCGGTGTCCAGGCCCTCGGGCAGGTCGAGCGACTCGATCGCCAGCACGAACGGCCCGCGCTCGAGGGCGACCTGGCCGCGCACCGCGTCGATCCGGGGATGCGGGGCGACGAAGCGGGCCGTCGTCGGCAGCGAGAGCCGCACGGTGTCGCCGGCGGAGAACGCCCGGCGGACGGTGACGGTCGGCGTCGAGACCGGCTCGCCGTCGAGCAGCGCCGAGCCCCGCGCGAACGGCGGCACCCGCAGCGTCAACGCGAACTCCGCGTCCTCGAGGATCCGCACGACGATCTCGCCGTCGGCCGGGTACTCCGTCTCGACGCGCAGCGCGACGCCTCCGGTGCGCACCTCGTACGCGCCGTACTGGTGGAG
This sequence comes from Rathayibacter sp. AY1C5, assembly GCF_002931705.1. Classification (NCBI taxonomy): domain Bacteria; kingdom Bacillati; phylum Actinomycetota; class Actinomycetes; order Micrococcales; family Microbacteriaceae; genus Rathayibacter; species Rathayibacter sp. AY1C5. The sequence continues at coordinate 22,393 of NZ_PSWD01000003.1, forward strand.
CTGCACCCCGTCGTCGGTGGCGGTCGCGAAGCCGAGTTCGACGCTCGCGAGGGTGCGGGCGGTGTTGGTCGGGCAGCACGAGACCCAGAACCAGGGCGCGCGGAGGCTGGACTGCGCGCGGTCGGTCTCGCGCGACTCGTCCGGCGCCACTCCGTCGACGCGCTGCTGCAGCGTGTTCGTGTAGAAGAAGGCGCGGCCGTCGTCGCGGGTGGCGGGGAGCACCGCGTTCAGCAGCGTCCGCTCCATCAGGTCCGCGTAGCGGTGCTCGTTCGAGCCGAGCAGGAGCCGCCAGCTGAGCATCGTGGAGCCGATCGCCGCGCAGGTCTCGGCGTAGGCGCGGTCCGGCGGCAGCTCGTAGTCGGCGCCGAACGCCTCGTCCTGGTGGTGCGAGCCCATCCCGCCCGTGACGTAGGTGCGCCGCTCGACGGTCGCCTCCCACTGGCGGCGGACCGCCTCCTCCAGCTCGGCGTCGCCGGTCTCGACCGCGACATCGAGAGCCCCGGAGGCGAGGTAGAGGGCCCGCACCGCGTGGCCGCGCAGCACCTCCGCGTCGCGCACGGGCACGTCGTCCTGGAAGTACTCGGCGCCGAACGCGATCGGCTTCAGCGTCCCCGTCCCGCGCCGCTCCACGAAGAGGCGGGCCAGCTCGAGGTAGCGCTCCTCCCCCGTCGCCCGCGCCAGCTCGGCGAGCGCCGGCTCGATCTCGGGGTGGCCGCACACGGCGACCCTCCCCTCGGGCCCGAACTCGCGGTGCACGTGGTCGGCGAGGCGCCGGGCGACCTGCGGCAGGAGGTCGTCGTGCCCGGTGCGGAGCCGCGCCACGGCGGCCTGGATCAGGTGCCCGAAGCTGTACAGCTCGTGGCCCCACTCCAGGTCGGAGTAGCGCGCACGCTGGCCGGGCCGGCCGAAGCTCGTGTGCAGGTACCCGTCCGGGTCCTGGGCGGAGGCGACCCGCGCGACGAGGTCGTCGTACCGCTCCTGCAGCCCGGCGTCGTCGCTCCGGCCGAGCTCCCAGGCCATGGCCTCGAGGAGCTTGTAGACCTCGGAGTCCACGAACTCGATGCCCGCGTGCGCGTCGCCGCCCTCGGCGGACGAGATCGAGCCGTCGGCCGCGCGGTCGAAGTTGCCGGCCCAGCCGACGCGCTCGATCCACGAGCGGCAGTGCTCGATGACGGCGGAGGAGTTGAGGTCCTGGTAGTGCTTCCAGAAGCCGCCGGTGAGGCTGATCTCGTCCTGGCGGAGCGGCCGGAGCACGCTCCGCGAGGGGGCGACCGGGCCGCCGAGGGCGGTGGCGGTGGGGGCGGTGAGGGTCACGGTGTCTCCTTGGAGGGACGGGTCAGTCCTTGACGGCGCCGGCGGTGACTCCCGCCGAGACGTACCGCTGGGCGACGACGAGGAGGACGGCGGCCGGGAGCGAGGCGACCACGGCGGTCGCCATGATCGAGTTCCACTCCTGGTTGTTGTTGCCGATGTACTTGTAGATGCCGAGGGTGATCGGCTGGAGCTTCCCGCCGCTGTCGAGCGTCGAGGCGAAGATGAAGTCCGACCAGGCCCAGAGGAACGCGAACAGCGAGACGGTGACGACGGAGTTGCGGCTGATCGGCATGATCACCGAGGTGAAGGTGCGCCAGGCGCTCGCTCCGTCCATCCGGGCCGCCTGGGTGAGCTCGTCGGGGATCCCCGACATGAAGGCCGTGAAGATCAGCACGCCGAACGGCACCGCGATGGTGGAGTCGGCCACGATCAGGCCCGGGATCGAGTTGAGCAGCCCCAGGTTGAGGTAGATGGCGTAGAAGCCCATCGCCATGATGATCGCCGGGATCATCTGCGCGATCAGCAGCACGAACGAGAGGGCCTGCCCGCCGCGGGGCCGCAGCTTCGCCAGCGAGTAGGCGGCGGGAGCGGCGATCGCCACGGTCAGCAGCACCGTGCCGAGGCCGACGACGAGGCTGGTGCCCAGGTAGGGCAGCTGCTCGCTCAGCACCGCCTGGTAGCCGGTGAACGTGGGCGAGAACGGGAACCAGTCCGGCGGATCCTTCCGCATCGAGCCGGTCGGAGTGAGGGAGACGTTGATCATCCAGTAGACGGGGAACAGCATGACCGCCGTGAGGGCGATCCCGACCACCGTCAGGTACCAGGGGCGGCGGGCGGTCACGAGTCGGCCTGCTTCCGCTGGACCCGGATGTACACGAGGCCGAAGACGAGGGCCAGGATGATCAGCAGGTTGCCGACGGCCGCGGCCGGTCCGAAGTCGGGCAGCATCGAGCCGAAGCCGAGCTGGTACGTCCAGGTGGCGAGCGTGGTCGAGGAGTCGGCGGGGCCGCCCTTCGTCATGATCCAGATGATGTCGAACACCTTCAGCGTGTAGACGAGGCCGAGCAGGATCGTGATCGCCGACACCGGCCGCAGCAGCGGCAGCGTGATCCGCCAGAACTGCTGGGCGCCGGTCGCGCCGTCGAGCGAGGCCGCCTCGTAGAGGTCCTGCGAGATGTTCTGCAGGCCGGAGTAGAGGATCACCAGGTTGAACGGGATGCCGATCCAGATGTTCGCGATCAGGACCGCGATCAGCGAGGTGGTCGGCGAGGTGAGCCAGTTGATCTGGCCGATCCCGAACGACTCCAGGAACGCGTTCACGATGCCGGAGTCGCTGTTGAGCATCCACGACCAGGTCGAGGCCGAGACGATCAGCGGCAGGAGCCACGGCACCAGGAACAGCGCCCGGAGCGTGCTCGCCAGGGGGAAGCGGCGGTAGAAGAACACGGCGAGCGCCAGCCCCAGCGTGAACTGGAAGAGGAGCGAGACGCCGGTGAAGACCGCCGTGTGCAGCAGCGCCGGGCCGAAGGTCGCGTCCTGGAACACCTGGACGTAGTTGTCGAACCAGACGAAGGGCGCGTTCCCCTGCACGAACGAGCGGACCGTGTAGTCCTTCAGGCTCAGCTCGAGGTTGCGGTACAGCGGGAACGCGTAGAAGACGAGCAGGTAGGCGACGAGCGGGGCGAGGAACGCCCACGCGACCAGACGGCCGCCCTCGGGGCGCCGACGGCGCCGACGGCTCTCGGCGGCCGGGGCGGGCGGGGCCGGCGGCTCGGTGCCGCGCCGCAGGAGGCGGGCGGTCTCGGTGGCAGTGGTCATGGTCTCTCCCGTCCCCCCGGCCGGTGCGCGGAGCACCGGCCGGAGGGACCTCGTTCGGGGAGCGGGAGCCCCCGGTCGTCCTACTTCGTGGCGGATTCGGCGGCCGACTGGGCGGCCTTCAGGGCGTCCTCGGGAGACTGCGAGCCGCTGAGCACGGTCTGCACCGCGCCCCACAGCTGCTCCGAGATCTTCGGGTACTTCGTGCCGAGGTCGTCCGAGGTGCGGCCCTTCGCGGCCTGCACGGCGGTGACCCACGGCTCGAGGTCGGCGTTGCCGGCGACCTGCTCCTGCTGCGCCTCGGCCGTCGGCGCGATGTACGAGAGCGTGTTGTCGGTCGTGACCAGGCTCTCCGTCGAGGTCAGGCACTCGGCGATCTGCTTCGAGGTCTCGTAGCGCGCCGTGTCCGACTGCACCGGGAGGGTGAGGAACTCGCCTCCGGTCGGTGCGGGGGCCGCTCCGCCGTCCTTCGACGGGATGGTCAGGACGCCGTAGTCGATCCCCGAGGCCTTCGCGTTGGCCAGCTGCCAGGTGCCGTTCTCGCCGAACGCGTACTCGCCGGTCTCGAACTCCTGCCAGCTCGTGGTCTGCGTGTTGCCGATCACGGAGTTGGGCGCGTAGCCCTTCTCGAGCCAGTCGCTCCAGAGCGAGACGGCGTCGACCGCGGCGGGCGAGTCGAGGTCGGTCAGCTCGGCGCCGGAGCCCCAGAACCACGGCAGGAACTGGAAGGTCCCCTCCTCCGTGCCGATGCCGGAGAACGTGATGCCCTTGCCGCCGGAGGCGGTGACCTTCTCGAGCGCGTCGGTCAGCCCGGCCCAGTCGGTGATGGAGGCGGCGTCCACGCCGGCCTTCTCGAGCACGGCCTTGTTGTAGTACAGCGCGAGCGTGTTGGCGCCGATCGGCACGCCGAAGGTGTCGCTGCCGGTCTGGCCGGCCGCGAGGATGTTCGCGTCGATCCCCTCGGTGGAGAGCCCGGACTCGGCGGTCGTGGTCAGGATGCCCGACTCCGCGAGCGTCGAGACCACGGGGTTGTCGACGAGCAGGAGGTCGGGCGAGTTGCCCTGCTGCCCGGCGAGCAGCGCCTTGTTGGTCAGGTCGGTGGTGTCGTAGCCGGTGCGCTCGACGGTGACGCCGGCCTCGGTCCCGCAGGAGTCGATGAGCTTCGCCCAGTCGGACGACTCGTCGAACTGGGGGTACGGGTCCCAGAACGTGTAGCTGCCTCCCGCGGCGGAGCCGGAGTCGCCCCCGGAGCCGCTCGCGCAGCCGGTCAGTGCGGCCGCGGCCGTTCCCAGCAGGACGGCGGCGGCGAGGCCCCGAGCGTGCTTCCTCGTCTTCACGGATGATCCCTTCGTCGTTGACGGATTCCTCGGCAGTCGTCCCGATCGTCTGCGCCGGGCCGAAACTACTTTCTGTCGGGTAAACCTAGGCAGGGGTGGTCTGTACGTCAAGAGATGCGACCTTTTCGGTCTTTTCGGTTTTTCGCCGGAGACGTGCGAGGATCGACGCGGCGGCCCGCCGGGCCCGGAACGGAGGCGCGGTGCCACCACGCAAGCCCACCGGCACCATCACGCTCACCGACGTGGCGGCCGCCGCCGGCGTCTCGATCGCCACCGCCTCCAAGGCGCTCAACGGCCGCGACCAGGTGCGCGCCGAGACCCGCCAGCGCGTGCTGGACGCCGCCGAGGCCCTCTCCTTCACCCCGAACCCGTTCGCGCAGGCCCTCAACTCCCGGCGCACGGGCACCATCGGGATGCTCACGAACGACCTCGACAACCGCTTCGTTCTCCCCGTGCTGCTCGGCGCCGAGGACGCGTTCGGCGCCGGATCGACGTCGGTGCTCCTCTGCGACGCCCGCGGCGACTCGATCCGCGAGCAGCACCACATCAAGAACCTGCTCGCCAAGCGCGTCGACGGGATCGTGGTGCTCGGCCGGACGACGAACCCGCGCCCCTCGATCACCCGCACCATCCCGGTGCCGGTCGTCTACGCCTACGCGCCCTCGGAGGATCCGCGCGACTCCTCCTTCACGCCCGACAACGTGCAGGCCGGCGTCCTCGCCGCCCGCCACCTGATCGAGCGCGGACGGACGAGGATCGCCCTCGTCAACGGCGAGCCGAGCTACACCGCCGCACACGACCGTGCCCGGGGCGTCGAACAGGCGCTGACGGAGGCGGGGCTGCCGCTGGTCGGCGGCGGCATCCTCTTCGGGCAGTGGTCCGAGAGCTGGGGTCGCCAGTGCGCCGAGACGCTGCTGCGCGCGCATCCGGACCTCGACGCGATCATCTGCGCGAGCGACCAGATCGCCCGCGGCACGCTCGACCACCTCCGCGAGACCGGCCGGCGGGTGCCGCAGGACGTGGCCGTCGTCGGCTTCGACAACTGGGACCTCCTCGTCGAGGCCGCCCGCCCGCCGCTCTCGAGCATCGACATGATGCTCGACACGCTCGGCCGCGCCGCCGCGGAGGAGCTCTCGAACGCGATCCACGGACGTCCGACCGCGGGCGTGCAGGCCATGCCCGTCCGTCTCGTGCCACGGGAGTCCTCCGGCTGACGCCCCCGCCCTCCGCGAGAACGCGGAGGACACCGCCTCCTCAGCGGTGTCCCGACGCTCGGAGCGGCGTCTCGACGCACGAGCGGGCCAGCGCGCATCGGCGAGGACACCCGAGAGACGGGCGGAGCGCGATCGTGGGCGCAGACGTGCGCCGGACCCCTCGGGAGTCCGGCGCACGGCCTGGCGGTGATCAGCTGCCGGTCATCAGCCGGGATCAGCTGCCGGTGCGCTCACCGCGGCGTCGGAGGGTGAGGAGCATCAGACCGCCGCCGACCAGGGCGAGCAGGCCCAGCACTCCGGCGGTCGCCGTCGCTGCGGCGTCCACTCCGGTCGAGGCGAGAGCCGGACCGCGGGGACCGTTCGACCCGGACACGGGAACGACCGCGGCGTGGGAGGGCGCCGGTCGCGGCGCTGTGGTCGCGGTCGGAGTCGGCGAGGCCGTGGGCGTCGCGGTCGGCGTGGTGGTGGGAGTCGCAGTCGGAGCCACGGTCGGGGTCACCGTCGGCGTGGTCGTCGGCGTGACCGTCGGGGCCACGGTGGGCGCGATCGTCGGCGTCACCGTCGGAGTCACCGTCGGAGTCACCGTCGGCACGACGGTGGGAGTCACCGTCGGAGTCACCGTCGGCACGACGGTGGGAGTCACCGTCGGGGTGACGGTGGGAGTCACGGTCGGCGTGACAGTGGGTGTGACCGTCGGCGTCACGGTCGGCGTGACGGTGGGGGTCACGGTCGGCGTGACGGTGGGGGTCACGGTCGGCGTGACGGTGGGGGTCACCGTCGGGGTCACGGTCGGAGTGATGGTCGGGGTCACCGTCGGCGTGACCGTGGGCGTCACGGTCGGCGTGACCGTGGGGGTCACGGTCGGCGTGACTGTCGGCGTGACCGTCGGCGTCACGGTGGGCGTGACCGTCGGGGTCACGGTCGGTGTCACGGTGGGCGTGACCGTCGGGGTCACGGTCGGCGTCACGGTCGGCGTGACCGTCGGCGTCACGGTCGGCGTCACGGTCGGCGTCACGGTCGGCGTGATGGTCGGCGTAGCCGTCGGCGACGGTCCGCCGTCGGAGGGCTCGCAGCCCGGCTCGGTGAAGTCGTTGGAGTCGAGCGTGACCGCTCCCGTGCGGGCCAGTGCGCGGCCCTCGACGGAGACGCCCGTCGTCACCGTGATCGAGGCCGAGGCGAGCACGGAGCCCACGAAGTCCGAGTCGGTGCCGAGCGTCGCGGAGCTGCCGATCTGCCAGTAGACGTTGCAGGCCTGCGCTCCGTTGATCAGGGCCACCGTGCTCGACGACGCCGTCGTCAGCGTCGACGCGGCGCGGATCGCGAAGACCGCCTCGTTGACGCCCTCCGCGTCGAGCGTGAGCGTCCCCGTCACTCCGACCGGTCCGGCCGCGGTGTAGACCCCGGGCTTCAGCGTGCTGCCGCCGATCTCGGCGCCGATCTGCGCGGTCGTCGCCTGCGAGGCGAGCTGTCCGTAGGCGGTGCCCACGTCGGCCTGAGCCTGAGCCGCCTCCGCGTCTCCGCGGTGGATCACTCCGTCCGTCCGTCCGGGCGGGAACCCGGTGACGGCGGTCAGCGGGCTGACCCCGACGCTCTGGTCCAGGACGCTCGACCCCGTGTTCGTCACGGTCGACGCGGCCAGGACCGAGTAGTCCTCCGCCGTGCCGAGGTCGGGAGCAGTGGCCGCCTGCGCCGAGACGCCGGCGAAGAGAGCGCGGCGCCGACGACGGCGAGGACGACACCCGTCCCGATCGCCCCTCTTCTGCGGTTCTGCCGATGACGGCGGAGCGAGGTACGAGAGGACACGTGCGGCATGAGGCCAGCGATCTGCCCACGTCAGCGTGAGCTCAACAACCCGAGGTGGGAGGCTCGAACCGTAGGTCGCGCTCCTCGCCCGCGTCTCCGCCGCGACCCTGACGGGGGGCAGTATCCGCCGACGGCGTCCCCCGACCCGGGACATGGCCGCCACTGGAGTCCTCGCGCCGGTGACGGCGGACCCGGCCGGCGGAGCGGATCAGCGGTGACGCCCGCGGCACCCGAACCGGTCGGAGTGCCGTGCGTCCCGAAGCCCTCAGCCGAGAGCCGCCACCCGCTCGATCACGCCCTCGCCCAGCCGGGCGACGTACCCCTCCGGATCCGGCCCGGCCGGGGCCAGCTGCACGTGGTCGATCCCCAGCGCCGCGTACTCCTCCATCGCGCGGACGAAGCCGTCGGGGTCGCCGATCGGATCGCCGCCCCCGGTGATGGTCTTCGTGATCGTCGCGTAGTCGCGCCCGAGGTCGTCGCAGTGCCGCTTCAGCACGTCGAGCTTGTGCGCCACGTCGTCCGCGCCGGTGCCGAACAGGTTGCAGGCGTCGCCGTACTGCGCGACCAGCCGCAGCGTCTTCCTCTCGCCGCCGCCGCCGATGAGGATGGGCGGGCCGGGCTGCTGGATCGGCGCCGGGTGGTTCAGCGTCTCGGCGAGCCGGTAGTGCGTCCCCTCGAACGGCCCGTCGTCGTCGCTCCACATCTGACGGCAGATCCGCAGCGTCTCCTCCAACCGCTCGAACCGCTCCTTCAGCGGCGGGTACGGCACGCCGAGCCCGAGGTGCTCGCGCTCGTACCAGGCGGCCCCGATGCCGAGCATCGCGCGCCCGCCGGAGAGCACGTCGAGGGTGGTGACGATCTTCGCGAGCAGTCCCGGATGGCGGTACGTCACGCCGGTGACGAGGAGACCCAGCCGCATCCGCTCCGTCCGGCCGGCGACGAAACCGAGCGAGGTGTAGCCCTCGAGCATCGGATCCTCGCTCGTCGCGAAGTGCTCCATCTGGAAGTAGTGGTCCATCAGCGTGAACCAGGCGCAGCCGACGTCCTCGGCCGTCCGCGCGGTCGCTCCGAGGATCGGCGCGATCTGCGCGCTCCCCCCGGGCAGAGTGAAGTTCATGAAGTGAATGCCGAGCTGCACGCGCGTCTCCTGTCGTCCCGGGATGTCCAGGAGCCAGTGTGCGCCGAGCCACCGCTCAACACGCCGACGCGCCCGCCTCTGAGCGGCGTCTCATCCGTTCCGCGGCGTCTCGGCCGATCGCACCCGCCGAGGGGCGGTCGCCCTCACTCGCAGACGCGGAAGCGGTTCCGGTCGAACCCGACGACGTCGCCGACGGCGAGCTGGCGGCCGCGGCGCAGATCGACCTCGCCGTTCACGGTCACCATCCCCTCGGCGACCGCCTCCTTGGCCTCGCCGCCCGAGAGGATCCCCGCGAACTTGAGGAACTGGCCCAGGCGGATCGACCCGCCGCCCAGCGGGACGTCGACGGGCTCGGGAACGGCAGCGGCGCCTGTCACGTCAGACCGCCGGGATGTCGGCGAAGCGCGAGAAGTGGCCGTGGAAGCCCACAGTGACCGTGCGGGTCGGGCCGTTGCGGTGCTTGGCGACGATGAGGTCGGCCTCGCCCGCGCGCGGGTTGTCCTTCTCGTAGGCGCTCTCGCGATGCAGGAGGATCACCATGTCGGCGTCCTGCTCGATCGAGCCGGACTCGCGGAGGTCCGAGATGGCGGGGAGCTTGTCGGCGCGCTGCTCGGGGCCTCGGTTCAGCTGCGAGAGCGCGATGACCGGCACCTGCAGCTCCTTCGCGAGGAGCTTGAGGGCACGGGAGAACTCCGAGACCTCCTGCTGGCGGCTCTCGACCTTCTTGCCGGAGGTCATCAGCTGCAGGTAGTCGATGACGACCATCTTGAGCCCGACCCGCTGCTTGAGCCGGCGGCACTTCGCCCGGATCTCGACGAGGGTCATGTTGGGCGAGTCGTCGATGTAGAGCGGCGCGTCGTTGATCCGGCCGCGGGTGGAGGCGATGGTCGTCCAGTCGCGCTGGTCGACCGTGCCCTTGCGCATGTGCTGCAGCGGCACGGACGCCTCGGCCGAGAGGAGGCGCATCGCGATCTCGCTGCGCCCCATCTCGAGGGAGAAGAAGATCGTGGCCATGTTGTGCTTGATCGCGGCGGCGCGGGCGAAGTCGAGCGCCAGCGTCGACTTTCCGAGCGCGGGGCGCGCGGCGACGATGATCATCTGCCCGGCGTGGAAGCCGTTGGTCAGGTCGTCGAGGTCGGCGAAGCCGGTGGGGACGCCGGTGAAGCTGCCGTCCTTGTGAGCGGCCGCCTCGATCTCGTCGATCGCGACGGTCACCGCGTCGGTCAGCGGGACGTAGTCCTCCGCCGTCTCGGAGCCGGTGACGTTGTAGATCTCGGCCTGCGCCGTGTTGACCAGGTCGAGCACCTCGCCCTCGCCCTGGTAGCCCATCTGCGCGATGCGGGTGCCCGCCTCGACGAGGCGGCGCAGCAGAGCGCGCTCGGCGACGATGGAGGCGTAGTACCCGGCGTTGGCCGCGGTGGGGACCATCGAGGTGAGCGTGTGCAGGTAGTCGGCGCCGCCGGCCCGCTGCAGCTCGCCCTGCTTCGTGAGCTCGTCGGTGACCGCGATGACGTCGGTCGGCTCGCCGTGCGAGTAGAGGGCGAGGATCGCGTCGAAGACGATCTCGTGCTTGGGGATGTAGAAGTCGGTGCCCTTGACGCTCTCGACGACATCGGCGACCGCGTCCTTCGAGAGCAGCATGCCGCCCAGCGCCGACTGCTCGGCGAGGAGGTCGTGCGGAGGGGTCCGCTCGTTCCCGCGCGACTCGCCGCGGTCACCGCGACCGTCCCGTCCGTCCGAGCCGGGTACCGCCAGGTGCGCGATCGTCATGCCTTCGCCTCCTCCTGTCGGGTGCTGCGCGTCCGGTCGAGCCGGTGCCGGGATCCGGTCTACCAGCGACCTCCGACAGCGGCGCGCGGGCGCCTGCCCGCACCCCTCGCGGGGCGCTGCGCCACCCTACGGACCGCCGCCCGCGGCACGCAAACCGCCCTGTGGAGAGAGCTGTGCAGAACCGAGGGGAAACGCCGGGCCCATTGTGGGCAACGTGTGGACAACCCTGTGGGATCAGCGGCCCTCAGCAAGTTTTTTCCGGCTCTTGACCAGGCATTTCCTGCTTTCCACAGGTGTGTGGGGAAAAGAGTCTCAAGACCACAGTGAAGGTTGGTCCCGCCGGAGGGTGTATGTGGATGGAGCTGTGGAGAACGGGAACGACGAAGGGCGGTGCGAGGGGACTCGGAAGTCCCGTCGCACCGCCCTCCGCGGCGTTCTCGCGGCCTTACTTGGCCGCGACCACCTGCAGCTTCACAGTGGCCTGGATGTCGTCGCGCAGACGCACCACGGCCTCGTGCTCGCCGACGTGCTTGATCGCGTTCGAGATGACGATCTTGCGCTTGTCGAGCTCGCCGAATCCTGCCGCCGCCACCGCGTTCGCGATGTCGGAGGTCTTCACCGAGCCGAACAGGCGGCCGTCCTTGCCGGCCTTGACCGTCAGCTTCACGCGGTTGGCCTCGAGGACCTGCTTGGTGTGCTGGGCCTCTTCGATGGTCTTGTGCTCACGAGCGGCTCGCGCCGACTTGATCTGCTCGACCTGCTTCTCGCCACCGCGGGTCCACGCGACGCCGAAGCCCTGCGGGATGAGGTAGTTGCGGGCGAACCCGTTCTTCACGTCGACGACGTCGCCGGCCGAGCCGAGTCCGTCGACCTCGTGGGTCAGGATGACCTTGGACATACCGTTACCTACCTTCCGCTGCCGGCGTAGGGCAGGAGCGCCATCTCGCGGGCGTTCTTGACGGCACGGGCGATGAGGCGCTGCTCCTGAACGGAGACGCCGGTGATACGACGGGCGCGGATCTTCCCGCGCTCCGAGATGAACTTGCGGAGGGTCGCGACGTCCTTGTAGTCGATGACACCCACGCGGACCGACTTCGCGGGGGCCGCGTTCTTCGCGCCCTTGCCGCGGATCGGCTTGCGGCGGTCGCCGCTGCTCTTTCCAGCCATAGTGGTTTCCTTAGATTCTGGTTCGCCCCTGCCCCGCCGCGAGCGATCGCGGTGCGGGGGAGGCGTGATTCAGGTGAGGAGAGCGTCCGAGCCGAGGCTCAGAACGGCGTCTCGTCGTTGTAGCTGCCCGGCGTGCTCCACACGTCGCCACCGGCGGGAGCGCTCGGCGCCCACGGCTCCTCGGCCTGACCGCCACGGTTGCCGCCGGCGTTGCCGGAGCCCCCCTGACCGCCGCCGCCGAAGCCGCCCTGGCCGCCGCCGATCTGACCGCCGTTGCCCTGGCCGCCACCGGCCTGGCCGCGTCCGCCTCCACCGGAGGCGCGCGTGACCTGCGCGGTCGCGTAGCGCAGCGAGGGCCCGATCTCGTCGATCTCGAGCTCGATGCTGGTGCGCTTCTCGCCTTCCTTCGTCTCGTAGGAGCGCTGCTTCAGGCGGCCGGTCGCGATGACGCGGCTGCCCTTGGTCAGCGTTCCTGCGACGTTCTCGGCGAACTCGCGCCAGACGGAGGCGCGGAGGAACAGCGCTTCGCCGTCCTTCCAGTCGTTCGCCTGACGGTCGAAGGTGCGCGGCGTGGAGGCGATGGTGAAGTTCGCGACCGCGAGCCCGCCCTGCGTGTAGCGCAGCTCGGGGTCGGCGGTGAGGTTCCCCACCACGGTGATGATCGTCTCGCCGGCCATGAGCGCTACGCCTTGGGAGCGGCCGAGGCCTTGGCAGCCTTGCGGGCGGCCTTCTCGTCGGCGAGCTTCGCGGCGGCCGCGACCTGGGCGATGCCCTCTTCGGCCCGCAGCACCTTGGTGCGCATGACGGCCTCGGACAGCTTCAGCTGACGGTCGAGCTCGTTCGCTGCGGCGGAGGTCGACGTGAAGTCGACGACGGCGTAGATGCCCTCGGACTTCTTGTTGATCTCGTACGCCAGACGACGGCGGCCCCAGACGTCGACCTTGTCGATGGATCCACCATCGGTGCGGATGACGTTGAGGAACTTGTCGAGACTCGGAGCGACGGTGCGCTCATCGATCTCGGGGTCCAGGATGACCATGATCTCGTACTGATGCGTCACTAACCCACCTCCTTCGGACTGAACGGCCACGGTATTTCCGTGACAGGAGGGTATGTAGCATCTGCCCACTCCCGCGGACGCGAGTGCGTCTGGTCGTGGACAACCTGTACAGACTACAACAGGACCGCCGCGACGCGCCGGACGGATCCGCTCGAGGCGCACCACCCCGGGTGCAGGGCGGGGCGGGCACGCGGCCCGGCTCAGCGCCTCAGCGAGACGCCCACCACTCGCGGAGCCGCTGCGTCGCGACCTCCTCGCCGAGCGGCCCCTCCTCGAGCCGCAGCTCCAGCAGGAACCGGTACGCCTGTCCGACCTCGGGGCCCGGGGCGAGGCCGAGGATCTCCATGATCCGCGTGCCGTCGAGGTCGGGGCGCTTGGAGGCGAGCTCCTCCTTCTCGGCGAGCTCGGCTATGCGCGCCTCGAGGTCGTCGTAGGCGTGCGCGAGCCGGTCGGCCTTGCGGCGGTTGCGCGTGGTCACGTCGGCGCGGGTGAGGATGTGCAGCCGCTCGAGCAGGGGCCCGGCGTCGGTCACGTAGCGGCGCACCGCGGAGTCGGTCCACGCGCCGTCCGTGTACCCGAAGAAGCGCAGGTGCAGCTCGATGAGGCGGGCCACGTCCTTCGTCGTCTGGTTGTCGAACTTGAGTGCGCGCATCCGCTTGATCGCGAGCTTGGAGCCGACCAGGTCGTGGTGGTGGAAGCTCACCGCTCCGCCCGGCTCGAGCCGCCGCGTGGCCGGCTTCCCGATGTCGTGCAGGAGGGCGGCGAGCCGCAGCACGACGTCGGGCGCGGCTCCGGGGTGCCGCGACTCCTCCAGCGCGATCGCCTGCTCCAGCACGGTGAGGCTGTGGGTGTAGACGTCCTTGTGGTGGTGGTGCTCGTCCTGCTCCAGGCGCAGCGCGGGCAGCTCCGGGAGGAAGCGACCGGCCAGACCGGTGTCGACGAGCAGCTCCAGGCCGGCTCGGGGCGAGGCGGTCGCGAGGAGCTTCCGCAGCTCCTCCTGCACGCGCTCCGCCGAGACGTCGTCGATCCGGCCGGCGAGCTCGGCCATCGCCCACTCGACCTCGTCGGTGGTGCGGAAGCCGAGCTGCGAGGTGAAGCGCGCGCCGCGGAGCATCCGGAGCGGATCGTCGCCGAAGGAGAGGTCGGCGGGGGAGGGGGTGCGCAGCCGGCCGGCGAGCAGGTCCTCCACTCCTCCCGAGGGGTCGACGAGGACGACCTCCGGGAGCCGCAGCGCCATCGCGTTGACCGTGAAGTCGCGCCGCACCAGGTCGCCCTCGAGCGTGTCGCCGAACTCGACCTCGGGCTTGCGGCTCACCCCGTCGTAGCTGTCGCTGCGGTAGGTCGTTATCTCGACCGTCTCGCCGGCCACGCGAGCGCCGATCGTGCCGAAGGCCCGGCCGATGTCCCAGTGCGCCTCGGCGATCGGAGCGACGATCCGCACGATGTCGTCGGGGCGTGCGGAGGTGGTGAAGTCGAGGTCGTGCACGCCGTGGCCGAGGAAGGCGTCGCGGACCGGGCCGCCGACCAGCGCGAGCTCGTGGCCCTGGGCCGCGAACGCCTCCGCCAGCCGCGTCACCGTGGGCGTCCCCGCGAGCGCGCGGAGGGTCTCGAGAGCGGTCTGGACGCTGTGCATTCGCACGATCCTAGTGGCGGGGGGTGTCCCGGCAGCGGGTCACCGTGCCAGGGGGTTACAGGGGGAACCGCGTGCACAGCGGACGCACCGCCTGCCCCGAGGAGGGCTGCCCGTAGAATCACCCGCATGGAGGCCGAGTGAGTCCGATGCATCGGCGCGACCCCTCCCTCCGCTCCCGCCGCTCGCGGGCGGCCCTCCTCCTGCTCCGCTCGGCAGGTGCTGCCGCCCTCGCGCTCGGCCTGACCGGCGTGGCCTCCCCCGCCCTGGCGGCCCCGATCTCCGCCGTGACGGCGACCTCGACGCCCGCTCGAGGCACCGTCACCACGACCGCCGGGGCCGGCAGTGACGGCGTCCTGCGGCCCGGCCAGGACCTCGAGCTCTCGATCGCCGTGCGCAACAGCACCACCGAGGCGATCGACAGCGCCGACGTGACGGTCGCCTTCTCCTACGCCACCCTCGACACCCGCGCGGAGCTGCACGACTGGCTCGACGCCGAGGCCGACAACGACACCGACCCGGTCCGTGCGACCGCCCAGCTGCGCCTGCTGCCCTCCAGCACCGCCGAGGCCGGCCTCACCGTGCCGGTCGACCAGATCCCCTTCTCCAACGACCGGACCGCACTCGGCACCCACGCCGTCCTCGTCACGGTCACCGGTCCGGGTGGTGTCGTCTCGACCGCCCGCACGGCCGTCGAGCTGACCGACGACGCGGCGGTCCCGGAGAGAGAGACCGGGGTCAGCGTCCTCGTCCCGCTCACCGTCCCGGACACGGCCGACGGCCTGCTCTCGGCCGAGGCCCTCGCCGACTACACCGACGGCACGGGGACCCTCACCCAACAGCTCGACGCGGTCGCGGGGAAGGGCGTCACGATCGGGGTCGACCCGCGCATCCTCGCCTCGATCCGGATCCTCGGCAGCGCCGCTCCGGAGTCGGCCCTCGACTGGCTCGACCGGCTGCAGTCCGTGCCGAACGAGCGCTTCGCACTGCCGTACGCCGACGCCGACGTCTCGGCCCAGGCTCAGGCCGGGCTCTCCGCGCTCCTCTCTCCCACCTCCTTCGAGTACGCGATCGACGACACCCGCTTCGCCGCGGTCCCCGGCACCGCCAGCCCGGCGCCCACGGTCGCCGTCGACTCCGACCAGCCGGCCGAGGACCTGCCGGCGCGTCCGAGCACCGAGTCGCTGCTCGCCTCCGACTGGAGCACCTCCCTCGGCAACGTCGCCTGGCCCGACGAGGGCACCCTCCGCGGGTCGGACCTCGACGTCTACGCGGCCAGCGGCATGAACCGCACGGTCGTCCCCTCCTCCGGTCTCCTGCTGCCGGAGGAGGTGACCACGACCTCGCGCGCCACCGTCGGCGACTCGGACCTGGTCGTGGCCGACTCGCGCCTCACCGAGGCGTTCGACGCGGCCGCAACTGCCACCGACGACACCGAGTGGCGCGCCCGCATGTCCGAGATCGCCACCGATCTCGCCGAGGTGCAGGAGGAGGGGACCGCGCCGGACGTCGTGCTCACCCTCGGCCGCGGCTCCGCGATCGGCGCCGCGCGCCTCTCCGAGACCCTCGACGCGATCGAGTCGCTGCCCTGGGCCCGCGGAGTCGCCCTCTCCACCGCCCTCGCCGTCCCCGCGACCGAGGGCGCCAGCGTCGTCGACTCGCCGGAGTCGGAGTCGCGCCTCGACCGGGTGCGCGACCTGCTCGACGCCGGCTCCGAGGTCGAGGCGTTCTCCTCCGTGCTGCAGGAGCCGGAGCTGCTGTCGGGCAAGAGCCGCAACGACGTGCTGGCGCTGCTCTCGGTGACCTGGCGCGGAGACAGCAGCGGCTGGGGCGACGCCGTCGGCGCGGCCATGACCGAGGCCGACCGGACGCTCTCGCTGGTGTCGATCGACGCGACCGGCAGCATCCTGCAGGTCTCCCGCGACTCGAGCATCCCCGTGTACGTCCGCAACGAGCTCCCCTGGCCGATCGCCGTCCGCATCCAGGCCTCGACCTCGAACGCCGTCCTCGACATCGACGAGGAGGCGATCGAGACCACCGAGATCGACGCCCGCTCGCAGGGCCGCGTCCTCATCCCCGTGAAGGCCCGGGTCGGCAACGGAGAGACGAGCCTCGGCCTGCAGTTGACCTCGGCGCAGGGCGTCCCCATCGGCACCCCCACGGGCATGACGACCAGCGTCCGCGCCGACTGGGAGACCGTCGGCACCCTGGTCATCGGGATCGCGCTCGTCGTCGTCTTCGGAGCCGGCATCCTCCGCAACATCCGCCGTCGCCGTCGAGGCGACACCCCTGAGGACGAGGAGGACCCGAACGCCGTGCTCGAGGTCCAGCCCGATCTCGACGACCAGCGATCGGACCCGCGTGGCTAGCTTCTCCCTCGGACGCGCGAGCGCCGTCCTCGCCTCCGGCACGATGGTCTCGCGGATCCTCGGCTTCATCATGTCGATCGTCATGGCGAACACGATCGGAGCCGCGGTCGCGCCGGGCGCGGACGCCTTCACGACGGCGAACCTGCTCCCCAACACGATCTACTCGATCATCGCGGGCGGCGCTCTGAACGCCGTCCTCGTCCCGCAGATCGTGCGGGCGGGCCTCGACGCCGACGGCGGCCGCGGCTACATCAACCGCCTGCTGACCCTGGCGCTCGGCCTGCTCCTGGTGACCACGATCGCCGCCACGGTCCTCGCTCCCCTGCTCGTGCGCCTCTACGCGCCCGGCTACGGACCGGAGCAGTACCAGCTGGCCGTCGCCTTCGCGTTCTGGTGCCTGCCGCAGGTCTTCTTCTACGGCCTGTTCACGATCCTCGGCGAGGTGCTCAACGCCCGCGGCTCGTTCGGCCCCTTCACCTGGGCGCCCGTGCTGAACAACGTCGTGGTGATCGCCGGGCTCGTCGCCTTCATGGTGCTGTTCGGCGCCGATCCGGAGGGGAACCGTCCGGTCGACTCGTGGTCCCCGGCGATGGTCACCCTCCTCGGCGGGAGCGCGACGCTGGGCATCGTCGTCCAGTCGCTGTTCCTGATGCTCTTCTGGCGGAGGGTCGGCCTCAGCTACCGCCCCGACTTCCGCTTCCGGGGCGTCGGCCTCGGCACGGCCGGGCGGATGTCGCTGTGGTCGTTCGCCACGGTGCTGCTGACCATCGTCGCCGGCATCGTCGAGAGCCAGGTCTCCTCCACCGCGTCCGGCGAGGGGCCCTCGGCCGCGGCGCTGCAGAAGGCGTGGCTGATCTTCATGCTGCCCCACTCGGTCATCGCGATCTCGATCGCCATGGCGTACTTCACCAAGATGAGCGGCCACACCGCGCGGGGGGAGATGAAGGAGTTCCGCTCGGACGTCTCCACCTCGCTCCGCCTGGTGCTGATGATGCTCGTCTTCGCCGCCGCCGCGATCGTCTTGGTCGCAGTGCCGTTCGGCTCCGTCTTCACCGACTCGTACGCGGACGCGCAGGCCATCGGAGCGATCGCCATGGCCTACGTGATCGCCCTGCCGCTGTTCTCCTCGATCGCCATCATGCAGCGCGCGTTCTACGCCCTGAGCGACGGGGCGCGGCCGTTCCTGTTCACCCTGGTGCAGGTCGTCGTGGCGGTCGCCGGGTACCTGATCGTGCTCCGGCTCCCCGCCGACCGCACCGCTGTCGGCATCGCCGCTGCGACCTCGCTCGGCATCTGCGTGCAGGCCCTCGTGGCGGCCCTCCTCCTGCGCCGCCGGCTCGGCGGCCGCGGAGGCAGGCGGATCCTCGTCAGGCTCGCGCAGTTCGTCCTCGCCGCGGTGCCCTCCGCCGCCGCCGGCTACGGCGTCCTGGTCGCCCTCGGCGGCACGCGCGCGGGCGGTTTCGCCGTCTCGAACTACGTGGAGCCGCTGCTCTCGATGGCCGCGATCGGCACCGTGATGGCGCTCGTCTACTTCGCGGTCCTCTGGTTCCTCCGGGTGCCGGAGCTGCGCGCCGTCCTCGCTCCGGTGCTCCGCCGACTGGGCCGCTGATGCTGCTCCGGTAAAAGCCTGGTCAGAGTGCATTTCCTGGGCTGCTGCATCGAGCGGCGCGTGGCACGACCGGCACTCCCGGGCCCGCGGAATAGTGCCCGCCTAGGATGTGTTGTAGCCCACGGAGCCGCGGAACGATTCGAGCGACCGGCTCCGGGTGCTCGGCTCCCGCCCCACCCGTCACCGCTCGTACAGACCCCGAGGAGTTGCCGTGCGCGACATCGTCATCATCGGATCCGGCCCCGCCGGCTGGACCGCCGCCATCTACGCGGCGCGCGCCGAGCTGCACCCGGTGGTCGTGGCCTCGTCGGTCGAGATCGGCGGCGACCTGATGAACACGACGGACGTCGAGAACTTCCCCGGCTTCCCCGACGGCGTCCTCGGCCCCGAGCTGATGACCTCGATGCAGGCGCAGGCCGAGAAGTTCGGCGCCGAGACCTTCTACGACGACGTCACCTCCCTCGATCTCGAGGGTGAGATCAAGACCGTTCACCTCGGCTCCGGCGAGAGCATCGAGGCGAAGACCGTCGTCGTCGCGACCGGATCCGCCTACCGCAAGCTGGGCCTCCACGATGAGGACCGCCTGTCGGGACACGGTGTCTCGTGGTGTGCCACCTGCGACGGCTTCTTCTTCAAGGGGAAGACCATCGCCGTCGTCGGCGGAGGCGACTCCGCCATGGAGGAGGCGACCTTCCTCACCAAGCACGCCGCGAAGGTCTACGTGATCCACCGCAAGGACTCTCTCCGCGCCTCGAAGGTCATGCAGAAGCGCGCCTTCGACAACGAGAGGATCGAGTTCATCTGGAACGCCGAGGTCACCGGCATCACCGGTGAGAACCACGTCGACGGCGTGAAGCTGCGCGACACGGTCGACGGCACCGAGTCCCACCTCGACCTCGACGGCCTGTTCATCGCGATCGGCAACGACCCGCGCACGCACGTCGTGCACGGCAAGCTCGACCTCACCACCGAGGGCACCATCTCGGTGGTCGGCCGCTCCTCCCAGACCTCCGTTCCCGGCGTCTTCGCCGCCGGCGACGTGATCGACCCGACCTACCGTCAGGCCGTCACCGCCGCGGCATCCGGAACGGTCGCCGCCCTCGACGCGGAGCACTACCTCGCTTCGCTCGCCGATGGCACCGCCCACACCGAAGGCTCACCCCGGGCCGAGCTCATCACCCGCTGACCGTCCGGTCATCGCACATCGGAGCCGGCAGCCCGCCGACTCGTGAAGGAGAGAACACCATGTCCACCGCGAAGAGCGTCACCGACGCATCGTTCCAGTCCGACGTCCTCGACTCCGAGAAGACCGTCCTGGTCGACTTCTGGGCCGAGTGGTGCGGCCCCTGCCGCATGGTCGCGCCGATCCTCGACCAGATCTCGGCCGAGCACGGCGACAAGATCGAGATCGTCAAGCTGAACGTCGACGAGAACCCGCAGACCGCTGCGAAGTACCAGATCACGTCGATCCCGGCGATGAAGGTCTACCAGAACGGCGAGGTCGTGAAGACTGTCATCGGCGCCAAGCCGAAGCCGGCCCTCGAGGCCGACCTGGCCGCGTTCCTCTGAGTTCGCACCCCTGACCGCCCTCTGCGGTCTCCGAGAGCCCCTGTCACGTCGTGACGGGGGCTCTCCTCGTTCCCGGGGCTGTTTCACGTGAAACAGACCCGCTGGGGCGCAGGCCACGATCCCTGCGGTGGCGCCCGACCGCCCCGCCGCAGCACAGGACCGGCCGGTACTGTGGATCCACCCGGCTCCGGCCGGAGAAACACTGTCCACCGAGCGAAGCGGAACCATCGTGACCAACCGCGGCACCAACCTCGACCCCTGGTACAACTCCTATGCGGAGCGCACGGCCGGTCTGGCCGCCAGCGAGGTTCGAGCCCTGTTCGCCGTCGCGTCACGCCCCGAAGTGGTCTCGCTCGCCGGCGGCATGCCGTTCGTGTCCGCGCTCCCCCAGGACCTGGTGACCGGCGCCATCGACACCGTGATGCGGGAGCAGGGGCCCGTCGCGCTGCAGTACGGGTCGGGCCAGGGCGTCCCCGTCCTGCGCGAGCAGATCCTCGACGTCATGGCCCTCGAGGGCATCTCCGCCAGCGCGGACGACATCGTGGTCACCACGGGCTCTCAGCACGCCCTGGAGCTCGTTTCGAAGCTGTTCCTGGACCCGGGGGACGTCGTCCTCTCCGAGGGCCCCAGCTACGTCACGGCGATGGTCATCTTCCGGTCGTACCAGGCCGAAGTCGAGCACGTCCCCATGGACGAGCACGGGCTCATCCCCGCGGCCCTCCGCGAGCACATCGCCCGCGTGCGCGCCGCCGGGAAGACGATCAAGTTCCTGTACACGATCCCCACCTTCCACAACCCCGCGGGCGTGACCCTCAGCTGGGAGCGCCGCGTCGAGATCCTCGAGATCTGCAAGTCCGAGGGAATCCTCGTGCTCGAGGACAACCCGTACGGCCTCCTCTACTTCGAGGACGTCCCGCCGAAGGCGATGCGCTCGCTGGAGGAGGACGGAGTGATCTACCTCGGCACGTTCTCGAAGACGCTCGCTCCCGGCTTCCGGGTGGGCTGGGCTCTCGCCCCGCACGCGATCCGCGAGCGGCTGATCCTCGCCAACGAGGCGGCCGTCCTCAGTCCGTCGTCCTTCAGCCAGCTGGTCATCTCGAAGTACCTCGAGACGGCCGACTGGCGCGGACAGATCGACACCTTCCGCGGCGTCTACCGCGAGCGGAAGGAAGCGATGCTGAAGGGCCTGCAGACCCATCTGCCCGGCCTCAGCTGGACGAACCCGAACGGCGGCTTCTACGTCTGGGTCACGCTGCCCGAGGAGCTCGACTCCAAGGCGATGCTGCCGCGCGCAGTGAAGGAGCTCGTCGCGTACACGCCGGGTACCGCGTTCTACGGCAACGGAGACGGACGTCAGAACATCCGCCTCTCGTTCTGCTACCCGACGCCGGAGCGCATCGGTGACGGCATCCGCCGCCTCGCCACGGTCATCAACGGAGAGCTCGATCTGCTGTCGACCTTCGCGGGCACGGGCCGGCTGAGCAACGCCGACGCGAGCAAGCGTGGCGCCGTCCTGCCGCCGAACGTCTCCTGACACCGCTCCTTCGATAAGAAAGCCCTGGTCATGACCGATTTCTCTGTGCTCGACCGTACACTCGACATCGTCGTCATCAGCGGTGGCATCAGCCACGAGCGCGACGTCTCCTTGCGGTCGGGCC
This sequence comes from Rathayibacter sp. AY1C5, assembly GCF_002931705.1. Classification (NCBI taxonomy): domain Bacteria; kingdom Bacillati; phylum Actinomycetota; class Actinomycetes; order Micrococcales; family Microbacteriaceae; genus Rathayibacter; species Rathayibacter sp. AY1C5. The sequence continues at coordinate 43,846 of NZ_PSWD01000003.1, forward strand.
GTCGCGTGGCGGATCGTCTCTCCGCGATGGGCCACCGCGTCTCCCTGCACGAACCGGACGCCGGCCTCCTCTCGACGCTCCTGCAGAAGCGTCCGGACGTCGTCTGGCCCGCGGTGCACGGGGCGAGCGGTGAGGACGGTGCGCTCCTCGGGCTCCTCGAGGCGGCTGGCTTCGCCTACGTCGGCTCGCAGACGGACGCGGCGCGCCTGGCCTGGTTCAAGCCGACCGCGAAGACGCTCGTCGCTCGCGCCGGCTTCTCGACCCCGCGCTCCGTCACCCTCCCCCGCGAGACCTTCCGCGAGCTCGGAGCCGCCGGGATCCTGGAGCAGGTCGAGGCACACCTGCCGGGCTCCCTCGTGGTGAAGCCCGCTCAGGGCGGTTCAGCCCAGGGCGTCAGCATCGTGACGGAGTCATCGCAGCTCCCGCGAGCGATGGTCGAGGCGTACACCTACGGCGACGTCGTGCTCATCGAACAGCAGATCCAGGGGACCGAGGTCTCCGTCGGTGTTCTCGACCTCGGTGACGGTCCTTTCGCCCTGCCGCCTGTCGAGATCGCACCCGTCGCGGGCCAGTACACATTCGAGGCGCGCTACAACGCGGGGGAGACGCACTTTTACACGCCGGCACGGATCTCGCCGGAGATCACGGAGGAGGTGTCCCGCGTGGCCGTTGCGATCCACGAACTGCTGGGACTCCGCCACCTGTCGCGGCTCGACTTCATCATCGACGACGCCGGACTCCCCTGGTTCTTCGACGCGAACGTCCTTCCCGGAATGACCGAGACCTCACTCGTTCCCCAGGCCATTGAGGCATCCGGCCGCTACCTCGGCGACGTCTACTCCACCCTCGCGAAGCTCGCCGCCTCCTGACCTCCACCGTTTCACGTGAAACGGTCCGCTGCGCGTCCGCTCCTGGTCGCGAGGCTGCAGCGCTGTGAACAAGTGCGCGAAACCATGCCAGACGAGTAGCCGGATCGCGGCATATCGAGACCTGCGATCGCCCCCTTCTCCTATGACATGGGTCGAGTAGCCGCCCAACAACGTGTCTTGGTCTTCATCAGCAGACCAGTAGTGTCGACTCGAGAGAAGAACCCGAGGCCGCGCCTCGACTCCCACAACGCCAGACATCCATCGCCGCGCCGGTCGAGTATCCGTAGATCCGCGTGGTCAGACCCCCTCGTCGCGCTGAACCCACCAGGAATCGACCTGGCCCATGGCTTCCATCGGCACCTGGTCCTCGTCGTCATGCTGGTCGAGGAACCGCATTGCTGAGTATCGAGACCCGGACACCCTCGGTGGGTACCAGGTGAGGCCTTGCCTGGGGCAAGATATCCACGTCAATCGCTTCCTCATATGAGCAGACATACCGGCGAAGAGCAGTAGTGCGTCGAATCGAGGCTCACCACAATCGCCACCCGCGCTATTTCTGGGAAACAACTCGTTCTATCGACGCTGATCGACGCCAGCACCCGTCGCCATGCTCGTCGAGTAGCCTCACCGCGACGTATCGAGACCCACGGCCGGAAGGGATCCCTCTCGCTTGGTTCTCCGACCTCAACTCCGCCTCGGGGGGTGGTGCCTGGATCTCGTTGGTCAGGCGAGCGATCTCTTTCGAACACTGGGGTCGAAGTCCGTCCCACGATGATCTGCACGTGCGTCCAAGGTTCTCGGCAGGGGCGTTTCACGTGAAACGCTTCCGCGGCCGTTGAGCAACTTCAATCGGAAAAGTTGCGCCCTGTGGAGGGAGTCCAGCCGACGAGGGCCTCCTGATTGACCCGACGAGTTCGTAGCTCTTCAATGGCCAGGCCGCCGTAGAGCGTACCGTTTCACGTGAAACGGCCCTTCCATTGAATCTTTCAGTGCTCTCTGGGGGCGACCACCGACTGGGTCCTCCGTAAGACATCGGCGAACCCACTCATCACATCGGCGTCGATCCGCGAAAATGGAGGGTACTGCATTTCGTCTTACTTGCCCGCCCGCCAGCCAATGCCTGGAGGCCCAGGAGGCGCTCCTCCCGAGGGACATGGGATGCACGGTCGGCCAAGGGAGTCCTCATCTCAGCGGCGGATGGACGGCTGTTTCACGTGAAACATTGCTCCCGCCAACTATCGGCGATGAGGGCGTCGCCCCTGGCAGAGGAGAGCCGCACCGAGTGCGACCAGTCCAAGTGCCAGTCCAGCGCCGCCAGCGAGCCACTGAACGCGACAAGAACTACGGAGACCGACGATGTCTGAACTCAGCCAACCCTAGATCCGGCGCTCCACGCCTACTCAACCGCCATGTAGGCGCATCGTGCGCTGCTCTATCCAGAGATCAATGCCCCAGATACCCGGCGATCGTCACCGTTCGGCAATACCAGCCGTATTCTCGACCAGGACCGGAGCAAGCAGGGCCCCGCAGAACCTGGAACCACTTCATCGGACTGTACCGGTCAGAAGGGCCTATCAATCAGAGAGAGGACGACAACCGAGAATCCTCAGCTCACAAAGCATCGCGAAGATCGCCCCAAGCGTGCTGATCTGCGATCGCGGTGCCGACGAGGGGAGCGGATACCGCCACATCGGCGATTGCGGACAAGAACACAGCGCGAGCACGCGCACGCCAGCCGCACGGCGAATCAGTGGCGGCCGCTAGGCCGGCCCTCTACGGAGCGAGCGACACCTCGGTCGGCTCCCCGATCTCGGCGAGGATGCGGTTCAAGTCCTGGATGGTGGCGAAGTCGATGACCATCTGGCCCTTACGTGCGCCCAGGGTGACCTTGACGCGCGTGTTCAACCGGTCGCCGAGGTGATCCGCGATCGACGAGAGGTGTCCGGAGTGCCCGCCCTGCTCCTCCACCACGGGACGCACGGTCGTCCGCGGCGCCTTCATCTGCGCGGCGGCAGCCTCGGCGGCACGGACGGACAGGTCCTCGTTGACGATCTTGTCGGCCAGGCGGCGCATCATCTCGACGTCGTCGAGGGACAGAACCGCACGCGCGTGTCCTGCGGTCAGGACGCCGGCAGCGACGCGGGCCTGCACATCGGCCGGGAGCCGCAGGAGACGGAGCGTGTTCGAGATCTGCGGCCGCGAACGTCCGAGCCGCGTCGCCAGGGCCTCCTGGGTGATCCCGAAGTCGCTGAGGAGCTGCTGGTAGGCGGACGCCTCCTCGAGCGGGTTGAGGTCGGCGCGGTGCAGATTCTCGAGCAGCGCGTCGCGGAGCATGTTCTCGTCGGCCGTGTCCTTGACGACAGCGGGGATGGTGGTCAGTCCCGCGGCCTTCGAGGCGCGGAACCGGCGCTCACCCATGACGAGCTCGTACTTCGCTCCGCCGCGAGCCGTCACGGGCCGGACGACGATCGGCTGCAGCACTCCGAACTCGCGGATGCTGTGGACGAGTTCCGCGAGGTCGTCCTCGTCGAACACCGACCGCGGCTGCGCCGTGTTGGGGGTGATGTCGGCGAGGGGGAGTCGCGCCAAGCGCGCTCCGGGGACCTCGAGGAGCTCCTCGGCACGGGCCGAATCGCCGACCTGATCAGGGAAGAAGACGTCGACGGGCCGGGAGCGCGACTCGTCGCTGGTCGGGATGAGCGAGCCGATCCCCCGGCCGAGTCCCGTGCGCTTGGTCGCCATCAGCGTGCCTCTCCTTCGTGTGCCGTCTCGGGTGTCTTCCGGGCTCCGCGTCGTGCGATCTCCGCGGCCGCCTCCAGATATGCCAGCGAACCGGACGACTGCGGGTCGTAGCTGATCACGCTCTGTCCATAGCTCGGCGCCTCCGAGATCCTCACGTTGCGCGGGATCACCGCGCGCAGCACCTCCTTCGGGAAGTGCTCTCGGACATCCGCTGCCACCTGCTGGGAGAGGTTCGTGCGGCCGTCGTACATCGTCAGGAGGATCGTCGAGACACCGAGGTTCGGGTTGAGGTGCCGCTCGATCAGGTCGATGTTCTTGAGCAACTGGCTGAGCCCCTCGAGCGCGTAGTACTCGCACTGGATCGGGATGAGCACCTCGCGAGCGGCGACGAACGCGTTGATGGTCAGCAGACCGAGCGACGGCGGGCAGTCGATGAAGACGTAGTCGAACGGCTCGTCCATGGTGTCGAGCATGCGGTCGAGCGCGCGGCGGAGACGCTGCTCGCGTGCGACGAGCGAGACCAGCTCGATCTCGGCGCCGGCAAGGTGGATGGTCGCCGGCACACCGTAGAGCGAGGCGAACTCCGGGCTCTTCTGCACGACGTCCGCGAGGGGAGTGTCGTTGACGATTACGTCGTACACGCTGGCCGTCTCGGCACGGTGCTCGATGCCCAGGGCCGTCGACGCGTTGCCCTGCGGATCGAGGTCGATGACGAGCACCTTCGCCTCACCGCGGGCGAGCCCGGCGGCGAGGTTGACGGTCGTCGTCGTCTTGCCGACGCCGCCCTTCTGGTTCGAGATCGTGATGACGCGCGTGGACTCGGGCTTGGGCAGCGGCTGGGCGTTCAGCAGTGCGCGCCGGCGGGTCATGTCCGCGATCTCCCGGGCCAGGGGAGTCGAGGAGTCGAAGCCTCCGGTCAGACCGGCGGAATCGGGTTGTTTCACGTGAAACCTTCGCTCAGCGAGTGGGACGGACAGCAGCACCGAGGAGTCGACGGACGAGGAGTCGGGGGCTCACTGCGGCGTCGTGGCGATCAACCCACTGTAGCCCGGACGACCCTCGTCACCTCGGAGAGCACGCCGTCGCCGAGCACGACGACCCTGGGCGGGGAGAGTCGGAAGCGACGGATCTGCTTGGTCGCAGCCTCGATCTCCTTCTCGGCGTTGATGCCCTTCAGCAGGACCAGCTCGCCTCCAGGCCGCAGCAACGGCGCAGTCAGCGGGATCAGCTTCGAGAGAGCGCTGACCGCCCGAGCGGTCACCTGGTCGAGAGGCTCCGCGAGCTGTACCTCTTCGGCACGGGCGCGGAGAACTGAGACATTCTCGAGTCCGAGTCCGTCCACCTGCTCCTGAAGCCAGACGACGCGACGCTCCATCGGCTCGATGAGCACGAAGCGGACGTCGGGCCGCACGATGGCCAGGACGAGCCCGGGAAGGCCCGCGCCACTGCCGACATCACCCACCAGTCCCGGACGCAGGAGAGGGGCCACCAGGGCGCTGTTGAGGACGTGCCGCGTCCAGAGCCGGGGGAGCTCCAGGGGCCCGATCAGGCCGCGCTCCTCACCCTGGTCGGCGAGAGCCTCTGTGAAGCGCCGCAGGAGGGGCAGGCGGTCGCCGGCGATCGCCGCAGCGGCTGAGGGCTCGGCCTCGAGGGTCGACTCCACGCCGCTCAGCCGCGGGTGATGACGGTGTGGCGCTCGCGCGCCTCGCCGCGCGACTCCGACACGAAGCCGCGCTCGCCCACCATGTCGTGGACCAGCTTGCGCTCGTACGACGACATGGGCGGGAGCGAGGCCGACGTGGCGCCGTCCTCGATCCGCTCGATCGCGCGGTCGACCAGCTGGGCGAGCTCCGCCTCGCGGGCGTCGCGGGAGCCGCCGATGTCGAGGATGAGGCGGGAGAACGCGCCGGTCTTCGTCTGGACCGCCAGGCGCGTCAGCTCCTGCAGTGCCTGGACGGCGTCGGGGCGGGAGAGCACCCGGAGGTTCGTGTCGCCGGAGGCGGTGACCGAGAGGTAGGCGCGGCCGTTGCGGACCTCGATGTCGATGTCGCCGTCGAGGTCGCAGATGTCGAGGAACTCCTCGATGTAGTCGGCGGCGACGTCGCCCTCGTCCTCGAGCTGCGAGAGCGTGGACTCGGGCGCCTCGTCGACGGCGGAAGCGTCCACGTCCGCGGGTGCGGACGCGTCGTCGGTGATGGTCTGCATCGGATCGGTCATGGCGGCTCTACTTCTTTCCGGCTTGCTTCTTGGAGCGGTTCTTGCTCACGGGCTGCGTGCGCTGCACGGCCTTCTTCTCGACGAGGGTGACGTCGCCGGCGGCCGTGGTCTCCTCGACCAGCTTGCCCTTGCGGCGCAGGCGCTCCTCGCGGGCCTTGGCGGCCTCGCTGCCCGGGGTCGGCATGTTCCGGATGACGATGAACTGCTGGATCATCGTCCAGATGTTCGAGGTCAGCCAGTAGAACATGACGCCGAGGGGGAACGCGAAGCCCGAGAAGGCGAAGACGAGGGGGAGGATGTAGAGCAGGATCCGCTGCTGCTTGAACGTCGGCGAGGCCTTCGCCTCGGGCGACATGTTCTTCGACACGATCTGCAGCTGCGTGATGAACTGCGACGCGGTCATCAGGACGACCATGATCACCGCGATGATGATGACCGGCTCCTGGCCGCCCTCGGCGAGTGCGCCCTGGATCGACTGGTGCAGCGGTGCGACGCCGAAGAGGTTCGCCTCGCCGAACTGGCGGGCGAGCGTCTCGTCGAGCGGGCCCACGCCCTTCTGGCTGTGCTGCGCCGCGTTCAGCACCGAGAACAGGCTGAAGAAGATCGGCATCTGGATCAGCAGAGGCAGGCAGGAGGCGAGCGGGTTGGTGCCCGTCTTCTTGTAGAGCTCCATGGTCTCGCGGGACATCGCCTCGCGGGACAGCTGGTCGCGCTTGCCCTTGTACTTGTCCTGGATCTTCTTGAGCTGGGGTGCGACCTCGAGCATCCGGCGCTGGCTCTTGATCTGCTTGACGAAGATCGGGATGAGCGCGGCGCGGATGACGATGACCAGGCCGACGATCGAGAGGACCCAGGTGATTCCCGCGGCCGCCTCCATGCCGGTGAAGGTCAGCAGCTGGTGGAAGGCGACGAGGAGCAGCTCGACCACCCACTTGAGGGGCCAGAGGATCGTGCCGAGGAGGTCCATGGAGTGGGGTCAGTCCTTTCGAGGGCCCACGACGAACCCGGCTCGCGTCACGGCGAAGCGGGTCCGGCCGGAAGCCGGTCGGTGCAGGGGGATCGAGGTCGGGACGTCGTCGATGCCGCCGGCCGCCCACGGGTGGCAGCGGAGCAGACGGCGGGCCGCGAGGACGGAGCCGAGGACGAGCCCGTGGAGCTGGACCGCCTGGAGCGCGTACGCGGAGCACGAGGGGTAGTAACGGCAGACGTCCCCGTAGAGAGGGGACACGACCGCCCGGTAGACGATCAGGAGCAGGACGCCGATGTTCCGCGGCAGCAGGAGGATCGCCCACCCGAGCCGGGCGAGCGGCGCCTCACGGCGGGGGAGCACGGCGGTCACGAGGACGCCCCGCTCTTCCGCGCGGCTCGCGCCATCGCGGACCACACCTCGGAGCGCAGCTCCGACCAGGGGGCATCGGCGCTGCCGGGCAGCGCGCGGACGACGACCTGGGTGCCGGGGTCGATCTCGGGGACGAGCTCGAACGCCACGGCCTTGAGCCGGCGGCGGACGGTGTTGCGCGTCACCGCGGTGCCGACCGTCTTGGCGACGATGAACCCGAACCGCGCCGGATCGCCCGCGGAGGACCGGCGGACATACGTGACGGTGTGCGGTCCTGTGGACCGCACACCGCGACGGACGACTGTCCGGTACTCGCCTCCGTGGACGATGCGATTGGCTCTGGCCAGCACCGCTGGTCGGTACCGCTCGCTGCTAGGCGGAGAGCTCGGTGCGCCCCTTGGCGCGGCGCGCGCTGAGGATGCCGCGGCCGGCACGGGTGCGCATGCGCAGACGGAAGCCGTGCACCTTGGCGCGACGACGGTTGTTCGGCTGGAAGGTTCGCTTGCTCATAATCAGATCTCCACGTACGTGTTCCGCGGCGCGAACCGGCACCACCCGCTCGGGCGGAGACTCGGATCCTCCGGGAAGAAGGGGTGCCCGGCTGCGGAATCCGCTCGGCCTGCGAGGGCCGCACGGACGACACCGGGCAGGCGTCAACTGATTTAAACTACGGCCTGTTCCGTCACCGGTCAAATGTGGACGGCGCGAAACCTCGATCATGCACACGGGACACGGGGTTCCGCGCATTGACACGCGGGTGTCGCTGTGGTGGATTTGTCTCCCGTCGGCTCCGTTCGTTACGGTGTTGAGCCGCAGTTATCCACAGGTGGGATCCGCGTCCTCCCGCGCCCGCACAGGCATCGCTCGAGGCCGGTGGACAACCCTGTGGAGAGAGCGGCACTCGAGACCCGGCTCCGCGCCCGGTCCGCGACGCCCCTGCAGCGGGCGGCGACGGGTCCGGCGGAGACGGCGATCCCGCAGCGACTTCACAGCGACAGCACCCAGGACCGGAGACAGATGGCAGACGACACGTCGATGGTCGACGCGTGGAACGTGATCCTCGGCGCACTGTCCCGGGACGAGCGGATCACCGCTCCCCTCTACGGGTTCGTCTCGCTCGTGGAGCCCAAGGGCATCATGGCGGGCACCTTCTACCTGGAGGTCCCGAACGAGTTCACCCGCGGGATGCTCGAGCAGCGCGTGCGCGTGCCCCTGCTCAGCGCGATCGGGACGCTCGACGACTCCTTCGGCGTCACGACGTTCGCCTTCGTGGTGAACCCCGACATCGAGCACGAGCCCCTCAGCTCCCCGTCGTCGCAGGAGTCGATGAACCCGTTCGAGCCGATCACCGCCTCCTCGGCGACGGTCGCGCCGACCCGCGGGGTCGAGGAGCTGCGGACCGTGCCGGCGACCGACACCCGGCTGAACCCGAAGTACAGCTTCGACAACTTCGTCATCGGAGGCTCCAACCGGTTCGCGCACGCCGCGGCCGTCGCGGTCGCCGAGGCTCCCGCCAAGGCCTACAACCCGCTCTTCGTCTACGGCGACTCCGGGCTCGGCAAGACGCACCTCCTCCACGCCATCGGCCACTACGCGATGAGCCTCTACCCGGGGATCCGCGTGCGGTACGTCTCGAGCGAGGAGTTCACGAACGACTTCATCAACTCGATCGCGAACAACCGGGGCAACGCCTTCCACGGCCGCTACCGCAACGTCGACATCCTCCTGATCGACGACATCCAGTTCCTGCAGGGGAAGGCGGAGACGCAGGAGGCGTTCTTCCACACCTTCAACCAGCTGCACGACCACAACAAGCAGGTCGTGATCACGTCCGATCTGCCGCCGAAGGCACTGACGGGCTTCGAGGACCGGATGCGCTCGCGCTTCGAGTGGGGCCTCATCACCGATGTGCAGGCTCCCGACCTCGAGACCCGCATCGCGATCCTCCGCAAGAAGGCGGTCAGCGAGAAGCTGCTCGTGCCCGACGACATCCTCGAGTTCATGGCGTCGAAGGTGTCGAGCAACATCCGCGAGCTCGAGGGGACGCTCATCCGCGTCACCGCGTTCGCGAGCCTGAACCGGACGCCGGTCGACATGTCGCTCGTGCAGACCGTGCTGAAGGACCTGATCACGCTCGACGAGGACAACGTCATCTCGCCGGTCGACATCATCAACCACACCGCGGACTACTTCAAGCTCACGGTCGACGACCTCTACGGCTCGTCGCGCTCGCAGGCCGTCGCCACCGCGCGCCAGATCGCCATGTACCTGTGCCGCGAGCTGACGAACCTCTCGCTGCCCAAGATCGGCCAGCTGTTCGGCAACCGCGACCACACCACGGTCATGTACGCGAACAAGAAGATCTCGGAGCTCATGAAGGAGCGCCGCAGCATCTACAACCAGGTCACCGAGCTGACCACCCGCATCAAGACGAACCGCTAGCCGGCAGTCGTACGGTCCCCGGGACCACCTGTCCCAGGTGGCGTGCCCCGGGGTCCATCGGCGTCCGTGCGCCGTGGTCGGGTAGTCGCTCCCCTCTCCTCGTGTGAGGGGAGGGAGCGACGGGGATCGCGGCGCGAGCAGCAGGGCGTCGGTGTCGGCGCGCGTCGAGATCAGGCGAAGGCGCTGGCGGGGGTCTCGATACGGCTCGCTGGGGCTACTCGACCAGCATGAACCGCACGTGCTCAAGGGGTCCGGGTGAGCGGCTGAGCGGCCGGCGTGCGATCGGACGGTGTCGATCCGCCGTGCGTTGGCCCGGAGGGCAACGGGGGGAGAGGGAGCGCGCACTGTCTTCCGGGCCGCTCGGACGGCGGCAGCTGCCCTCGACGGTCTCCGTCGTGACCGGAGAAGTCGTCGACGGACTCCTCGGACCTTCCGCGCGCGCCTCGGACACGCCGCCTCGCGCGCCCCGGAGGGCCGATTTCCACAGTGTGAGGAACCTGTGGATAACTGTGGACAACCGCCTCGGGACTGTGCGCCGGGAGAGCCCGCCTGTGGAGGGCGACAGGTCGGCCCGGATCGCTCCACAGGGCGTCCACGGGCCCGCTCACACTCCCTCCACAGGGGCGGGTCCCTCCGATCCCACCCAGGAGTAGGGGTCCGAAGCGTTTTCCACAGTTTCCACACGTGTTAACACTGTTAACGCAGTTCTCTCTTTAATGAAGCCTCGACCGGCAACCTCTCCACAGCGGCTCGGGAGTGCTCGGCGGTCCACCCCCTTCCGAGCTCGTCGAGCCCGGCGGGTACGATGGGCGACGGTCTTCGTCCGCGACTCGTCAGGGGTGTACTCGTGAGGTTCCAAGCCAACCGCGATGTCTTCAGCGAGGCGGTGTCCTTCGCGGTCAAGCTGCTTCCGCAGCGCACGACCCTGCCGATCCTCTCCGGAGTCCTCATCGAGGCGACCTCCGAGGGTCTGACGCTGTCCTCCTTCGACTACGAGGTGTCCGCGCAGACGCAGATCGCGGCCGACGTGGAGGAGACGGGGACCGTGCTCGTCTCGGGCCGTCTGCTCGCCGACATCGCGAACCGCCTCCCCAACGCTCCCGTGCGCATCGCCACGGAGGAGTCGCGCGTCTCGGTCTCGGCCGGCTCGGCGCACTTCACGCTCCTGCAGATGCCCGTGGAGGAGTACCCGAGCATCCCCGAGATCGACGCCTCCACCGGCCTCGTCCCGGCCGACGCCTTCGCGGCCGCCGTCTCGCAGGTGGCGGTAGCCGCCTCCCGCGACGACGTGACCCCCGTCATCACCGGCGTGCAGCTCGAGATCACCGAGAACACGATCGGCCTCGTCGCGACGGACCGCTACCGCGTCGCCGTCCGCGAGATCGACTGGGACAACGGGGACAACCCCGCGCCCACCCAGCCGCTCACCGCCCTCGTGCCCGCGCGCACGCTGCAGGAGGTCGGCAAGACCTTCGGCCACTCCGGCACCGTCTCCGTCGCGATCACCAACCGCGACGAGCGCGAGCTGATCGCCTTCACCGCGGACCGCAAGACCGTCACGTCGCTGCTGATCAAGGGCAACTTCCCGCCCGTGAAGCGCCTCTTCCCCGCCTCCGTCGAGAACTACGCGGTCATGTCGACCAGCGACCTCATCGAGGCCACCCGCCGCGTCTCGCTCGTGCTCGAGCGCGAGGCGGCCCTCCGCTTCAGCTTCAGCAGCGACGGCCTCACCCTCGAGGCCATCGGCTCCGAGCAGGCGCAGGCGTCCGAGAGCATCGACGCGATCGTGACCGGCGACGACGTGGTCGTCTCGCTCAAGCCGCAGTTCCTGCTCGACGGCCTCGCCGCCGTCCACTCGGAGTTCGTGCGCATCGCGTTCACGAAGACCGAGAACCCCAACAAGCCCGGCCCCGTCCTGATCACCGCGCAGACCTCGCGGGAGCAGCCCGGCAGCGACAGCTACCGCTACCTGCTCCAGCCCAACCTGCTGCTGCGCTGACCACTCCCCGGATCGCAGAGCCGCGACCGCCCCGCTCCCGACGAGCGCCCGCCCGCCGGACAACGAATCCAGGAAGGTTCACCATGCACATCGGACTCGTCGGCCTCGGCAAGATGGGCGACAACATGCGCTCCCGCCTCCGCTCCAAGGGGCTCGAGGTCACCGGCTACGACCGCAATCCCGACGTCTCGGACGCGGCCTCTCTCGACGAGATGATCGCCGCACTCCCCTCGCCCCGCATCGTCTGGGTGATGGTGCCGGCCGGCGAGATCACCGACGCGGTCGTCAAGGACCTGTCGGAGAAGCTCAGCGAGGGCGACCTCGTCATCGACGGCGGCAACTCCCGCTTCACCGAGGACTTCAAGCACGACGCGCTGCTGAAGCCCAAGGGCATCCACTACATCGACGCGGGCGTCTCCGGCGGCGTCTGGGGACTCCAGAACGGCTACGGCCTGATGGTCGGCGGCCCGAAGGAGCTCGTCGAGTACGCCATGCCCGTCTTCGACGCGCTGCGCCCCGAGGGCCCCCGCGAGGAGGGCTTCGTCCACGTCGGCGAGGTCGGCGCCGGCCACTACGCGAAGATGGTCCACAACGGCATCGAGTACGCCCTGATGCAGGCGTTCGCCGAGGGCTACGAGCTGCTCGAGACCCGCAGCGACATCATCAAGGACGTCACCGGCACCTTCAAGGCCTGGCAGCGCGGCACGGTCGTGCGCTCCTGGCTGCTCGAGCTCCTCGTCCGCGCCCTCGAGCAGGACCCGGACTTCAAGAACATCGAGGGCTACGTGCAGGACTCGGGCGAGGGCCGCTGGACCATCGAGGAGGCCATCAACAACGCCGTCCCGGTGCCCACGATCAGCGCCTCGATCTTCGCCCGCTTCGTCTCCCGCCAGGAGGACTCCCCCGCGATGAAGGCCGTCGCAGCGCTCCGCAACCAGTTCGGCGGGCACTCCGTCAAGGCCGTCGACTGAGTCGGCTGGTGAGGACTGCCTCCGGCAGTCCTCACGGCGGTCGGCTTCCGGAGGGGGGCGCGTTCCGCAGGGCCGGTGACGGACGGCGGACTGCGGCCCGCCGCCCCCGTGAGGCAGGGATGCTCTCACGGGGGCGGCGGGCCTCCGGCCGCCTCCACCTTGCTACCGACGTCGGGCGGCGAGCCTGCGGCCGCCTTCACGGGCGGGGACGGGGCTCGGCCGATCATGGTGAGCGAGTAGTGGCCCCGGAGGGGCGTATCGGGATCCGCGTCCCGGACGGTTCCGCCGCCGTGCCGGTCGAGTAGCCCGAAGGGGTGTGTCGAGACCGGGGGCGCAGGCCAGGCCGGCAGGGGGAGAGCGGACTGCAGGCGCCGGAGCGGGTGGATCGGCCGATCGGGACGGGCGAGGAGCCCGCAGGGGTGCAGGGAAGGCCCGCGACGACGGGTGGAGGAGAGGAGCGCGACGTGCAGGTGACGCAGCTGGCGCTCAGCGACTTCCGGAACTACGAGTCGGTCGACGTCGAGCTCGTGCCCGGACCGAACCTCTTCGTCGGCCGCAACGGCCAGGGCAAGACGAACCTCGTCGAATCGCTCGGCTACCTCTCCACCCTGGGCTCGCACCGCGTGTCGAGCGACCAGGCGCTCATCCGCGCCGGCCGGGACAGCGCCGTGGTGCGCGCCCGCCTCCGCAACGGCGAGCGCGACCTGCTGGCCGAGGTGCAGATCAACCGCTCCTCCCCCAACCGCGCGCAGATCAACCGCGGCGGGATCAAGCCGCGCGAGCTCCCCCGCTTCTTCTCCAGCGTCCTCTTCGCCCCGGAGGACCTCCTCCTCATCCGCGGCGACCCGTCGGCCCGCCGCCGCTTCCTCGACCAGCTGGTGATCCTCCGCTCCCCGCGGATGAGCGCCGTCCAGGCCGACTACGAGCGGGTGCTGCGCCAGCGCAACTCGCTGCTCAAGTCGGCGCGCGCGAGCGGCGTCCGCGACCCGTCGAAGCTCGGCACCCTCGACATCTGGGACGAGCGCCTGATCGCGCTCGGGACCGAGATCATGCAGTCGCGCCTCACCCTGGTGGAGGAGCTGAGCGGACCCGTGCGCGCCGCGTACGAGGCGGTCGCCGGTGCCGACCAGCGTCCGGTGCTCCGCTCCCGCCTGAGCATCGAGGGCGCGGTCGACGACGACGGCGAGCCCGTGGAGCAGCCGGGCGCCGCGTCACCGGCGGCGGGCGAGGGACTGGCGGAGGCGTTCGCGTCCGCCCTGGCCGGGGTGCGCCGCCGCGAGCTCGACCGGGGCGTCTCCCTCGTCGGCCCGCACCGCGACGACGTGCAGTTCGAGCTGAACGCGCTGCCGGCCAAGGGCTACGCCAGCCACGGCGAGAGCTGGTCGTTCGCGCTGGCGCTGAAGCTGGGCGCCGCGGAGCTGCTCCGGCGCGACTCCCCCATGGGCGATCCGGTGCTGATGCTCGACGACGTCTTCGCCGAGCTGGACGCGCGCCGGCGCGAGCGGCTCGCCTCGGTGGTCGCCGACTACGAGCAGGTCCTGATCACCGCGGCCGTCTTCGACGACGTCCCGGAGGCGCTGGCCGCGCACACCGTGCGGATCGAGGCCGGCCGGATCGTCGGCACGGGCGCCGCCGCCGCGCCGATCGCCGTGCCGGAGCCGACCGCACCCGACTCCGCCTCGTCCGATCCGGTGTCCTCCGACTCCCCTCCTCCCGGTCCCGAGTCCTCCCGCTCCTCTTCTCCCGATCCGGTCTCGTCCGACTCCCCTTCTCCTCGTGTCGTCTCCTCCGCCGCGGCCTCCTCCTCGGAGCCCGCGTCCCCAGCGCCGGCGTCCACAGATCCCGCGTCCCCGGAGCCGCCCGCGTCTACCGCCACCTCAAGGAGGTGTTCGGCGCCGACGGCCCGCGCCGCATCCGGAAGACCGTCGAGCGCGCCGAGCCCAAGGGCGACGCGATCCCGTTCGGCAAGGGCCGCGACCCGCACGACCTCGGCGACGTCCTCGACTCCCTCACCGTGAAGCTCGGCTGGACGGCGCCGCTGGCGCAGGGCGACCTGATGTCGTCGTGGACGGCGATCGCCGGCGAGGAGACCGCGAAGCACTCGACTCCGGTGGGCGTCGTCGACGGCGTGCTGACGGTCGCGTGCGAGTCCACGGCGTGGTCGACGCAGCTCCGGCTGATGCGGATCGAGATCATGAACCACATCGCCGTGAACTTCCCCGACGCGGGCATCGCGTCGATCCGTTTCCAGGGCCCGGACGTCCCGAACTGGAAAAAGGGTCCCAGGTCGATTCCAGGGCGTGGTCCGCGCGACACCTACGGCTGAGGACGCATTTTCGGTCGACCGCCGATCTTTCGCGCCTCAGATCGCCGTCCAGCGCTTCGGATCGACCTGGCACGCGGTAGAATGGAGGGCCGCCGAACCGCAGTGACGCCGCCGCGCGGGCGATCTCCAGATCACCGTGCGCGTCGCGACGGACCGTCAGAGGAGAACTCCACAGCTATGACTCACGAGCCGAACGACTCCACGTCACCCGCAGCGAACGACCTGGACGCGAACGGCTCAGCAGCCCCCTCCGCTCCGCACGAGAGCATGTCGACCAAGTCGTCCGGTGACTACGGCGCGAACCAGATCCAGGTCCTCGAGGGCCTCGAGGCGGTCCGCAAGCGCCCCGGCATGTACATCGGATCCACGGGTCCGCGCGGTCTGCACCACCTGGTCTACGAGATCGTCGACAACGCCGTCGACGAGGCGCTCGCGGGCTACTGCGACAACATCGAGATCCTGATGCGCGCCGACGGAGGCGTCACCGTCTCCGACAACGGCCGCGGCATCCCGGTCGACATGCACCCGACCGAGGGCATCTCCACGGTCGAGCTGGTCCTCACCGTGCTGCACGCCGGCGGCAAGTTCGGCGGCGGCGGCTACGCGGTCTCCGGCGGCCTGCACGGCGTCGGCTCCTCCGTGGTCAACGCGCTCTCGACGCGCCTCGACGTCGAGGTCAAGCGCCAGGGCGCCGTGTACCGGATGAGCTTCACCGACGGAGTGCCGGACGCCCCGCTCGAGAAGGGCGAGGCCAGCGACGAGACCGGCACGACGATCACCTTCTGGCCCAACGCCGGCATCTTCGAGACGGTCGAGTTCGACTACGAGACCCTGCGCGCGCGCTTCCAGCAGATGGCGTTCCTCAACAAGGGCCTGCGCATCGCGCTGACCGACCAGAACGAGGTCGAGTTCGAGGGGGAGGGCGAGAACGAGACCGAGGGCGACCGGACCGACGTCTTCCACTACGAGAAGGGCCTCGTCGACTACGTCGAGTACATCAACTCGCTGAAGAAGTCGGACCTCGTGCACTCCGAGATCATCGACTTCGAGTCCGAGGACACCGAGCGCCGCATCTCGCTCGAGGTCGCGATGCAGTGGACCACGGCCTACACCGAGAGCGTCCACACCTACGCGAACACCATCAACACCCACGAGGGCGGCACCCACGAGGAGGGCTTCCGCGCCGCGCTGACCACTCTGGTCAACCGCTACGCGCGCGCGAACAACCTGCTCAAGGAGAAGGACGAGAACCTCTCGGGCGACGACATCCGCGAGGGCCTCACCGCCGTCGTGTCGATCAAGCTCGGCGAGCCGCAGTTCGAGGGCCAGACCAAGACGAAGCTCGGCAACACCGAGGCGAAGGCGTTCGTGCAGCGCGTGGCCGGCGAGCAGCTGGCCGACTGGTTCGACCGCAACCCGAGCCAGGCGAAGGACATCATCCGCAAGGCGATCCAGGCGGCCTCCGCCCGTATGGCGGCGCGGAAGGCGCGCGAGACCGCCCGCCGCAAGGGCCTGCTCGAGGGCGGCGGCATGCCGGGCAAGCTCAAGGACTGCCAGTCCAAGGACCCGTCGATCTCCGAGATCTTCATCGTCGAGGGCGACTCGGCGGGAGGATCCGCGGTGCAGGGCCGCAATCCCGAGACGCAGGCGATCCTCCCCCTCCGCGGCAAGATCCTCAACGTCGAGAAGGCCCGGCTCGACCGCGCTCTCGGCAACAACGAGGTCCAGGCGATGATCACGGCGTTCGGCGCCGGCATCGGCGAGGACTTCAACCCCGACAAGGCGCGGTACCACAAGATCATCCTGATGGCCGACGCCGACGTCGACGGCCAGCACATCACGACGCTGCTGCTGACGCTCCTCTTCCGCTACATGCGCCCGCTGATCGACCTCGGCTACGTCTACCTCGCGCAGCCGCCGCTGTACCGCCTCAAGTGGTCGAACTCCCCGCACGAGTACGTCTACAGCGACCGCGAGCGCGACGCCCTGATCGCGCACGGCTCGGCGACCAACAAGCGCATGCCCAAGGAGAACGGCATCCAGCGCTACAAGGGCCTCGGCGAGATGGACTACAAGGAGCTGTGGGAGACCACGATGGACCCCGCCACGCGGACCCTCCTCCAGGTCACGCTCGACGACGCGGCCGCGGCCGACGAGATCTTCTCCACCCTCATGGGCGAGGACGTCGAGTCCCGCCGCTCCTTCATCCAGAAGAATGCGAAGGACGTGCGCTTCCTCGACATCTAGCTGTCGAGAAAGCGGACGTCCTCGAAAGGTGGCGGCCGGGCGGTCCAGTGGACCTCCCTCGCGACCACCTCGAACACGTCACGGCGGCCCTCGATGGGCCGCACCCTCGACCAGAACGCGACAGAGGCCCTCACCGGCCCGCCCACCGACGACACACCTGACACCCAGCGCGACCGCCGCCCCCGCTCCTCCGGGGCACGGACCCACCTGAGAGACCAGAGACCATGGCAGAAGAACCCACCACCCCCACCGGCCCGGACGAGAGCGACGACATCGTCACCGAGACCGGTGTGGTGATCCACGGTCACGACAAGATCGAGCCGGTCGACCTGCAGCTCGAGATGCAGCGCTCCTACCTCGACTACGCGATGAGCGTCATCGTCGGGCGAGCCCTGCCGGAGGTGCGCGACGGCCTGAAGCCCGTGCACCGCCGCGTGATCTACGCCATGTACGACGGCGGCTACCGTCCCGACAAGGCGTTCTCGAAGTGCTCGCGCGTCGTCGGCGACGTGATGGGCCAGTTCCACCCGCACGGCGACTCCGCGATCTACGACGCGCTGGTCCGCCTGGTGCAGCCGTGGAGCCTCCGCTACCCGCTCGCGCTCGGGCAGGGCAACTTCGGCTCCCCCGGCAACGACGGCGCCGCCGCCCCCCGGTACACCGAGACCAAGATGGCGCCGCTCGCGCTCGAGATGGTCCGCGACATCGACAAGAACACCGTCGACTTCCAGGACAACTACGACGGCCGCACGCGCGAGCCGGCGATCCTGCCGGCCCGGTTCCCGAACCTGCTCGTCAACGGCTCCGTCGGCATCGCGGTCGGCATGGCGACCAACATCCCGCCGCACAACCTGCGCGAGGTCGCCGCCGGCGCGAAGTGGGCGCTCGAGAACCCGGACGCGACGCGCGAGGAGCTCCTCGAGGCGCTGCTGCAGCGGATCAAGGGACCCGACTTCCCCACCGGTGCGCAGATCCTCGGCGTCCGCGGCATCCAGGACGCGTACCGCACCGGCCGCGGCTCGATCACGATGCGCGCCGTCGTCTCCATCGAGGAGATCCAGGGCCGCACCTGCCTCGTCGTCACCGAGCTGCCGTACCAGGTGAACC
This sequence comes from Rathayibacter sp. AY1C5, assembly GCF_002931705.1. Taxonomy (NCBI): domain Bacteria; kingdom Bacillati; phylum Actinomycetota; class Actinomycetes; order Micrococcales; family Microbacteriaceae; genus Rathayibacter; species Rathayibacter sp. AY1C5. The sequence goes on from NZ_PSWD01000003.1 coordinate 62,105, forward strand.
CGGACAACCTGGCGATCAAGATCGCCGAGCTGGTCAAGGACGGGCGCGTCTCGGGCATCGCCGACATCCGCGACGAGACCTCCGGTCGCACCGGCCAGCGCCTCGTCGTCGTCCTCAAGCGCGACGCCGTGGCGAAAGTGGTGCTGAACAACCTCTACAAACACACGCCGCTGCAGGAGAACTTCGGCGCGAACATGCTCGCGATCGTCGACGGCATCCCGCGCACGCTCTCGCTCGACGGCTTCATCCGCGCGTGGGTCGACCACCAGGTCGAGGTCATCGTGCGCCGCACCCAGTACCTCCTCGACGAGGCGGAGGCGCGGATCCACATCCTGCGCGGCTACCTCAAGGCGCTCGACGCGCTCGACGAGGTCATCGCCCTCATCCGCCGCTCCCCCACCGTGGAGGAGGCGCGCGACGGCCTGATGGAGCTGCTCGACATCGACGAGGTGCAGTCCCGCGCCATCCTCGACATGCAGCTGCGCCGCCTCGCGGCCCTCGAGCGCCAGAAGATCATCGACGAGCACGACCGGATCCAGGCCGAGATCGAGGACTACAAGTCGATCCTCGCGAGCCCGGAGCGCCAGCGCACGATCATCTCGGACGAGCTCGACGAGATCGTCGACCGCTTCGGCGACGACCGCCGCACCGAGATCCTCTTCGGGTTCGACGGCGACATGAGCGTCGAGGACCTGATCCCCGAGGAGGAGATGGTCGTCACCGTCACCCGAGGCGGTTACCTCAAGCGCACCCGGAGCGACTCCTACCGGGCCCAGCACCGCGGCGGCCGCGGCGTGCGCGGCGCGCAGCTGAAGGCCGACGACATCGTCGAGCACTTCTTCGTCACCACCACGCACCACTGGCTGCTGTTCTTCACGAACACCGGTCGCGTGTACCGCGCCAAGACCTACGAGCTGCAGGAGGCCGGCCGCGACGCCAAGGGCCAGCACATCGCGAACCTGCTCGCGCTCGAGCCGGGGGAGCAGATCGCGCAGATCCTCGACATCCGCGACTACGAGGCGGCCCGCTACCTGGTGCTCGCCACGCGCGACGGCCTCGTGAAGAAGACGGCCCTCTCGGAGTACGACACGAACCGCTCCGGCGGCATCATCGCGATCAAGCTGCGCGACGGCGACGAGCTCGTCTCGGCGCTCCTGGTCGAGGAGGACAGCGACGTGCTGCTGGTCTCCCGCAAGGGCATGTCGATCCGCTTCACCGCGTCCGACGAGGCGCTGCGTCCGATGGGCCGCTCCACCTCCGGAGTCCGCGGCATGTCGTTCCGCGGGGAGGACCGCCTCCTCGACGCGAACGTCGTCAGCGACGAGGGCTTCGTGTTCGTGGTCACCGAGGGCGGCTACGCCAAGCGCACCGCGGTCGACCAGTACCGCCTCCAGGGACGCGGCGGGCTGGGCATCAAGGTGGCCAAGCTGGAGGAGAAGCGCGGCGACCTCGTGGGTGCCATCATCACCGGAGAGGACGACGAGGTGCTCGTCGTGCTCGCCAGCGGCAAGGTGGTACGCTCTGCGGTGGCCGAGGTACCGGCCAAGGGTCGCGACACCATGGGAGTCGTCTTCGCACGATTCGCTGAGGACGACCGCATCATCGCACTCGCCAAGAACACCGAACGCAATCTCGACGCCCAGGACGAGGATCCCGACGCCGCGGCGCCGGCCGAGTCCGCTCCGGTGTCGGAGGAGGATGGGTCCGTAGATGAGTAGCACCGTCGCCGAGAAGCTCGCCAGGAAGTCCGCGAAGAGCCCGGCGGCGAAGCAGGTCCGCCTGAAGCTCGTCTACGTCGACTTCTGGTCGGCCGTGAAGCTCTCGTTCCTGCTGGGCCTGACGCTCGCGATCATCACGATCGTCGTCGTCTACCTGGTCTACACGGTCCTGGCCCAGACGGGCGTGTTCGACGAGGTCAACGGCCTCGTGCAGGACATCGCCGGCGCCGAGGCGTTCGACCTCAACACGATCATCTCGCTGCCGCAGGTCATGGGCTTCGCGATCGTCGTCGCGGTGCTGAACACCATCGTCACCACCGCGCTCGGCGCGATCGTGGCGCTGCTGTACAACCTCAGCGTCAAGATCACCGGCGGCCTCCTGGTGGGCTTCACCAACCAGTAGGGCGCACGGTCCGGCCGATTGGGATTCCTGCTCGATGTCGGGTAGAGTCTCCTCTGGCCATTCCGGGGGTATAGCTCAGGCGGTTAGAGCGCTTCACTGATAATGAAGAGGTCCCAGGTTCAAGTCCTGGTACCCCCACCCGGTCCGAACGGCCCGTCACCTCGCGGTGGCGGGCCGTTCGACTCTCGGAGACGGATCGCCCCGTCTCCGGCCCGGGGCCTTAGCTCAGTTGGTAGAGCGCCTGCTTTGCAAGCAGGATGTCAGGAGTTCGAATCTCCTAGGCTCCACACTTCCTCCCCGCTCGCGGGTGCTCCCCTCACAGGCCCTTCTGGTCTCCCGGCCCACGGCACTCCGGGTCCTCCGCCGTCGCGGGGTCACCGTGTCGAGGTCTTCGGCGGCCTCTCCTGTCGCCGACCGTGCGGTCGTGCGATCGAGGCCGCCGCTCGGACGGCCGCCCGCTCAGCGGTCCACGCAGGCGAGGCCGAGGAACTGCTGGACCGAGAGGGTCTCGGACGTGCCGTCGCGGATGTCGCCGACGATGATCTCGCCGACGGAGAGCGTGTCGAACTGCTCGGCCGTGAAGACGACCGGGCGGGCGAGCACGGAGCGGTCGGTCGCGTAGGCGCCCAGCGCGAGGTCGACGCCGAGCGGGAACCGCTCGATCACCGTGTCGGCCGGCCAGACCGTGGATCCGGAGAGGTCGGTCGCGCCCAGCTGCGTGACCGGTGACGGGGAGACCCAGCGGGTGACCCTCCGCAGCCCGTCGCCGATGGTCAGGGGGGCGGAGTCGGAGGCGGCGAGGTCGAGGCCGTCGACGGATCCCGAGCACACGACGACGACGCCGAGGACCTCGCCGCGCTCGCCGCCCCGTCCGAGCCCGACCGCGGCCGTGGTCACCGGCTCCTCGGAGGCGCATCCCGAGAGCGCGAGGGCGCCGAGCAGAACGACGGTGCTCGCGAGCGCAGCGCGACGGTGCATGGGTCCTCCCGCGGCCACCCTACGTGGGCAGGGCGAGGGCCAGAGCGGCGAGAGCCTGCGGAAGGGAGGGAGCGCCCTCCGCCCGGAAGACCACCTCTCCGGCCGTATCGCGCACGACGACGGTGGGGGTCGAGCGGACACCGGCGGCCTCGGCCTCGACGGGGTGGAAGGCCACGTCGCGCTCGCGGATCTCGGCGGCGGGGACGAGCTCCGCGGCCCGCTCCAGCACCGAGCGCGCGGCATGGCAGGCGCCGCAGAAGGCGGAAGTGTAGAGCTCGACGATCACGACGAAGGGAACGCCGGGGCGCGGCCGGGGATTCCCGGGCACCGTCAGCGGAGGAGCCAGGCCTCGTTCATGGTCAGGGCCGCGTCGACGAGCTCGACGCGCTCCAGCTCCTCGACGTCGCTCAGGGGGAACCAGGCGGCGGCGTCCGTGGAGCCGTCCACCTCGTGCGTGAGCTCGCCGCCCACGATGCGGGCGCGGTAGACGACGCGGATGGCGTGCAGGGGGCCGGCCTCGGGATCGCTGCGCCGGTGCGCGGGGATCACGTGCGAGTCCACGCCGATGAGGGCCTCGAGCTCGGCACGGTAGCCCGTCTCCTCGAAGATCTCGCGGACCGCGGCGTCGGCGGGCGACTCGCCCTCGTCGATCCCGCCGCCCGGAAGCGTCCAGGCCGACCACGGCCCCTGGCTCCAGTGCGCGAGCAGCATCCGCTCGCCGTCGATGATCACGCCGTACGCGGCGACCCGGATGTCCACCGCAGAAGCCTAACCCGGGCATGCGAAGGAGCCGGACCCCCTGAGGGGCCCGGCTCCGGCGACGAGAACGTCAGGAAGCGGTCGAGGCCGCGTTCTGCGCGGCGCTCTGCGGCTCGTCCTCGGCGACCCACAGCTCGTCGTCGGCGCGGAACGTCTGCCAGACGGCGTAGCCGATGCCGCCGACGGCGACCAGCGCGGCGCCGATCGCGAAGACCGTGCCGACCTTGCTCTTCTTCTTCGGGGGAGTGGTGAGCTCCTCCCAGCGCGCCTTCGAGATCTCGGCGAGCTTCGCGCGGTTCTTCGAGTCCTTGGCGGCCTCGAAGGCGGCGGCAGCCGTGCCGCCCACAGCGGCGAAGGTCGGGACGACCTTGTGCTTGTAGGCGTGGCGGGCCGAGGAGTACGTGCCCTCGACGGCCGAGACGCCGTTGTCGTAGACCGGCTTGACGCGCGAGTCGTACGTGTCCTTGACGAAGGGGACGAGCTCCTTCTTGGCGTACTTCGACGCGTGGCGGCGGCTCTTCTCGAGCACGGAGGCCGCGTGCGCCAGCACCTCCTGCTGCTCGCCCCAGACCGCCTCGGCGTTCTTGCGAAGACGCTTGAGGTCCTTCTTGTGCTTACGTGACAGACCCATGTTGGTCCTCCATCGGCTACGAGCAGCGAACGCCTCAATACTGCCACTCATCGATCGGCGTCCGCATCGCGCACCCAGCGCATTGACACCGGGCGTTGCAGGGGCCTACAGACGCGCTGTGCGAGAATCCGAGCATGCCTTTGCACACCGCAGTCGCGACGTTCCACACCAACAAGGGCGACATCGTCGTCAACCTCTACGGGAACCACGCTCCCAAGACGGTCCGCAACTTCGTCGGTCTCGCGACCGGCGACATCGAGTGGACCCACCCCGCCACGGGTGCGAAGACGAAGGAGCCGCTCTACAACGGCACCGTCTTCCACCGCATCATCCCCGACTTCATGCTCCAGGGCGGCGACCCGCTCGGTCAGGGCATCGGCGGCCCGGGGTACCAGTTCGACGACGAGATCAACTCGGAGCTCGACTTCACCCAGCCCTACATCCTCGCGATGGCGAACGCCGGCAAGCAGGCGGGCCGCGGCACCAACGGCTCGCAGTTCTTCATCACCGTGGCGCCGACGACCTGGCTCCAGGGCAAGCACACCATCTTCGGCGCCGTCGCCGACGAGGAGTCGAAGAAGCTCGTGCAGTCGCTCTCTGCGGTCCCCACCGACGGCCGTGACAAGCCGCTCGAGGACGTCGTGATCGAGAGCGTCGAGATCACCGAGGTCTGATCGCCTCATCCACCACTCATTCGAGGGCCGGGTCCGTCAGGGCCCGGCCCTCGTTCTCCCCGGAGGCACGTCCGTGACCCAGGTCCCGCCGAGCAGCACCTACTCCTGCTACCGACACCCCGACCGGCAGAGCTTCGTGCGCTGCCAGCGGTGCGGCCGCACCATCTGCGGCGAGTGCCAGACGCCCGCTCCGGTCGGCGTGATCTGCCCGGACGACATGGCGCAGCAGCGCGCCACCGCGCCGCGCACCCGCGGTCCCCTCCTCTCCCGCGTGCGGGCCATGACCCGCGCCGACCAGCCGACGGTGACCTACGCGATCATCGCGCTCTGCATCGTGCTGTGGATCGTCGAGATCCTCCCCTTCGTCGGCGGGCCGGCGGTCAACGCTCTTCTGTACGCCCCCGCCTACACGCTCCCCGGCTTCGGCGCCGGCTTCGAGCCGTGGCGGATGCTCACCTCGGTGTTCCTCCACAGCACGTCGCTCTTCATCGTCATCCCGTTCCACCTGGTGCTGAACATGTACACGCTGTGGGTGTTCGGCATGGTGCTCGAGCGGATGCTGGGCCGCGGGCGGTACCTCACCCTCTTCCTCCTGAGCGGTTTCGCCGGGTCGGTGGGCGTCCTGCTCCTCGCGAACCCGCTGACCCCGGTGATCGGCGCCTCCGGTGCGATCTTCGGGCTGATGGGCGCGTACCTGGTGATCCTCCGGCATCTGGGCGGTCAGGCGTCGCAGCTGCTGGTGCTGGTCGGACTGAACCTCGTCATCGGCTTCCTGCCCGGGATGAACGTGGCGTGGCAGGCGCACGTCGGCGGTCTGGTGGCCGGCGCGCTCATCGGGCTGGTCTTCACGAAGACCCGGCAGCGCGCCCAGCGGCGCACGCAGAACCTCCTCGTCGGGCTCATCGGAGTCGGACTGGTCGCGATCACCGCCGGCGCCTACGTCCTCGGCTGATCCCTCCCCCTCCCGCAGCGGCGGGTCCGGCAGTGCCTCGCGCACTCCCGGGCCCGCCGCTTCGTCGTTCCCGCGGTGACCGTCTCCACCGCTGTCCACAGGTGCTCTCAACAGGTGGGGAGGAAGTTATCCACAGAGTTGTTAACACTGGGGAGAACGTCCCGGGTGTCCTCCTCGGGAGGACGATCCGGGGACGGCGGCGCGTCCGAGAACCGGCGGGCTGGTGCCGATCGGGGCCCTCCGCGCCTCGAGCAGGCCAGCGCGGCGGAGACCGCGGAGTTCTCCACAGGAGATTCCACAGCTGGGGATAATTACAGCGGTGTAGTTCTCCGGCGGACGGCCACCAGGGCCGTCGCCTCACGGTCGTCGTCGCGGTGCAGCGAGGTGGCGAACCCGGCCGCCTGGAACGCCGAGGCACTCGCCGCGGCCTGATCCGCGCCGACCTCGATCACGACGACGCCGTGGGGTGCGAGCCACGCTCCCGCCTCCTGAGCGATGCGGCGGTGCAGGGCGAGCCCGTCCGACCCGCCGTCGAGCGTGAGCATCGGCTCGTGCACCCGGGCCTCCGGCGGCATGAGCGCGATCGCGGCGGTGGGGACGTAGGGGGCGTTGACGACGACGACGTCGATCCGCCCGCGCTCGCTCCCGGGGAGCGCGTCGAAGAGGTCGCCCTCGTGGACGTCGCCGCGGCCTGCGAGCGTGCGGCGCGCGCAGGCGACGGCGGCGGGGGAGAGGTCGGCCGCGAGCAGGCGGACGTCCGGCCGCTCCTCGGAGATCGACCGGGCGAGGGCGCCGGATCCGCAGCAGAGGTCGAGCACCACGGCGCCGTCCGGGAGGATCTCCAGGGCGCAGTCGACCAGCCATTCGGTGCGCATGCGGGGCACGAAGACGCCGGGTGCGACGGGGACGCGCAGGCCGCGGAAGGCGACCCAGCCGAGGATCTGCTCGAGGGGCTCGCCCGTCTCGCGGCGCCGGAGCAGCAGCTCGAGGTCGGAGGAGGAGTCGGCGGCCTCCTCGAGCAGGCCCGCCTCCTCCTCGGCGAAGACGCAGCCGGCGGTGCGCAGACGCTCCACCGACGACGAACGCCCCGTCGGCGGACCGGACGGGGCGTCGTTCACGACTGGGGGAGGCTCAGCGCCAGCGCGTCGTCATCAGGAAGCCGATGAACGCGATGCCGAAGCCGATCAGGATGTTGAGGTTGCCGAGATCGGGGATCGGCAGGGTGCCCTGGCTCACGTAGAAGACGATGATCCAGGCGAGTCCGAGCAGCATGAAGCCGAACATCACCGGCTTGAACCAGACCGGATTCGGTGCGTTCTCGCCGGTCCGGGCCTCGTCGCGCTCGGGCTTCGGGCTCTTCGTCGCTCGTGCCATGCCGACCACTGTACCTCGCGGAGGCTCCGGGCCGGGAGCACTGGGGCTGCGCGGGTGCTGTGCGGACTCGCGGAGCGGCCGGTGCAGGCGCTCGAGTGGTCCCATCGGCCCTCCTCAGGCGGCGACTCGGGAGGGCTCTCCACAGGTCCGGATCATGCGCCACAGCCGGTCACGGCTCGCGCCTAGACTCGTCGCATGACCGCCCAGAACCCCGACGGGGCGGCTCTGCGGCCGCGAGCGAAGCGACGGAGGGCCCGCCCGGTCCGACGACTCTCGTTCTTCGGAGTCGTCGGCGAGCTCCTGATGACCGCCGGCGTCCTGGTCCTGCTCTTCCTGGCCTGGCAGCTCTGGTGGAACGACGCGGTGATCGCGGGCCGGCAGACGACGCAGGCGGCGGAGCTCCGCGAGACCTGGGGCGACTCCTCTCCGGCCCCGCAGCCGACCGAGGCCGCCCCGGCGGAGCCGGTCGTCGCGTCGGTCGCCGCCCTCGACACCTCCTTCGGCAACCTCTACATCCCCCGCTACGGCGAGGGGTGGGTGCGCACGATCGCCGAGGGCATCGACGCCGAGAACGTGCTCGACGAGGGGAGCATCGGCCACTACCCCGGGACGCAGATGCCCGGCCAGGCCGGCAACTTCGCGCTCGCCGCGCACCGCAGCGCGTACGGCGGAGGCATGCACTTGATCGACGAGCTCCAGCTCGGCGACCCGATCTACATCGAGACGGCGGACGGCTGGTACACCTACCGCTTCCGCAACCTCGAGTACGTCCAGCCCTCCGACGTCCAGGTGATCGACCCGGTCCCGTGGACTCCGGACGCGGCTCCGACCGACCGCCTGATCACGCTGACGAGCTGCAACCCGCTCTACTCGACGGCCGAGCGGATCATCGCGTACGGCGTCTTCGACTCGTTCCAGCCGCGGTCCGCGGGCGCCCCCGCCGAGATCGCCGCCTCGCTGGCTCAGGAGGGCTGACCGTGTACGCAGCGCTGTGGCGTCTTCTGCCCGGGCCGTGGTGGGTCCGGCTCCTGATCGTCCTCGTCCTCGTCGCGGCGGTCCTGGTCGCGCTCGACGAGTGGGTGTTCCCCTGGGTGCAGTCGCTCGTGCTCGACCGGAACGTGACCGTCGGCTCGTGACCGCCGGCGCGGCCCCGCGGATCCTGGTCGTCGACCACCACGACAGCTTCGTCTTCACGCTCGTCTCGTATCTCCGCGAGCTCGGTGCCGAGGTCGACGTGGTCGAGGGCGACGACCTCGGCACGACGGCGCTCCTGGCTCGCGCGGAGGAGGCGGACGGAGTCCTGGTCTCACCCGGGCCGGGCCGTCCCGGGGACGTCCCCGCGTCGACGGCGCTCGTGCAGCGGGCGGAGGCGACCGGGCGGCCGCTGCTCGGAGTCTGCCTCGGCCACCAGGTGCTCGCCCACGCTCTCGGCGCCCGCGTCACGGAGGCGCCGGAGCTGCTGCACGGCCGGACGTCCGCGGTCCTCCACGACGGAGATCCGCTCTTCGACGGCCTGCCCTCCGGATTCGCCGCGATGCGGTACCACTCGCTCGCGGTCGACGGTGAGAGCCTTCCCGAGGAGCTGCGGGTGACGGCGCGGACACCGGAGGGAGTGGTCATGGCCGTCCGGCACCGGAGTGCTCCGCTCGTGGGCGTGCAGTTCCATCCGGAGTCGGTCCTCACCGAGGGCGGGCGGCGCCTTCTCGAGAACTGGCTGCGCGAGGTGAGGCCGGGCGGCGCCTTCTCGAGAACTGGCTGCGCGAGGTGAGGCCGGGCGGCGCGTCCGTATCGGCCGACGACACGCCCGGACTCTCGCTCCCGGCTCGATGAATTGGAATTCGCCGGGCTTATCGGGCTCGTTATCGAGTCGAGAGCATTGAGAATGATCAGCGACCACCGTCCCCCGAACGGGGATGCCGCCCTGAGTGCGTTCTCACGTAGAAATCCGCCATCTGACGGCTAAATGACGGCGGGCGGAGGAGAACGCCGCGACAGGGTATGAGCGTGACCTTGTCCACCCCCTTGCGCACCCCCCGATCAGGTGGCGGGATTTGACGGGCTCCCGGCGGAGGATGCGGCCCCTTTTCGCTGCATAATCAGAGGGCGTCGACAGGGGGTCGGCGCCACAAGAGAAGTCCGGGGGGACCAGATGGTCGCATCGATCTCCTGGGCTTTCTCGGGAATCCGAGAGCTCGAGAATCTCGGACCGCGCATCGTCGTCAAACCCGGCACCGTTCCGAGCATCACCGGTTCGGGATTCGGCACCGCCGATCTGAGCGTCGTGCTGATGACGGTCTCGCCTCTGCGCGTCCTCCGCGGGACGTGGCCGGCCGACGACACCTCCTTCCTCACTTTCAGCTTCCTCATCGACGGCTTCGTGCGCATGGTCGCCCCGGACCGAACGGTGCTGCTGCGTCCGGGCTCGATCTCGTACCAGCAGGGGACGACGACGTTCACGACCGAGTCGACGACTCCGGCCACGATCCTCCACCTCTCGCTGCGCGCCGACGAGATGCGCCGCTACGGCTTCGACACGTCGGCCCCGGTCTACGCGCTCGACCCCGACGCCCGGTCCACCCGCGCCGCGTACGCCTTCACGACCGCCTTCGCCCTCGCGGCGGAGTCGGGGACGGGGCTGCCCGGCGAGGGCGAGGTCACCGGCTTCGCCCACGTGGTCAAGCAGCTCCTCACCAGCGCGTTCCTCGCGGCGGCGAGCTCGCAGCCCGGCACCACGAGCGTGCGAGCCGCCACGCTCGGGCGCGCGCGCACGGTCATCGACCGGACGCACCGCACGCCGCGCTGCACTCCGGAGGCGGTGGCCGACGCGGTCAACGTGTCCACCCGCTCCCTCCAGCGGCTCTTCGAGGATGCGGGCACCACGGTCGCGAGCGAGATCGAGCGATCCCGGGTCGCCAGCGCCGTGGAGCTCCTGCGCCGCCGCCCGCGGGAGGTCCCGCTCGAGGCGATCGCCGCCGCGTCCGGATTCTCCTCGGCGGACCACCTCCGCCGTGCGCTCAAGCGCCGCGAGGGGCTCACCCCGAGCGACATCCGCGGCAGGATCGCGCGCCCCGCCGATGGATCGGCAGCCGGCGAGGTCGTGCGGCTCCAGCCCCCGCTCGCCGACGCGCGCAGGGCCTAGCCGTTCAGCTCGGGGCCGTCGGCCCCCGTGGAGCATCGAACCCGACGAGCAACGTCCGGACGAGCCCTTCTCGGCGCGCAGAGCAGCGACCCGGCCTCCACCGGGCACCGTCGGCCGACGCCGCAGCCGCAGCGGGCTGCAGGCCGGGTCAGCCCGCGCAGTAGCCGAGCTGGACGGTCGATCCCTGCGGGACGTCGCCCGGAGCCAGGGACTGAGTCGTGATGGGCGGGTTCGCCCGGGTCGCGTCGCAGGTCTCGTCCGGGACCTCGACCCCCACGAGCTGCAGCTTCTCGGAGGCGAGGGTGGCCAGCGCGCTGCTGAGGGACGTCCCGACGAGGTCGGGGAGCGTGACCTGGCCGGAGGAGACCGTGAGGTCGACCGGCGTGCCCGGGGCGACCTGCTGTCCCGCTCCGGGGGAGGCGGAGAGCACGACGTCGCCCGGGACGGTCGGCGAGTTCTCGCGGGTCTGGGAGCCCTCGACGAAGCCGACGGCGGTGAGCGCGTCGATGGCCTCGGCGAGGCTCTGCCCGACGGTGTCCGGCACGGCGACGGGCTGCGGGCCCTGGGACACGACGATGCGGATGACCGTCTCGGGTGCGACGATCGTGCCCGAGCCCGGATCCGTGCGGATCACCTCGCCCTCGGGGACGGTCGAGCTGTACTCCGCGACCTGGCTCGGCACGAGATCGAGCTCGGTCAGGGTCGACTGCGCGCTGTCGTAGGTGGTCTCGGTGAGGGTGGGGACCTCGCGCGACTGCGACGGCAGCGTCGACGCGGGCTGGAGCGTCAGCACCCAGATCACGAGTGCGGCGACGATCACGGCCAGCACGACGATCGAGGACCAGATCCAGAGGACCGGCGGGCGGCGCTGGGTGCGGACGATCGAGTTGTCCTCGGCCAGCTGGCGGAGGGCGAGCTCGGAGTCGTTGACTCCGCCCTGGCTGCGGGCCGCGAAGAGCGAGGTGGTCAGCTCGTCGATCGGGCGGTGGTCGGGGAGGCGTCCGGCGGCGGCGTCGCGCAGGTCGTCGCGGAACTCCGCAGCTCCCTGGAAGCGCTCGTAGCGGTCCTTCGACAGTGCTCGGGCGACGACCGCGTCTAGTGCGGGGGTGACGGCCGGGTTGATGGAGCTCGGCGCCGGCGGCGTCTCGCTGACGTGCTGGTAGGCGACGGCCACCGGGGTGTCGCCGCGGAAGGGCGCACGGCCGGTGAGGAGCTCGAAGAGCACGATGCCGGCGGAGTAGAGGTCGCTGCGGGCGTCGACCTGCTCGCCCTTCGCCTGCTCGGGGGAGAAGTAGGCCGCGGTGCCGAGGATCGCCGTGGTCTGAGCGACCGTGGCGGCGGAGTCGGAGACGGCGCGGGCGATCCCGAAGTCCATCACCTTCACCTGGCCCGACGGGGTCAGCATGATGTTGCCGGGCTTGATGTCGCGGTGGACGACGCCTGCGCGGTGCGAGTACTCGAGGGCGGTGAGGATGCCCTCCGTGATGCGGACGGCCTCGTCCACGTCGAGGGGGCCCTCGGCGATCAGGTCCTTGAGGAGGCGGCCCTCGATGTGCTCCATGACGATGAAGGGCCGGCGCGACTCGGCGCCGTTGTCGTCGAGCGAGACCTCCTCGCCCGCATCGAAGACCCGGACGATCGTGGGGTGCGACATGCGCGATGCGGACTGCGCCTCCTGGCGGAACCGCAGGCGGAAGGCGGAGTCGGAGGAGAGGGAGAGCTTCAGCTCCTTGATGGCGACGGTGCGGCCGAGCCGGGTGTCGGTGCCGAGGTACACCTCGGACATCCCGCCGCGGCCGAGCCGGGGCCCGACCTGGTACCGTCCCGCGATCAGGCGACCCTCATCCGTCACGCGCACGCTCCCGCCCTGTACTTCCGTGTGGTGCGGCCCCGAGGAGCCACGGCAAGTGTACCTATGGGCCCCTGGTGTTCCGGGCGGGGGCGCGACGCGACGGCCGCGAGGCGCCGGGCCGGAGCGGTGCCCCGGCCCGGCGCGCCGCCGCTACTCGGAGGGGGTGGGCGTCGAGGTGGCCTTCGAGGTGGGCGTCGGCGCCGGGGTCGGAGCCGGTTCCTCGACGGTGACGGAGAGGGTGGGCGAGGCCGCCGACTCCGACTCGCCGCAGAGCACGGTGTACGTGACGTCGATCGTGCCGGCCGTGGTGCCGGCCTGGATCGTCGCGGTCGTCGAGTTCGACGGGTTGGTGCTCGTCACGTTCGCGCCCTCACCGGTCGCGGTCACCCGGTAACCGCTCACGGAGGTTCCACTCGGGCACTGGTTGTAGTTGCTCCAGGTGACGTTGAACGTCGCGCCCGCCTCGACGCTGGAGGCGGCGGGGGTGACGGTCGGCACGGCGGTCGGTGCGTCCGGAGTCGCGACGTCGGTGAAGACGGAGACCTCGATGGTCGTGCCCTTCACCACGTTCGCGGTGGGGTTCACGTCCTCGACGAGTCCGACCTGCTCGGCGGTGGGGGCGCTCGGGCCGTCCGCCCGGCGGACGCCCATGCCCAGGGCCTCGAGCTCGGTCTCGACGTCGTCGAAGGAGCGCCCGACGTAGTCGGCCTTGTCGATGACGACCGTGTTGGAGGTCGGCGTCGGCGTGGGGCTCGGAGTCTCGGACGGCGTCGGCGACGGGGCCGTGCTGGTCGGCGCGGTGGGGGAGGCGGCCGGGTCGCTGCTCCCGCCGGTCGTCAGGGCGAAGATCGTGCCCGCGATGACGACGGCGAGGATCACGATGAGGGCGATCAGCGGCCAGGTCCAGGGGCTGCGGCGACGCGGCTCCTCGGCCGGCTCGAGCGGCTCCTCGATCGGCACGAACGGAGCGGCGGCCGCGGCCGCGGGCGCGCCGGAGGGCAGCACCGTGGTCGCCTGCGTCGCGCCCTGGTTGGAGGGGAGGACCGTGGTCGCCTGCGTCGCGGGCAGGTCGCTGAGGACCGCGGGGACGGCCAGCGCCGCTCCGCGCACGTCGCCCGAGCGCAGCGCCTGGGCCGCCCGCGCGAGGTGCGCGGCGGTGGCGGGGCGGTCGGCCGGCTTCTTGGCGATGCAGGAGTAGACGAGGTTGCGCACCGGCTCCGCGACCGTGACCGGCAGCTCCGGCGGGGTGTCGTTGATCTGCGCCATCGCGATGGCGACCTGCGACTCGCCCGTGAAGGGGCGGCGCCCGGCCAGGCACTCGTACGCGACGATGCCCAGCGAGTAGATGTCGGTGGCGGGGGAGGCGGGCTGGCCGCTCGCCTGCTCCGGGGACAGGTACTGGACCGTGCCCATGACCTGCCCGGTCGCCGTCAGCGGGACCTGGTCGGCGATGCGCGCGATGCCGAAGTCGGTGATCTTGACGCGGCCGTCCGGCGTGATGAGCAGGTTGCCCGGCTTCACATCGCGGTGCACGAGGCCCGCGGCGTGCGCGGCGTGCAGGGCGAGCGCGGTCTGCGCGACGATGTCGAGGACCTTGTCGGTCGAGAGGACGCGCTCGCGCTCGAGGACGGTCGAGAGCGCCTCGCCGGGGACGAGCTCCATGACCAGGTAGGCCGAGCCGTCCTCCTCGCCGTAGTCGTAGACGTTGGCGATGCCCTCGTGGTTGACCAGCGCCGCGTGGCGGGCCTCGGCGCGGAAGCGCTCGAGGAATCCGGGGTCGCCGAGGTACTCGTCCTTCAGGATCTTGATCGCGATGGTGCGGCCGATGACGAGATCGGTCGCCTGCCACACCTCTCCCATGCCGCCGATGGCGATCCGGGACTGCAGCTCGTAGCGTCCCCCGAAGGTGAGGCCTGTCGTGGGTCTCATTTGTTCAGCACCGCCTCTAGTACCTGTTGTCCGATGGGTGCGGCGATCAGGTTGCCGTACCCGGTCTGGCCGAGCCCTCCACCGTTCTCCACGAGCACGGTGATGGCGTACTGCGGGTCGTCCGCAGGCGCGAAGCCGGTGAACCAGAGGGTGTACGGGTCGTCCCCGCCGTTCTCGGCGGTACCGGTCTTACCGGCCACAGTGACGCCCCCTATTGTTGCATTCGTCGCCGCGCCGCCCTGGACGCTGGCGACCATCATCGCCTTGACGGCGTCCGCGGTCTGCGTGCTCACCGCCCGGCCGAGCGACTTCTCCTGGAACTGCTGCAGCACGCTGAGGTCCTGCGAGCGGATCGAGTCGACCAGGTTCGGCTGCATCACCTCGCCGCCGTTCGCGATCGCCGCGGAGACCATGGCGATCTGCAGCGGCGTCGCGCGCACCTCGTACTGTCCGAAGGCGGTGAGGGCCGTCTGGGCGTCGTCCGTCTTCGTCGGGTAGGTGCTCGCCTCGACCGACATCGGGATCTCGAGCTCGGTGTCGAAGCCGAACTTCTCGGCCTGCGAGCGGATCGCGTCCGCTCCCAGCTGCACGCCCATCTCGGCCATCGGGACGTTGCAGGAGAGCGAGACGGCGGTGGCCAGCGTGACCGTCTCTCCGGAGCCGCAGAGACCGCCTCCGGAGTTGATCACCTGCGACGAGGAGCCGGGCAGCGTGTACGACTCGACGTTGGGGAAGCTCGAGTCGGCCGTGAAGCGGCCGGACTCGAGGGCGGCCGAGGCCACGACGAGCTTGAAGACGGAGCCGGGCGGGTTGAGCGAGCCGCCGATCGCCCGGTTCACGAGGGGCTCGGAGGAGTCGTCGTTCAGCGCCCGGTAGGCGGCGAGGACGTCGTCGGTGTCGTGGGAGGCCAGCGCGGTGGGATCGAAGGTGGGCTTCGAGACCATCGCGAGGATGCGGCCGGTGGCCGGCTCCGTCACGACGACGGCCCCCGTGTAGTCGCCGAGCGCGTCGAAGGCGGCCTGCTGGGCGACCGGGTCGATCGAGAGCTCGACCGACGCGCCCTTCGGGTCCTGGCCCGTGACGAGGTTGTTGATCTCGTCGAAGAACTGCGAGTTCGAGGTGCCCGAGAGGTAGTCGTTGAGCGTGCGCTCGATGCCGGTGGTGCCCTGGTTCAGAGTGAAGTAGCCGGTCACGGCGGAGTAGAGCGGGCCGTTCGCGTACTGCCGCTGGAACTTGTAGAGGTCGTCCGACGGCGTCGAGGAGGCGATCGGCTGACCGCCGGCGAGGATCGCACCGCGCTCGGTCGAGAAGCTCTCGTAGAGGGTCCGCGTGTTGCGGCCGTCCTCGTCGAGGGAGTCGGCCTGGATCACCTGAATGGTGGTGGTGGAGAGGAAGAGGGCCACGAACATCGTCAGCACGACGAGGCTCACCCGTTTGAGTTCTCGGTTCATCGACGGATCACACCACCAGACGAGGCTGACTGCGGACTGTGTCGGACAGGCGCAGCAGCACCGCCACGATCATCCAGTTCGCCACGAGGGAGGAGCCGCCGGCGGCGAGGAACGGCGTGGTCAGGCCGGTCAGCGGGATGACGCGGGTGACGCCTCCGATGACGATGAAGCACTGCAGGGCGATCACGAACGAGAGGCCGACTCCCAGGAGGCGCCCGAAGTCGTCCTGCCCGGCGAAGCCGATGCGGAACCCGCGCGAGACCAGCAGGAGGTAGAGGCCGAAGATCGCGAAGAGCCCGGCGAGGCCCAGCTCCTCGCCGAGGCTGGCGATGATGTAGTCGGACTGCGGGACCGGCGTGAGATCCGGCATCCCCTGGCCGAGGCCCGTGCCGAGCAGCCCGCCGTGCGCGAGGCCGAAGAGGCCCTGCACGAGCTGGTAGCTGCCGCCCGGATCCGCCCCGTAGCGCTCGGCGCTGAAGGGCTCGAGCCAGTTGGCGAAGCGGTTGCCCACGTAGTCGAGCGTCTGGCTCGCCAGCAGCGCGCCGCCGAGGAACAGGCCGACGCCGATGAGGACCCAGCTGGTGCGGCCGGTCGCGACGTAGAGCATGACCAGGAACAGGCCGAAGTAGAGCAGAGCCGTCCCCAGGTCGCGCTGGAAGACGATGACGCCCATCGTGACCGCCCAGACCACCAGGATCGGGCCGAGGTCGCGCAGGCGCGGGAAGCGCATCCCGAGGACGGTGCGGCCCACCATCGAGAGGGAGTCGCGGTTGCGCACGAGGTAGCCGGCGAAGAAGACCGCGAGGGCGATCTTGGCGATCTCGCCGGGCTGGAAGCTCGCCACGTCGCCGATCCCGATCCACACGCGCGCGCCGCTGACCTCGCGGCCGATGAAGGGCAGGAGCGGCAGCAGGAGCAGCACGATCGCCGCGAACCCGGCGACGTAGGTGTAGCGGAACAGCACGCGGTGGTTGCGGATGACCAGCAGCACCACGATCGCCGCCACGACGGCCAGGGCGCTCCAGAAGATCTGCCGCACCGCCACCGACTCCCAGCCGGTCGCGCCGTCGGCGATGTCGATCCGGTAGATCTCGGCGACGCCCAGGCCGTTCAGCACGGTGGCGATCGGGAGGAGGAAGGGGTCGGCCGCCGGGGCCGCGAAGCGCAGCACGACGTGCACGGCGAGCACGAGCGCCGAGAGGCCGGCGCCCAGCGAGACCAGCGTGGTGTCGATCGAGCCGAGGGCGCCGAGCTGCACGAGCACGATCGCGCCGGCGTCGATGAGGCATGCGCCGATCAGGAGCAGGAGCTCGAGATTGCGCAGCTTCTGGCGGAAGAAGCCCTGCCGCTCGGGGGCGGGGCGGGCGGTGGCCGTGGCGGCGTCCGTCATGGTGCTCCGTTCGCGTCCGTGAGGCGCTCGACGATGTCGACCGCGCCGGCGTAGGAGTCGGCGCTGATCGTCTGCTCCAGCTGCTCGACGTCGTAGGCGCGGAGGGAGTCGAGCGGGATGCCCGTGTCCTCCTTCACCTCCGAGAGCGAGAGCGGGCCGACCGACTGCTGGATGCCCTGGTAGATGATCACGGTGTCCCCGTCGGTGCCGACGTAGAAGCGCGACTGCGTCCAGTCGTAGGCGAAGAGGATCCCGAGGAATCCGATGATGAGCACGAGGGACAGGCCGACGAGCCAGGTGATGCGGCGGCGCAGGTGCCGGCGGCGGTCCTCCTCGATCAGCTCGTCGAGGTAGTCCTCGGACGCGGGCTCGAAGTGGGTGGGGCCCTGCGCGGCGGGAGCCCGGGTGTGCAGGCGGAGGCCGGGGATCCGGACGCGGTTCTGCGAGTCGTCGGTGCTGAAGGGCGTGGGCGCGGCGGCCGATCCGACGACCACCGGCTCCTCCACGGGGGCGAGGATGCGCGCGGTGTCGCCCGCCCCGGGGATGTCGAGGACGACGACGGTGACGTTGTCCGGGGCGCCGTGCGAGAGGCTGTCGCGGATCAGGCGGTCGGCCACCTGCTGGGCGGTCTCGTCGCGGCTGAGCTCCTTGAGGATCTCGTCGTGCGGGACGACGCCGGAGAGGCCGTCGGAGCAGATCAGCCAGCGGTCGTGCGGCTCGGTCTCGAGCGTGAGCGTGTCGATCTCGGGGTTGGTGTGCACGTCGCCGAGGACCCGCATCAGGACGGAGCGGCGCGGATGCGTCATCGCCTCCTCCTCCGTGATGCGGCCGGAGTCGACCAGGCGCTGCACGAAGGTGTGGTCGGTCGTGACCTGCTCGAGCCGGCCGTCGCGGAGGACGTAGATGCGGGAGTCGCCGATGTGCGCGATCGCCACCGACTCGCCGACGCGGGCGATGGCGCTGACGGTGGTGCCCATGCCGGTGAGCTCGGGGTGGTCGACGACGGCGTCGGCCAGCAGGGTGTTGGCCGCCAGCAGGGTGCGCTTGAGCTCGTCCTCGGCCTCGTAGGTGGAGGCGTAGACGCGGTCCGCCTCCGCGATGCGCTTGATCGCGATGGAGGAGGCGACGTCGCCGCCCGCGTGACCGCCCATGCCGTCGGCGACGACGAAGAGCTGCCGGCCCGCGTAGCCGGAGTCCTGGTTGTTCGAGCGGATCCTGCCGACGTGCGAGACGGCGGCGCTCTCGCGCACCGCGCCGTGGCCGGAGCCGCTCTCCGGAGTGGGGGCCACGCGCTACGACCGCCGCAGTTCGAAGGTGGTGGTGCCGACCTTCACGGGCGTGTCCAGCGGCACCTTGGTGGGCGCGCCGACGCGGCGGCCGTCGAGGAAGGTGCCGTTGGTGGAGTCGAGGTCCTGGATCATCCACTCGTCGTTCCAGAGGAGCAGGCGCGCGTGGTGGGTCGAGGTGTAGTCGTCGCGGATGACCAGCGTCGACTCCGCGGAGCGGCCGATCGTCAGCGGGTCGCCGGTCAGCTCGAGCTCGGTGCCCCGCTTGGGGCCCGAGGTGATCACGAGGCGCTGCGCCGTGTGGACCGTGGCGGCGCCTCCCTGCTCGGCGCGCTCGGCGGCGGCCTCTCGGCTCCTCCGGGCCGAGGGGGCCGACGGAGAGGCGGGCTGCGCGGGCGTGGGAGCCGCGGCGGCCGCGGCGACCACGGGCTGGGCCGCCGTCACGAACGGGGCCTCGGGGGACGCGGCCTGCGCGCCGGGCGGCAGCTTGCGCACGCGCTGCCCGAACAGGTCGGAGCGCAGCGCGTAGACGATGCCGAACACGAAGAACCACAGCAGCGCGAGGAACGCGATGCGCAGGAGGAAGAGAGTGAGCTCGCTCATAGCCGGTCGTCCCAGAATCCCTCGGAGCCGCGTCCGGCTGCCCTGCCGGACGACGGGCGGTCGGTGCGTGCGGGCGCGGAGCCCTGCACGACGCGGTAGACGATCGAGGTGCGCCCGATCGTGATGGTCTGCTCGGGGGCCAGGGGCGCCTGCGTGACGGGCCGGCCGTCGAGCTTGGAGCCGTTCGTGGACCCGAGGTCGTGCACCTGGGCGCGGGAGCCGTCCCAGAGGATCTCGACGTGCTTGCGGGACGTGCCCGAGTCGTCGACGGTGATGTCGGCGTCGCTGCCGCGGCCGATGACGGTGCGCGCCTTCGTGATCGGGTGGCGCCGGCCGTCGATGTCGAGGACGGGCGTGTAGGCGACGGTGCCCTTCACGCTGCGGGAGTCGACCTCGACCATGCCGTCGCTGAGCGCCGGATCGACGGCGAGGGAGATGTCGATCGGGCCGGGGAAGCGGAAGCCCTGCTTGGTGGCGTGCTCGGTGGCGACCGTGGTGAGCTCGTCGATCAGGGTGGCGCCGAGGCGCTGCATCCGGTCGAGATCGGTCGCGGACATCCGCAGGACGAGGCTGTTGGGGACGAGGATGCGGTCGCGGCTGACCACGGCGGCGGAGGTGTCGAGCTCCCGGCGGAGGGCGGAGGCGAGCTCGACCGGCTGCAGACCCGACTTGAAGGTCCGCGCGAACGCGCCGTTGACGACGCGCTCGAGTCCCTTCTCGAAGTTGTCCAGTATGCCCACAGTCTTCCGATCTTCCGGTTCTTCGCCTTCTCGGCGGTCGCGCACGGATCGAGATGTCTGCGCGCCCGTCGCCGCTTCCTCTTCTTGGTCTGCGCCGCGCACGGCTACGGGCATGTTACTGGGATGGTCTGGATGCGCGATCCTCCGCGGTGGTTTCGCGGCCGGAGTGCCGTGTGCGCGCTCTCACCGGCACGGCCCGGTGGCGGCTCCCGGGGGAGGCTCCGACCCGGGGCGGCGGGTGCCGGTTCGGCTCCGGGGCCGGGGGATGCTACGATTTCTCGTCGGCGCTTCGGTGCCGCTGGTGAGCGCGAGTGGCGGAATAGGCAGACGCGCACGGTTCAGGTCCGTGTGCCCGAAAGGGCGTGGGGGTTCAACTCCCCCCTCGCGCACCAGAGTTCATGAGAACCGGAGTTCGAGAGAACCGGGTTCGAGAGAACCGGGTTCGAGAGAACCGGGTTCGAGAGAACCAGAGGAGAAGCCCTCGATCGGATGTCCGGTCGGGGGCTTCTCCCGTTCCCGGGTGCGGTGCGCCGCGGGGCGGGCTCCTGTCGTGTCGTTCTCGCGGGCGGCGTCCCGCGGAGGGGCGGTGTTCACCGGGAGGTCGGCGCGAGGTCGTCCGGCGCGGGCACGCTCGCGGGGTGATCGCCCTCCGTGCCGACGTGTCCGCCCTCGATCCGCAGGCGCTGCCCGAGCTGCTCCGACGCCTCCGCCGGCACCGGAGCGTGCAGGTGGGGGAGTGCCAGTGGATCGCGGTGCTGCCCGGATCGGGCCCGGTGCTGCTGACGGCCGGCGACCGGCTCGTGCTCGACCTGCTGATCGAGCGGCGCGCGCTGCTCCCCGTGGTGATCGACGCGCTCGAGGCGGAGCTGCGCAGCGGCGGCTTCCGCGAGCGGATCGCGCTGAGCTGGAGCACGCCGGACACGGTGCCCGTGCTGCTGCGCTGACGGCTCGCGGTCAGCGGCGGGTGAGCTCCACGACCGGGATGATACGGGTGGTGCGCTTCTCGTAGTCGAGGAAGCCGGCGGAGGCGGTGGTGAAGCGGGCCCAGCCGGCGTCGCGCTCCTCCCCGGCGAGGACGCGCGCCCGGACGTCGACGGTGCCGTCGTCGGGGGTCTCGATCGCCAGGTCCGGGTGGGCGATCAGGTTGTGGAACCAGGCGGGGTGCTTGGGCGCACCGGCGGCGGACGCGGCGAGCAGCCAGACGTCCTCGGAGGGGTGCAGCGCCATCAGCGGAGTCACGCGCTCCTCACCGGAGCGGGCGCCGCGGTGGTGCACCAGCACGAGGCTCCTCCCGAAGCCGCCCGTGGTCACGGTCCCGCCGTTCGCGCGGAACTCCTCGATGATCGTGTCGTTCCAGTCGGCCATGCTCGTCCTCCTCGACGCGGTGCCGGCACTCGAGTGCCGGGGTCAGGCGCGGGCGCCCAGGGCGTCCTCGCGGCTGCTGCTCCCACCCGGCGGCTGCGCGCCCCCGGTGACGGCGGCGGGATCCGCCAGCGCCCGCCGCCAGGGTAGCTCCGCGGCGCCGACGAGTTCCAGCCTCGAGCGCAGGGCGGCCCGCTCGATCCGCACGCCGCGCGCGAGGTCGCTCAGAGCCCGGGCGGAGACGCGGGCGGCGAGGCGCTCGCGGTCGACGGTGAGCAGCGAGCCGAGGAAGCCGCCGAGCACGACCGCGGTGGGGTTGAAGAGGTTGATGTAGGTGGACAGGCCCTCCGAGAGCAGGTCGACCTGGCGGGCGACCTCGCCGAGGACGGCGGGGTCGCGGGAGGTGCCCAGGGCGATGTCGAGCTCGTCCTGGTCGAGGACGCGGGCGCCGAGGACGTCGAGGAGGGAGCGCATCCGGACCTCGGCCTCGAGGCAGCCGCGCCGGCCGCAGCCGCAGAGGCGGCCGTTCGTGGCGACGAGGGTGTGGCCCAGCTCGGCCGCGAATCCCGAGGAGCCCTGGAGCGGGACGCCGCCGATGATGACTCCTCCGCCGATGCCGCCCGCGCCGCCGGTGACGTAGACGACGTCGGCCACGCCGTGCGCGGCTCCGAAGAGGGACTCGCCGATGGCGCCGAGGGTCGCGTCGTTGCCGACGGCGACCGGGAGGTCGAGGGCGCGGCTGAGCTGGGTGGCGAGGTCGACGTCGCGCCAGCCCAGGTGCGGGGCGCGGTGGACGAAGCCGGAGTCGGCCTGGACGAGGCCGGGGACGGCGACGCCCGCGCCGACCAGCGTGCGCAGCGACTCCCGCTCGGAGCGGAAGCCCTCGACGATTCCGGCGACGACGCGGACCACCGTGGCGGGGCTCGCGGGCTTGGGGGTGTCGAAGCGGACGCGGCGGAGCAGCTCGCCGTGCAGCCCGACGAGGCCGACGATGATCGCGTCGGTGTCGAGGTGGACGCCCACGGCCGCGAACCGGTCGCCGGGGACGACGGTGGCGCTGGGGCGGCCGATGCGGCCGTCGGGCGCGGTGGTCTCCTCCGCCACCCAGCCGAGCTCGCTCAGCTCGCCGACGAGGTTCGCGACGGCGGAGCGGTTCAGCCCGGTGAGGCGGCCGAGCTCGGCGCGGCTGGTGGGACCGGAGCGGTGCACCAGGGTCGCGAGGCTCGCGAGGTTCGTGCGGCGCAGCAGCGCGTTGCTGGAGGCTCCGACTGCTCCTGCCATGATCGCCTGCCTGTCGCTGGACCCCGACGGGTCTCGGATGCACTCGGGCGCGGCTCCCCCGAGGAGAAGCCGCGCCCGAGAACTGTAGAAGAGAAGGACGAGGAGCGCCGCTGGGCGGCGCCCGGCGTTCGCCTAGCGGCCGCCGGCGCGGCGCTTGTTGAAGATGTCGAACGCCACCGCGAGCAGGAGCACGAAGCCCTTGATCGCCATCTGCCAGGCCGCGTCGACCGAGAGGATGGACAGGCCCATGTTGAGCACGCCCATCACGAGTCCGCCGATGACGGCTCCGACGACGGTGCCCACGCCTCCCTGGACGGCAGCGCCGCCGATGAAGACCGCGGCGATCGCGTCCAGCTCGTAGTTCTGTCCGGCCGAGGCGACCGCACCGCCGGCGCGGGCGGTGCTGACGATGCCCGCGACTCCGGCCAAGGCGCCCATGTTGACGAAGATGAAGAAGTTGACCCACTTCGTCTTGACGCCGGACATCATCGCGGCGAACAGGTTGCCGCCCATCGCGTAGATGTGGCGGCCGAAGACCGTCCGGCCGAGCACGAAGCTGTAGGCGAGGATCAGCACGGCGAGCACGATCAGGATGATCGGGGTTCCGCTGTAGCCGGCGAGCAGCCAGGAGAGGGCCATGATCGCGATGACGGCGATGGCCGACTTCGCGACCAGCGAGCCGATGGGCTCGCGGGGCAGCTCGAGGCGGCGGAGGGTCGCGCGGCTGCGGAGCTGCTGGGCCACGAGGACGACGCAGACGATCAGGCCGAGGACCAGGGTGAGCGCGTCGCGCCCGGCGATGCCGCCGAGGACGCCCGGCAGCCAGCCGGCGCCGATCGCGGTGAACTCGGTGGGGAGGCCGTTGATCGTTCCGCCGGTGAGGAGGACGAGGGTGAAGCCGCGGAAGATCAGCATGCCCGCGAGGGTCACGATGAACGCCGGTATGCCGACGAAGGCGACCCAGAAGCCCTGCCATGCTCCGACGGCGGCGCCGGTGACGAGGGCGACGACGACGGCCGCCCACCAGGGCAGGCCCCAGTTGTTCATCGCGATCGCCGAGATGGCGCCGACCATCGCCACGACCGAGCCGACCGAGAGGTCGATGTGGCCGGCGATGATGACCATCACCATGCCGATCGCGAGGATCAGCACGTAGGCGTTCTGCTGGATCAGGTTGTTGACGTTGCCGGGCAGGAGCAGGCGCCCGCCGGTCAGCACCTGGAAGAGCAGGATGATGATGGCCAGCGCGGCGAGGATGCCGTACTGCCGGAGGTTGATGTTCAGCCGGCGCGAGCGCTTGGGCGGGGTGGAGGGCGTGTTGGCGGGCGTGTCCGCCGGCGCTGTGGTGGTCGTGGCGCTCATCGGGCCTGTTCCTTTCCGGCGGTCATGTAGTGCATGAGGTGCTCCTGGGTGGCGTCGGCGCGATCGATCTCGCCCGTGATCCGTCCCTCGGAGATGGTGTAGATGCGGTCGGCGAGGCCGATCAGCTCGGGCAGCTCGGACGAGATGACGACGACCGCCTTGCCCTGGGCCGCGAGCTCGTTGATGATCCCGTAGATCTCGTACTTGGCTCCCACGTCGATGCCGCGGGTGGGCTCGTCGAGGATCAGCACGTCGGGACCGGAGAAGATCCACTTCGAGAGGACGACCTTCTGCTGGTTGCCGCCGGAGAGCTTCCCCGTGACGGCCGAGACGGTCGGCGCCTTGATGTTCATCTTCGATCGGTACGAGTCGGCGACCTTGTACTCGCGGTGCTTGTCGATCACGCCGAGCCGGGCCAGGCGCGAGAGCGCGGCGGCCGAGACGTTGACGGTGATGTCGCCGATGAGGTTGAGCCCGTAGCGCTTGCGGTCCTCGGTCGCGTAGGCGAGGCCGTTGCGGATGGCCTCGTCGACGGTGCGGGTCTGGATCTCCTCGCCGTCCTTGTAGACGCGGCCGGAGATCCCGGTGCCGTAGCTCCTCCCGAAGATGCTCATCGCGAGCTCGGTGCGTCCGGCGCCCATCAGGCCCGCGAAGCCGACGATCTCGCCGGCGCGGACGGTGAAGGAGGCGTCGTCGACGACCACGCGGTTGATATCGACCGGGTGGTGGACCGTCCAGTTCTCGACGCGCAGCTTCTCCTCGCCGATCTGCGGGTCGCGCGGCGGGAACATGCTGTTGAGGTCGCGGCCGACCATCGCGCGGATGATCCGGCTCTCGGACGCCTCCTCGCCGGCCATCGGGAAGCTCTCGATGGTGCGGCCGTCGCGGATGATCGTGACGGTGTCCGCGATGGCGCGGATCTCCTTCAGCTTGTGGCTGATGATGATGCAGGTGATGCCCTGCTTGCGGAGCTGGTCGATCAGGCCGAGCAGGTGGTCGCTGTCCTCGTCGTTGAGGGCGGCGGTGGGCTCGTCGAGGATGAGGAGCTTCACCTCCTTGGCGAGGGCCTTGGCGATCTCGACGAGCTGCTGCTTGCCGACGCCCAGCTCGAGGATCTTGGTCGCGGGGCTCTCGGCGAGGCCGACGCGGGCGAGCAGCTTGGCCGCCTCCGCGTTGGTCGCGTTCCAGTTGATGACGCCGCGGGTCGACTTCTCGTTGCCGAGGAAGATGTTCTCGGCGATGGAGAGGTAGGGGCTGAGGGCGAGCTCCTGGTGGATGATCACGATGCCGTCGGCCTCGCTGTCGTTGATCGACCGGTACTGCGCCTCCTCGCCCTCGAACTCGATGGTGCCCTCGAAGCTGCCGTACGGGTACACGCCGGAGAGGACTTTCATCAGGGTCGACTTGCCGGCGCCGTTCTCGCCGCAGATGGCGTGGACCTCGCCGGGCTGGACCGAGAGCGAGACGCCGTCGAGGGCGCGGACGCCGCCGCCGAACTCCTTGACGATGTCGCGCATGATGAGGATGGGACTGGCCAACAGGGCCTCACTTCGTTGGGGGGGAGTGGTGTGCGGACGGGGAGGCGGGGGCGGGGAGGATCGCTCCTCCCCGCCCCCGCCCGACGGATCAGAGTCCGACGTCGCCGGCCTTGAGGAAGCCGGAGTCGACGAGGACCGACTGCACGTCGTCCTTCGTGACGACCTGCGGCTCCAGCAGGTAGGACGGGACGACCTTCTCGCCGTTGTCGTAGGTCTCGGTGTCGTTGACCTCGGGCTCCTCGCCCGCGACGATCGACTGCACCATCTGGAAGACGCGGTCGCCGAGGGTGCGGGTGTCCTTCCAGACCGTCATGGACTGCTCGTCGGCGAGGATCGCCTTGACGTTGGCCTTGTCGGCGTCCTGGCCGGTGATGACCGGGTAGTCGGCGCCGGGGGTGTAGCCGGCCGACTTCAGCGAGGCCTCGATGCCGATGGCCAGGCTGTCGTTGGGGGAGAGCACGACGTCGACCTTCTGGCCGCCGGTGTAGAAGGACGAGAGGCGGTTGTCCATCTCGGACTGCGCCTTGTCGGAGGCCCAGCCCTGGATGCCGATCGAGGCCCAGTCGTCGTCCGACGCGGGCGACTTGCCCGAGGGGACGGTGAGCTTGCCGCTCTCGATGTAGGGCTGCAGGACGTCCCACGCGCCGGAGAAGAAGAACTTCGCGTTGTTGTCGTCGGGGCTGCCGGCGAAGGGCTCGAGGGTGAAGGGACCCGCGGCGTTCTTCAGGTCGAGGGTCGACTCGATGTACTGGCCCTGGAGCTGGCCGACCTTGTAGTTGTCGAAGGTCGCGTAGTAGTCGACGTCCGCGGTGCCGTTGATGAGACGGTCGTAGGCGATGACGGTGGCGTTCTGCTTCTTCGCCTCGGCGAGGACGGGCGCGAGCGCCTCGCCGTCGATCGCGGCGATGACCAGGATCTTGGAGCCGCCGGCGATCTGGTTCTGGATCTGCGAGATCTGCTGATCGGTCTTGTTGTCGGCGTACTGGAGGTCGACGGTGCAGCCGTCGCCCTCGAGCTGCGACTGGAGGCCTTCGCCGTCGTTGATCCAGCGCTCGAGGCTGCGCGTGGGCATCGAGATGCCGACGGTGCAGTCGCCTTCCGCGCCGGCGCCGGCAGCGGCGCCTCCGGAGTTGGCGGGGCTCGCGGAACAGGCCGCGAGGCCGAGGGAGATGATGCCGGCGGCGGCCAGCGTGGTGATGCCGCGGGAGAACTTCATGGAGTGCATTCCTCTCTGAAAGCAGTGTCCGAGGGAGAGGACGACAAGAGGCGTGCACGTGTGGCGCACGTCGTCGTGTCGTCGCCCGGGAGGGCGGGAGAGCCCCGAGGGGCTTTGTCCACGGAGAGAACATATTCCTTCGATCGGGGCGAGTAAAGCGCGGGCGGCGAATTTGTCCAGGCGATGCCGAAATGTGATCTTCGGGACGTCGACCCCCGCCGTTGCTGGGGGAGAACGCTCTCACCGCTCGGCTCCCGCCCGGCTCGCGCTCCTCCGCCGGGCGCCCGCCGCCGTCCGCGTGAGGGAAACGCGAGGACTCCGGGCCGGGCCGTAGGGGAACCGTGAGGACCGCTCCGAGGGGCCCCCGCGAGGTGTTGCATCGCTTCCTGTGCCGCTTCCCGGCAGGCGTCCGGTCCCGGGCGTCGTCCGCTCCCCGGATGGAGTCCTCCGTGCTCGACCTCGCCTACCTCCTCGGCGTGCTCGCCCTCTTCTCGCTCATCGCTCTCGCCGCGAAGGGGGTCGAGCGGCTGGGCGGACCGCCCCCCTCGGCGACCCGCGGGACCCGCGAGAAGGAGGCGGGCCGGTGATCGTCTTCGACGCCCTGGCGGCCGTGCTGGCGCTCGCCGCCGTCGTCTACCTCGTCGCGGCCCTGATCCGACCGGAGCGCTTCTGATGGATCCGCTCCTCGCCGTCCTCCAGGTCGCGACCGTCGGCCTGGCCGTCGCCCTCCTCCACCGCCCCCTCGGCGACCACATGTTCCGCGTCTACACCTCGACGCGCGACCTCGCCCTCGAGCGCGGCGTCTACCGCCTCATCGGCGTCGACTCCGCGGGCGAGCAGAGCTGGCGCGCCTACCTCCGGGCCGTGCTGGCCTTCTCTCTCGTCGGCGTGCTCCTGCTCTACGGGATGCAGCGCCTCCAGGCGGTCCTGCCCGGCTCCCTCGGCCTGCCCGCGGTGCCGGAGGGGCTGGCGTTCAACACCGCCGTCTCGTTCGTCACCAACACCAACTGGCAGTCCTACTCCCCGGAGGCGACCCTCGGCTTCGCGGTGCAGCTCGGCGGCCTCGCCGTGCAGAACTTCGTCTCGGCGGCCGTGGGCCTGGCCGTGGCGGTGGCGCTGATCCGCGGATTCGCGCGCCGCTCCTCCGGAACGCTCGGCAACTTCTGGGTCGACCTCGTGCGCGGCACGCTGCGCCTCCTGCTGCCCCTCGCGGTGGTGGCGGCGGTCGTGATGATCGCGGGCGGCGTGATCCAGAACCTGAACGGCCCGCTGACGGTGACCACGCTCACCGGCGGCGAGCAGAGCATCCCGGGCGGCGCGGTGGCCTCGCAGGAGGCGATCAAGCTGCTCGGCACCAACGGCGGCGGCTACTTCAACGCCAACTCCGCGCACCCGTTCGAGAACCCCTCGGCGTGGGTGTCGCTGCTGCAGATCGTGCTGATCCTCGCGATCCCGTTCTCGCTGCCGCGCACCTTCGGCCGGATGGTCGGCGACGTGCGGCAGGGCCGCGCGATCCTCGCGGCGATGGCGACGATCTTCGTCGTGTCGCTCGCGGCCCTCACCGCGCTGGAGGCGGCGGGCGGCGGATCCGCGGCGCAGGCCGCCGGAGCCGCGATGGAGGGCAAGGAGACGCGCTTCGGCATCGCCGGCTCCGCCCTCTACGCGACCGCCTCGACGCTCACCTCGACCGGCGCCGTCAACGCGATGCACGACTCCTTCACCGCGCTCGGCGGCATGCTGCCGATGCTCAACATGATGCTCGGCGAGGTCGCCCCCGGCGGCGTCGGCTCGGGCCTCTACGGGATGCTCGTGCTCGCGGTGCTGGCCGTGTTCGTCGGCGGGCTGCTGGTCGGCCGGACGCCCGAGTACCTGGGCAAGAAGCTCGGCCCGCGCGAGATCAAGCTCGCGAGCCTCTACATCCTCGTGACGCCGACGCTCGTGCTGGCCGGCACGGCCCTGAGCTTCGCGATCCCGGCGGTGCGGGAGGACGTGGAGAGCACGTCGATCCTGAACCCCGGGCTGCACGGGCTCTCGGAGGTGCTCTACGCCTTCACCTCCGCGTCCAACAACAACGGCTCGGCGTTCGCGGGGCTGACGGCGAACACGCCCTGGCTCAACACGGCGCTCGGCGTCGCGATGCTCCTCGGCCGCTTCCTCCCGATCCTGCTGGTGCTCGCCCTGGCCGGCTCGCTCGCGGCGCAGTCGCCGGTGCCCTCCAGCGCCGGCACGCTGCCCACCCACCGGCCGCAGTTCGTCGGCCTCCTCGTGGGCGTCACGGTCGTCGTGACCGCGCTCACCTACTTCCCCGTACTCGCGCTGGGCCCCCTGGCGGAAGGACTGCGACTCCGATGACCACTGCACTGACCGAGGCCCCCGCGGAACCCGCGCGCCCCACCCGCGCCGCCCTCGGGCCGCGCCAGCTCGCCGCCGCCCTCCCCGGAGCGCTGCGCAAGCTCGATCCGCGCCTGATGTGGCGCAACCCCGTGATGTTCATCGTCGAGGTCGGCGCCGTGCTGACCACGGTGCTGGCGATCGCCGAGCCGTTCCTCGGGGGGCCGGAGGAGTCGGGCGGATCGACGGTGCCCGTCACCTTCACGGCCGGCATCGCGATCTGGCTCTGGCTCACCGTGGTGTTCGCGAACCTCGCGGAGTCGGTGGCCGAGGGCCGCGGCAAGGCCCAGGCCGAGAGCCTGCGCGCCACCCGCACCAGCACTCCGGCCCGGCGCGTGGCCGACTACGACCCCGCGGACCCCTCCGCCCTGTCGGCCCGCCTGGTCGAGGTCTCCTCGGCCGAGCTGCAGCTGGGCGACGTGGTCGTGGCGGAGGCGGGCGACCTCGTCCCCGGCGACGGCGACATCGTCTGGGGCATCGCCTCCATCGACGAGTCGGCGATCACGGGCGAGTCGGCACCGGTCGTCCGCGAGAGCGGAGGCGACCGCAGCGCGGTGACGGGCGGCACGCGAGTGCTCTCGGACCGGATCGTGGTGCGCATCACCTCGCGGCCGGGCGAGACCTTCGTCGACCGGATGATCGGCCTGGTCGAGGGCGCGTCGCGGCAGAAGACGCCGAACGAGATCGCGCTCGACATCCTCCTGGCGAGCCTCTCGATCGTGTTCGTCGTGGTCGTGCTGACCCTGAACCCGATCGCCTCGTTCGCGGGAGCCTCCGTGAGCGTCCCGGTGCTGGTCGCCCTGCTCGTCTGCCTCATCCCGACCACCATCGGCGCCCTCCTCTCGGCCATCGGCATCGCCGGCATGGACCGGCTCGTGCAGCGCAACGTGCTCGCGATGTCCGGCCGGGCGGTGGAGGCGGCGGGCGACGTCACGACGCTCCTGCTCGACAAGACGGGGACCATCACCTACGGCAACCGCCGCGCGGTGGCGTTCCTCCCGCTCGACGGAGTGGCGCAGGCCGCCCTCGTCGACGCGGCCGCCTCCTCCTCGCTCAGCGACCCGACACCCGAGGGGAAGTCGATCGTCGACCTCGCGGGCGACTCGGGCCGTCCCGCCGTCGAGCCCGCTCAGGCCGCCGTGGTGCCGTTCACCGCGCAGACCCGGATGAGCGGGCTCGACCTCCCCGACGGCTCCTCCATCCGCAAGGGCGCCGGCTCGGCCGTGCGCGCCTGGGTGGAGGAGGAGGGGCCGCTGCCTTCCGCGGTCGCGGCGCGCCTCACGGTGCTCGTCGACGGCGTCTCGGAGAGCGGCGGCACGCCTCTCGTCGTCGCGGTGAAGGACGCCCACGGCGCCCGCCTGCTCGGCGTCGTGCACCTGAAGGACGTGGTGAAGGACGGGCTCGCCGAGCGCTTCTCGGAGCTGCGCGCGATGGGCATCCGCACCGTGATGATCACGGGCGACAACCCGCTGACCGCGAAGGCGATCGCGGCGGAGGCGGGAGTCGACGACTACCTCGCCGAGGCGACCCCCGAGGACAAGCTCGCCCTGATCCGGCGCGAGCAGGAGGGCGGCGCGCTGGTCGCGATGACCGGCGACGGCACCAACGACGCCCCGGCCCTCGCGCAGGCCGACGTGGGCGTGGCGATGAACACCGGCACCTCGGCGGCGAAGGAGGCGGGCAACATGGTCGACCTCGACTCCGACCCCACCAAGCTCATCGACATCGTGCGGATCGGCAAGCAGCTGCTGATCACCCGCGGCGCGCTCACCACGTTCTCGATCGCGAACGACGTGGCGAAGTACTTCGCGATCATCCCGGCGATGTTCGCGGGGGTCTTCCCTGGGCTCGCGGTGCTGAACGTGATGCAGCTGCACTCGCCGGCCTCGGCGATCCTCTCGGCGATCGTGTTCAACGCGCTGGTGATCGTCGTGCTGATCCCGCTCGCGCTGCGGGGAGTGGCGTACCGCCCGGTCGCCGCCTCGCGCATCCTCAGCCGCAACCTCCTGGTCTACGGGCTGGGCGGAGTGATCGCTCCGTTCCTCGGGATCAAGCTCGTCGACCTGATCGTCGCTGCGATCCCCGGCTTCTGACCCGCCCGTCCCGACCACCGAAGACAGAGAGAAGAGACCATGTTCCGTCCCTACGGTGTCGCGCTGCGCGCGATGATCGTGCTCACCGTGCTGCTGGGAGCGGCGTACCCGCTCGCGGTGCTCGGGATCGGGCAGCTCGCCCTGCCCGCCCAGGCGAACGGCTCGCTGCTGCGCCAGGACGGCGCGGTGATCGGCTCGCCGCTCATCGGGCAGTCGTTCACGGACGCCGACGGAGCGCCCCTGCCGGAGTGGTTCCAGTCGCGTCCCTCCGCCGCGGGCTACGACGCCGCGGCCTCGACCGGCAGCAACCTCGGCCCCGAGAACGCCGACCTGGTCGCGTCCGTCGAGGAGCGCCGGGCCGCGATCGCCGCCTTCGAGGGCGTCGACCCGGCCGCGGTGCCGGCCGATGCGCTGACCGCCTCCGCCTCGGGGCTCGACCCCGCGATCAGCCCCGCCTACGCGCAGCTGCAGGCGCCCCGCGTCGCCGCCGCCCGCGGGCTCGACGTGAGCGCCGTGCGCGCGCTGGTCGACGAGCACACCGCGGGCCGCGAGCTCGGGTACCTCGGCGAGCCGACGGTGGACGTGCTCGAGCTCAACGCCGCTCTCGCGCGGCTGTGACCGCTCCGGTGGCGCCTCCGGCTCGTAGAATCGCGATCGGCTCGTCGGGACCGTCCGATCGAGCGGATCGACGCCGGACCCGCGAGCCCGGGACACCCCGGAGCCGCGAGCACGAGGGGAGGCCGGGAGCATGACGAAGGGCCGCCTGCGCGTGCTCCTCGGAGCCGCGCCCGGAGTGGGCAAGACCTACACGATGCTCGAGGAGGGCCGCCGGCTCGCCGCCGAGGGTCGCGACGTCGTGGTGGCCGTGGTCGAGACGCACGGCCGCTCCGCCACCGCCGCGATGGTCGAGGGGCTGGAGGTCGTGCCGAGGAGGGCCGTCGAGCACCGCGGCGTGCTGCTCGACGAGATGGACCTCGACGCGGTGCTGGCCCGCCGGCCCGACGTCGCGCTGGTCGACGAGCTCGCGCACACCAACGCCCCCGGCTCCCGGCACGAGAAGCGCTGGGAGGACGTACGGACGCTCCTCGACGCCGGCATCACCGTCTTCTCGACCGTGAACATCCAGCACATCGAGTCGCTCAACGACGTGGTGCACGCGATCACCGGAGCGCCGCAGCGCGAGACGATCCCGGACGCGGTCCTCCGCGCCGCCGACCAGATCGAGGTCGTCGACCTGGCGCCCCAGGCGCTGCGCGACCGCCTCGCCGACGGCCGCGTCTACCCGCCCGAGCGCATCGACGCGGCGCTGTCCAACTACTTCCGGCTCGGCAACCTGACCGCCCTGCGCGAGCTCGCGCTGCTCTGGCTCGCCGACGAGGTCGACAGCGCGCTCCGCGACTACCGCGTCGAGCACGGCATCGACAGCACCTGGGAGGCGCGCGAGCGCGTGGTCGTGACCCTCACCGGCGGGCCGGAGGGGGAGACACTGCTGCGGCGCGGCGCGCGGATCGCGGCCCGCGCCTCCGGGGGCGATCTGCTCGCCGTGCACGTGGTGACCCCCGACGGCCTCCGCACTCCCCGGCCGCACGTGCTCGAGGCGCAGCGGGTGCTGGTCGAGAAGCTCGGCGGCAGCTACCACCAGGTGGTCGGCGAGGACGTGCCGCGCACGCTGGTCGAGTTCGCCCGCTCGGTGAACGCGACGCAGCTGGTGATCGGCGTGAGCAGGCGGAGCCGTCTCGCCTCGGCGCTGACGCCCGGCACCGCGTCGACGGTGATCCGCGAGTCCGGCAACATCGACGTGCACATCGTCAGCCACTCCGCCGCCGGGCGCACCGCGGTGCTGCCGAGGCTCGACGGCGCCCTGACGCTGCGGCGCCGCCTCTTGGGACTGGCCCTCGCCCTCGTGGGCGGCCCGCTGGTGACCTGGCTGCTCTCGAGCCTCCGCAGCGACGAGTCGATCACGAGCGACGTGCTCTCGTACCAGCTGCTGGTGGTGGTGGTCGCGCTGGTCGGCGGGCTCTGGCCGGCCCTCTTCGCGGCCGTGCTCTCGGGGCTGACCCTCGACTTCTTCTTCGTCGATCCGCTCTACACGATCACCGTCGACGAGCCTCTGCACGCGCTGGCGCTGGTGCTCTACGTGCTCAACGCGGCGCTCGTCAGCGCCGTGGTCGACCGCGCGGCCAGACGGGCGCGGGCCGCCAAGCGCTCGGGGGCGGAGTCGGAGCTGCTGGCGACGATCGCCGGTGGCGTGATCCGCGGGCAGGGGGCGCTGCAGGCGATCCTCGAGCGCTCGCGCGAGGCGTTCGGGCTGACCGGCGTGCGGCTGCTGCGCGGCGGCGAGCTCGTCGCGGCCGACGGCGAGCCGCAGCCGGAGGGCGATCCCGCGCGCATCGCGGTGGGCGAGGGCGCGGTGCTCGAGCTGCACGGCCGCGAGCTGGAGGGGAGCGAGCGGCGGCTGCTCCAGGTCGTCGCCGCCCAGCTGGACTCGGTGCTCGAGAACGCGGCCCTCAGCGAGACGGCCAGCTCCCTCGCTCCGCTGGCCGAGACCGACCGGGTGCGCAGCGCCCTGCTGTCGGCCGTCAGCCACGACCTGCGCCGGCCCCTCGCCGCGGCCACCGCGGCCGTCAGCGGACTGCGCTCGCCCGAGGTGGTCTGGAGCGAGCGCGACCGGGAGGAGCTGCTCGCCACCGCCGACGAGAGCCTCACCGTGCTCGCCGCGCTGGTCACCGACCTGCTCGACGTGACGCGGCTGGAGGCGGGGGCGCTCGCCGTGGCGCTCGCCCCGCTCGACGCCGCCGACGTGGTGCTCCCCGCGCTCGACGAGCTCGGGCTCGGTCCCGGCGAGGTCGACCTCGACCTCGATCCGGAGGGCCCGGCGCTGCTCGCCGACGCGGTTCTGCTGCAGCGCGTCGTGGTCAACCTGCTCGCGAACGCCGTCCGCTACGCGCCGTCCGGCACCCGGGTGCGCGTGGCCGCCAGCGCCTTCGGCGGGAGCGCGCAGCTGCGGATCGTCGACCACGGCCCCGGGGTGCCCGAGGAGCGGCGCGCCGAGATCTTCGTGCCGTTCCAGCGGCTCGGCGACGACGACAACCTCACGGGCCTGGGCCTCGGCCTCGCGCTCTCGAAGGGGTTCACGGAGGGGATGGGCGGCACGCTCGAGACGGAGGACACTCCGGGGGGCGGGCTGACGATGGTGGTGACGCTGCCGCTGGCGAAGGAGACTGCTGCCGCTGCTCCTGCGGCTCACGTCGCTCCTGCCGTCCCGCACGACGGCGGGTCGGGCGCCGCCCCGCACGAGGACTCCGGAGGAGCCGCATGAAGATCCTGATCGCCGACGACGACCCGCAGATCCTGCGCGCCCTGCGCATCACCCTCACCGCCCGCGGATACGACGTGGTGACGGCCGGCGACGGCACGGAGGCGATCAACCGCGCGGTGGACGAGCATCCGGACCTCTACATGATCGACCTCGGCATGCCCCGGCTCGACGGGGTGGAGGTCATCCACGGACTGCGCGGCTGGACGAGCGCGCCGATCCTGGTGGTGTCGGGGCGGACGGGCGCGGCCGACAAGGTGGGCGCGCTCGACGCCGGCGCGGACGACTACGTCACCAAGCCGTTCTCGATGGACGAGGTGCTCGCGCG
This sequence comes from Rathayibacter sp. AY1C5, assembly GCF_002931705.1. NCBI lineage: Bacteria > Bacillati > Actinomycetota > Actinomycetes > Micrococcales > Microbacteriaceae > Rathayibacter > Rathayibacter sp. AY1C5. Next base: position 96,871 of record NZ_PSWD01000003.1, read on the forward strand.
CATCCGGGCCCTCTCGCGGCGGGTGCAGCCGGCCGACGGCGAGCCGCTGGTCGTGATCGGCGAGGTGACCGTGGACCTGGTGGCCAAGAGCGCGACGCGGGACGGCGTCTCCGTGCGGCTGACTCCGACGGAGTGGCAGGTGCTCGAGATCCTCATCCGCAACGCGGGCAAGCTGGTCACCCGTCGCTCGCTGCTGGCCGAGATCTGGGGCCCCGCGCACGTCACCGACACCGGCTACCTGCGCCTCTACCTCGCGCAGCTGCGCAAGAAGCTCGAGCCCGACCCCGCGCATCCGCGGCACCTGCTGACCGAGGCGGGCATGGGCTACCGCTTCGTGCCCTGACCGGCCTGTGCTCGGCGGGGGAACCCCGGACCGTCGAGGGGGCCCGCTGGCCGTGGCTCCCTCGACGGGCCGGGATCGCCGGGCAGGTCACCAGTCGTGGACGGTGCCGTCGGCGAGGCGGTTGAAGGGCAGGTACGCGCGCACGTAGGGGTACTTCCCGGCGGCGTCGACGTCGAGCTCGACGCCCAGACCGGGGGCGTCGCCCGGGTGCAGCCGTCCCTCGCTCCAGGTGAACGACTGCTGGAAGACGCTGTCGGTCCGCTCGCCGTGCTTCATGTACTCCTGGATCCCGAAGTTGTGGATCGCCAGGCCCAGGTGCATCGCGGCCGCCATTCCCACCGGGGAGACGTCGGTGGGTCCGTGCATCCCGGACTTGATCTGGTACTGCGCGGCGTGGTCGAGGATCCTCCGGAGGTGGGAGACGCCTCCGGTGTGCGTGACCGCGCTCCGGATGTAGTCGATCAGCTGCTCGCGGATGAGGAGCTGGTAGTCCCAGACGGTGTTGAAGACCTCGCCGATCGCCAGGGGCGTGGTGGTGTGCTGCCGGACGAGGCGGAGGGCCTCCTGGTTCTCGGCGGGCGTGCAGTCCTCGAGCCAGAAGAGGTCGTACGGCTCGAGGGACTTGCCGAGGGCCGCGGCCTGGATCGGCGTCATCCGGTGGTGGCCGTCGTGGAGGAGGGGGAGCCCCGGCCCGAACTCGTTGCGGACGGCCTCGAAGACGCGGGGGACGTGGCGCAGGTAGGCGCGGGTGTCCCAGTCCTCCTCGGTCGGCAGGCCGCCGCGCTGCGCCGGCTCGTGGTCGTAGCGCACGCCGGCGTTGCCCTCGAGGACGGCGTTGGAGGCGATGCCGTAGATCGAGGTCAGACCCGGCACCGCGGTCTGCACGCGGATCGCGCGGTACCCCTGCTCCTGGTGCTCGCGGATGCTGTCGAACAGCTCCGCGTCCGTCCGCCCGGACGCGTGGCCGTAGGCGAGCAGGCCGGTGCGGGACGCGCCTCCGAGCAGCTGGTAGAGCGGCATGCCCGCGGCCTTGCCCTTGATGTCCCAGAGGGCGGTGTCGACCGCCGCGATCGCCGCCATCGTGACCGGCCCGCGGCGCCAGTACGACGACCGGTAGAGGAACTGCCAGGTGTCCTCGATGCGCGAGGCGTCGCGGCCGAGGAGCAGCGGCACGACGTGGTCGGCGAGATAGGAGACCACGGCGAGCTCACGGCCGTTGAGGGTCGCGTCGCCGAGGCCGGTCAGCCCGTCGTCGGTCGTGAGCTTGAGGGTGACGAAGTTGCGGTCGGGACTGGTGACGACGACCTCGGCCTTGTCGATCTTCATGGGATGCCTTTCGTGGTGGGGGATCGGGTCAGGGGTTCCGGCCGGGAGCGCGGTCCATCGAGAACGCGGCGGTCGAGAGGCCGGGCGCCACGGGCGCGGCCTGACCCGTGCTCTCGCGGCGCTCGGCGATCTCGGCGACGATCTGCGCGTGCCGGCGGTCGGTCAGCGGGTAGAACGCCATGATCAGCACCGCGAGCAGGGCCGCGACGGCCGGGATGAGGCCGGCGGCGGCGCGGATGCCCCACTCGGCGTGCTCGCTCTGCTCTGCGGCCCCGGCCACGTAGCCGCCCCAGGCCAGCGCGTACGCGGCGAGGGCGCCTCCGACCGCCTGGCCGGTCTTGCGGGTGAAGGAGAACAGGGCGTAGATCGTGCCCTCGGAGCGGATGCCGGTCTTCCACTCCCCGTACTCGACGGTGTCCGCCTCGATCGCCCAGACGAGCATGTTGACGAGCTGGATGCCGACGTAGGCGAGGACCAGTCCGCCGAAGCCGACCGCCACCGCGTCGCCCGGGGCGAGGAAGACGACCGTTCCGCCGCTGATCAGGACCGCGACTCCGGCCATGTAGGCGTTGCGCTTGCCGAACCGCCGCACGATCGTCGGGACGAGGGCGGCCAGGCCGAAGGTCAGGGCGAGCTGGATGAGCGACATCGCGGCGTAGAGCTGGACCGATCCGAGTACGTCGCGCAGGTAGTAGAGCTGCACGGTCTGGAGCGCGAGCGTCCCGGTGAGGAACAGGAACGAGCTGAGGCAGAGGAAGAGCAGCGGCCGGTTGGAGCGGAGGGTCGTCATGCTCTGACGGAACGTGACGTGCGCGACGTCGCGCTGGACCCGCTCCTTCGCGGTCAGGATCGTGAAGAGGTAGAGCGCGGAGCCGACGACGACGAAGCTCAGCGTGACGATCGAGAAGAGCGACTGCAGATCGGCGCCGGGGACGACCAGCGGGGCCATGAAGGTGCCGAGCCCGGCCCCCACGATCGCGCCGCCGATGGCGCGGGCGCTGGCGAGCTTCGCGCGCTCGGTGCCGACCTGCGTCATCGCTCCGGCGAGCGAGCCGTAGGGGATGTTGACGAGGCTGTAGGCGAGGCCGAGCGCGGCATAGCTCAGGTAGGCGTAGAGCAGGGTTCCGCTCTCGCCGATCTGCGGGACGGAGAAGGTCGCGGCCGAGAGCAGCAGGAGCGGGACCGACCCGAACATCAGGAAGGGCCGGAACTTGCCGAAGCGCCTGCTGTAGGTGCGGTCCACGACCCGGCCGGCGAAGACGTCGGCGAACGCGTCGAAGATCCGCACGACGAGCAGCAGCGTGCCCGCCGCGGCCGCGGAGATCCCGGCGACGTCGGTGTAGTAGACGAGCAGGAACATCGTGGCGGTGGTGAAGGCGAGGTTGTTCGCCGTGTCGCCGGCGCCGTAGCCCACGATGCTCAGCTTGGAGAGCTTCTCAGCGGCGGGCGCTCCGGGCGCGGTGGTGCGGGGGGTCATGCGGGCTCCTTTACCCGGGCGCGGACCCGTCGGGGATCCGCGCCGCATCGAGACGGTGCGAGGGTGGCAATCGGTTGCCGACGGCGCCGGAAGGCGCCGCGCGGAGGGGCGGGGTGGAGGTCTAGGCCGCCTGAGCGGTGACCGCGGCGACGAGGGCCGGGTCGTCGGCGAGGCGCGGGTCGACGAGCCGCAGCAGTGCCTCGACGGGTCGGGCGGAGCCGAGGGCGCGGTCGAGGGCGGGGCGCTGCGCGTCGGGCAGGCGGTCGCCCTGGAGCAGCAGTGCGATCCAGTCGGCGACGGCACGGAGGGAGGCGGCTCCGTCGTGTCCGCCCGCGCGCTCGGCGAGGAGCACGGGCGCGATCCGGATGCGGAGCTTGGCGGTCGCGTCGGCGCCGATCTGCTCGAGGCGGTGCTCGATCCGGGGGTTGCCGAAGCGCTCGAGGAGGGCGGCGCAGTAGGCGTCCGCGTCGAGACCGGCGGGGAGGCCGGCCGCCGCCTCCGCCCAGAACGCCTCGACGGCGCTCCGGCAGGCGGGGTCGGCGATCGCCTCCGCGACGGTGGCGCGGCCCCGCCGGCGGCCGGTGGCGGCGAGGAGCGTGTGCGCGCCGTTGAGGAGTCGCAGCTTGCGCCGCTCGAAGGGCTCGATGTCGTCCACGAAGCGGGCTCCGGCGCGCTCCCAGGCGGGCCGGCCGGCGGGGAAGCCGCCGCAGAGGACCCAGTCGCGGAAAGGCTCGGTCACGACGGACGCGGCGTCGCTGATGCCGGTGAGCTCGGCCGCTGCCTCCCGGTCCGCCGCCGTGGTCGCCGGGGTGATCCGGTCGACGGAGGTCGACACGAACGAGACGGTGCGGTCGATCCAGTCGGCGAGCGACGGGTCGAGCCGCTCGGCGAGCAGGAGCAGTCCACGGCGCACGAGAGGGCCGTTGCCGGAGAGGTTGTCGCAGGGGACGACGGCGAGCGGGCCGGAGCCCGCGTCGCGCCGGGCCGCGAGGCCGAGGAGGAGGCGGCCGAGTGCGGTCGCCGGCGCTCCTCCCGATCGGAGGGCGTCGAGGTCGCTCCGGACGGCGGGGTCGTCCAGGTCGGGGCCGCCGTCCGCGGCGAGACGGTACCCGGCCTCCGTGATCGTCAGCGTGACGATCGCCGTCCCTGGAGCCGCGACGAGCTCGACGAGACGCGCGACGTCCGCGCCGTCGACCGCCTCGACGATGCTGCCCACGACCGTCGCCGAGTCGCCCTCCGGTCCGCGCTCGATCAGCGTGAACAGGCCGTCCTGCGCGGCGAGCTCCTCGGCCGCGCGGGGGCTCCGGCCGGTGAATGCGGCGATGCCCCACTCGTGGTCGTCGTCGACGGCGTGCGTGTACCAGGCCTGATGCGCTCGGTGGAAGGCGCCGAGGCCGAGGTGGACGATGCGGACGGGAGCCGCCGGCAGGCCCGTCGATGCGCGATCGAGACCGCCTCCTCCGCCGTGCCCGCTCACAGCTTGAAGACCTTCCGCGGCTGGGAGTCGACGAGGTCCAGGATGACGGCGCTCGCCGTCTCGGAGTCGATCCGCCCCTCGGCGACCAGGCGCGCGAGGAACGCGGCGTCCAGCCTCCGAGCCATGTCGTGACGGGCCGGGATGGAGAGGAACGCGCGGGTGTCGTCGATGAAGCCGGAGCTCCGCGAGAAGCCGGCGGTCTCCGTCACGGCGGCGCGGAAGCGCAGCACCGCGTCGGGCGCGTCGAGGAACCACCACGGCGCTCCGAGGAACACCGACGGGTAGTAGCCGGCGAGGGGAGCGAGCTCGCGCGAGTGGGTGCTCTCGTCGATCCCGAAGAGGACGAGGTGGAAGCCCGGTGCGTTGCCGAGCTCCTGCAGCAGCGGGCGGAGGGGCTCGGCGAACCGGGTCGCGACGGGGATGTCGTGGCCGGTGTCGGGACCGAAGCGCTCGAAGGTCGGCCGATCGTGGTTGCGCAGCACCCCGGCGTGGACGGTCATCACCAGGCCGTCGTCGACGCTCATGCGGGCGGACTGCAGCAGCAGGTGCGCGGCGAGGACGCGGCTGCCCTCGGCGTCGATCGTGCCGGCGCGGGCGCGGGCGAAGAGGGACTGCGCCTCGGCGGGATCGAGGTCGACGGTCAGCGGCTCCAGCACTCCGTGGTCGGCGGAGACGGCGCCGTGGTCGAGGAAGTACCGGCGACGGGCGCGGAGGGCCTCGAGGAATCCGGGGAAGCTGGACTCCTTCGTTCCGGTGGCGGCGGCCAGGGCGGCGACGCGCTCGGGCCAGCCGGGGGTGGAGGGATCGAGGTAGGCGTCGGGGCGGAAGGTCGGCAGCACGCGGCCCGGGAACGCCGGATCCTCCGCCAGAGCCCGGTGGACGGCCAGGTCGTCCAGCGGATCGTCGGTCGTCGCCAGCACCTCGATCCCGAACCGCTCGAAGAGCGCCCGCGGGCGGAAGGCGGCGGACGCCAGCCGGGCCGCGATCGCCGCGAAGAGGGCGTCGGCGGTGGAGGCGTCGGGCTGCTCGGTGATGCCGAACTGCTCGGCGAGGATCGACTGGAGCCAGTAGCCCGAGGCGGTTCCCGCGAAGATCCGCCAGTGCGCGCAGAACGTGCGCCACACCTCCTCCGGGCCGGCGAGGCGCTCGCCTCCCGGGATGCCGAGATCGCCCAGGTCGATCCCGGCGGAGTGGAGCAGCCGGGTGACGTAGTGGTCGTGCCGGAGGAAGAGCTCGGACGCGTCGGCGAAGGGGCGGTCCTCGAGCAGGAGGCGCGGATCCACGTGCCCGTGCGGGGAGAGGATCGGCAGGTCGGCGACGCTCGCGTGGAGATCGCGGGCGATCGCCCGGGTCGTCGGGTCGATCGGCAGGAGTCGGTCGGGATCGTTCAGCAGCTTCGTCGGCACGGGGCCATCCAAGTATGGGTGCGGAGGAGTGTCAACCGATTGCCAAGACTGTCGCACCGGTTGGCGCGCCGGGGCGCGGACCGGGGTCAGGAGTCGCGGCGGGGTCCCGTCGAGGCGCGCGGGACGAACTCCGTCGGCAGGTCGTCGGCCCGCTCCGGAGCCTCCTCGTCGCCGAGCACCCGGCGGACCGCCCGCTCGCCCATCCGGCCCAGCGGTGCGCTGATGGTCGACAGCGGCGGCGAGGTGAAGTCGCTGCCGAAGATGTCGTCGAAGCCGATGATGCTGAGCTGCTCCGGGATCGCGACGCCCGACTCCTGAGCCGCGCGCATCAGTCCGATGGCGACCAGGTCGTTGTAGGCGATCACCGCGCCGACGCCGGAGGCGGTCACCCTAGCGAGCGCGCTCCTCCCGCCCTCGAGGGTCGAGACGCCCGGCCCGATCTCGACGACCGTCATGCCCCGCTGCGGAGCGCGGTCGAGGAGGAGCTCCCATCGCGCGGCGCTCATCCACGAGTCGGGCGGACCGGCGATGAAGGCGAGGGAGCGGTGGCCGAGGGCCGCGAGGTGGTCGAGCGCGGCGTCGATCCCGGGGGCGAGATCGGGCACGATCCCCGCGACGCCGGGGACCACGCGGTTGAGGACGACGACCGGGATGCGCCCGGCCAGCGCGATGATCTCCTCGTCGCTGAGGCGGGTGCTGACGAGGACGAGCCCGTCGGTGGAGGCGGCGATGCGGTCGGCCGCCTCGGCCTCGCGCTCCCCGGACTCCTGCGACTCGGCGAGGATCATCGTGAAGCCGCGGAGCGACGCCGCCCGCTCCGCTCCGCGCACGGCGGGGAAGAAGGCCGGGTTGGTGATGTCGGCCACCAGCAGCCCGAGGGTCGAGGTGCGGCCCGTCGGCAGCGCGCGCGCCATCGGGTTGAGCCGATAGCCCAGCTCCTTCGCGGCGGCGCGGATCCGCTGCTCGGTCGCGGCGTTCAGCCGTCCGGGCGTGCTCAGCCCGCGGGAGACGGTGGAGGGGGCGACGCCGGCGAGTCGGGCGACGTCGTAGATCGTCGTCGCGGAGCGGCCGCGGCGTCTCGCGGCGGAGGGGCCGGTGGGCGCGTCTTCGCTGGGCACGATCGCGGTCTTCTCTCGAGGGGCACGGCGGCGGACGGGGCGCCGTCCGCCGCCCATGCTGCCACAGGGCCGAGAAGCCCGCCCGGCCCGTCGCTCGCGTCCGGGTCGGGCCGGATCGGGGAGCCCGCGCTCCGGGAGGCCGCCGTCGCCGGTCGGCCGCCCACCGCTCCGGCCCCGTCCAGCGCGGCTCCGCCCCGTCAGCTCCGCTCCGGGAAGGCCCCCTCCTCGCGGATGCGCTCGTTGAGCGCCGCCAGGAACACGCCCTCGTCGAGGTCGAGCGGTACCTCGCGTCCCGTCCAGCTCGAGTAGTGGATGGCGTTGGCGAGCCGGACCCCGAGGATCCCCTCCGCCCCGGGTGCGAGCAGCGGCGTGCCGTGCAGGATGCTGTCCGCGAAGTCCTGCAGGACGGCCGTGTGCTGCTCGCCCCAGACCGACGCCGACTCGATCCGCTCCGTCGTGGAGAGGCCCGCGGTGTCGTAGCGACCGCTGAGCAGGAGGCCCACGTCCTCGGCGCTGAGGGCGGCGCTGACCTCGCGCTCGGGGGCGTTCAGCCGGGTGATCGTCGCGACCCGGGAGTCGTCGACGACGATCCGGCCGCGGTCGCCGACGATCTCGAGGCGGTCGGTGCCGATCGGGTCGTGCGTCGTGGTGACCAGCACGCCGGTCGTGCCCCCGCCGAAGTCGGCGAGCACCGTCGCCTCGTCCTCCACCGCGATGTCGCGGCACCGCCCGTAGCCGGCCTTCGCGACCACCGACTCCGGCACTCCGCACAGCCACTGCCACAGGTCGAGCTGGTGGGGCGCCTGGTTGACCAGGACGCCTCCGCCCTCGCCTCCCCAGGTCGCGCGCCACGCGCTCTGGTCGAAGTAGGCCTGCGGCCGCCACCAGGTCGTGATGATCCAGTTCGAGCGCAGGATCCGGCCGATCCCGCCCTCGTCGACGACCTCCTTGAGCCGGCGGTAGAGCGGGTTCGCCCGCTGGTTGAACATGATCGCGAAGCGCTGACCGGGACGGGCGGCGGCGGCCTCGTTCAGCTCCGCGACCTGCGCGGCGTAGACGCCCGCCGGCTTGTCGACCAGCACGTGCAGCCCGTGCTCGAGAGCGTCGATGCCGATCCCGGGGTGGAGGTAGTGCGGAGTGCAGACGACGACGGCGTCGACCTCTCCGCTCGCGAGGAGGGAGCGGTGGTCGGCGTGGAAGGACGCTCCGGGTGCGAGCGCGGCGGCCGCCGCCTCCCGGGCGGGGTCGACGTCGGCGACGGCGGTGACGACGAGGTCGCGCACTCTGCCGTCGGCGAGGAAGCGGGCGTAGGAGGAGCCCTGGGCGCCGAATCCGATGATGCCGAGGCGGACGGTGGTCATGGGAGGAGTCCTTCGTTCGGGGTGGAGTGGGGGATCCGCGCGGGCGCGCTCGGGGCGTAGGCGGCCTGGACGATCGCGAGCGACCTCGCCGCCTCGCGGGGCGAGATCCAGAAGGGCTCGTCCTCGCCGAGGCGGGCGTAGAAGTCGTGGACGAGCAACTCGTGCGAGGCGCCCCAGTACGAGCGCCCGCCGGATCGGCGCTCCGTGTCCGGGACGACCTCGACGGATCCGTCGTCGCGCCGCACGGTGAGGGCACCGCGCAACGAGACGGTGGCGCGCTCGGTGCGCAGGCGGAGCTCGACCGGCTCGTCCCACGCGTTCGCCACGGTCGCGTAGAGGACGCTGCGCGCGCCGGAGGCGTGGGTGAGCACCAGGTCGGCGGTGTCCTCGACCTCGATCGGCAGCAGGCGCGTGGAGGCGGAGCCGCTCACCGCGACCACCTCGCCGAGGAGCCACTGCAGGAGGTCGACGGTGTGGATCGCCTGGTTCATCAGCATCCCGCCGCCGCCCTCGGCCCGCATCCCGCGCCAGGGGCGGTCGAGGTAGTAGCCGGGAGCGCGGTGCCAGAGCACGGTCGCGGCCGCACCCGTCACGGCACCCAGGGAGCCGGACGCCAGCAGCTCGCGGAGGCGCTGCACGGGCGGGTTGTAGCGGTTCTGGAAGCAGACGCCGATGCCCGCCCCGCCCCGCTCGGCCGCGGCGATCACCTGCTCGCCCTCGGCGACGGAGGAGGCGAGCGGCTTCTCGAGGAGCACCGCGACGCCGCGGTCCAGGGCCGCGACCGCCAGCGCGGCGTGCGTGCTGTGCGGAGTGCAGACGTGCACGACGTCGGGGCGGACGGAGTCGAGCATCCGGACCGCCTCGGGGAAGCCCGGCACCGCGTGCCTCTCGGCGGCCGCGGCGAGCCGGCCCGGGTCGGTGTCGCAGACCGCCACCAGCTCCGCGCCGGGCGCTGTGCCGATCGCCGCGAGGTGGACGGAGGAGATGTCGCCGCAGCCGATCACCGCCGCGCGGACGGTCATCGCAGGTCGATCCCGAGCGAGGAGGCGAGCCCCCGGAAGGCCCGAGCGGCCACTCCGAACGACTCGGGGCCGGAGAATCCGCCGAGGGCGTCCGTGATCGCGAGGTGCGGCTCCAGCGAGGCGACGCCCGTCCAGCCGTCGTCGCGCAGGGCGGTGAGCGTCTCGCGCAGCTGGCCGTCGCCCTCGCCGGCGGGCACCACGGTGCCGGTCGCGGCCACCGCGTCCTTCACCTGCAGGTAGTCGACGTAGGGCCGCAGCGCCGTCCAGCCGTCGTCGAAGGGCCGCACCCCGCACTGCACGAAGTTCGCGTTGTCCCAGGCGAGGCGCAGGGCGGGCGAGCCGACGGACTCGACCAGGTCGAGGATCCGCTCGGGGACGTCGCCGTAGATGTCCTTCTCGTTCTCGTGCAGCAGCACCACGCCCTCGCGCTCGGCGCGGTCGGCGAGCATGCGCATGCGCAGCAGGACGTCGTCGCGGATGCTCTCGACCGGCACTCCCTCGCCCCGGTAGAACGAGAAGACGCGGATGCTCGGTGTGCCGAGGGCGTGCGCGGCGCGGATGACGCGGTCGAGGCGCGCGACCTCGAGCTCGGGGTCGAGGGCGACGTCGACCTTGCCGATGGGCGAGGCGACGGCCGAGACGGACTGGCCGCCGCGCTCGAGCACGGCGGCCAGGCGGGCGAGGCGCTCGTCGTCGAGGTCGACGACGTTCCGGCCCCAGGCGCTGCGCACCTCGATGCTGTGCGCGCCGAGCGCTCGGAGGACGGCGACCTGGACGACCGGGTCGGGGTCGATCTCGTCGCCGAAGCCGGAGAGGGTCCAGGGCGCGGGGTTCTCGGATGCGGTCGTCGCGGGTGCGGTCGTCGCGGGTGCGGTGGTCACGGTGCGTGCCTCGTTCTCGTCGTCGGGAACCGGCGGGCAGGAGCGCCGCCGTGCCACGACCATACGCGTATTGGCAACCGATTGACAAGACCGGAGGCGCGCCTCTACCGTCGGGGGCGTTCCGGGCCGCGGAGACGCCGGCCCCCACCGCGACCGGGAGGACTGCCGTGACCAGGATCGGCGTGCAGGCGATGATGCTGAAGGACGCGTTCGCCTCGGCGGGCGCCTTCGCGACGCTCCGGGAGGTCCGAGCGATCGGCTACCGGTCGGTGGAGATCTCGCAGATCCCGCTGACGGCGGCCACCGTGGCCGAGCTGCAGCGGGCGCGGGACGAGCTCGGCGTCGAGATCGCGGCGATCTCGGCGGGCCTGGCACCGGGGGACTCCCCGGGCGCCGCGCTCGAGGGCGGGCTCGCCGGGATCGTCGCCGACGCCCGCGCGCTCGGCACGCGCACGGTCCGGATCGGCATGCTGCCCGCCTCCGCGGCGGCCTCGCCGGCCGCTCTGCTCGACTTCGCCGACCGCTGCCAGGCCGCCGCGGCGAGGCTCCGCGACGACGGGCTGCGGCTGCTGCTCCACAACCACCACCACGAGTTCGCGCGGCACGGCGGCCGCCTCCTGCTCGACGTCGTCGCCGACCGGGCTCCGCTGCTGGGGCTCGAGCTCGACGTGCACTGGGTGCAGCGGGGCGGGCTCGATCCCGTGACGACGCTGCGCCGGTACGGGGAGCGCGTCGCCCTGGTGCACCTGAAGGACTACCGGGTCGGGCCGCCCGCCGACATGTCCGGCGGGTGGTCCGTGCACGCCTTCACCTCGAACGTGCAGTTCGCCGAGGTGGGGCAGGGCAACCTCGACTTCCCGGGGATCATCGGGACGAGCCTCGCGCTCGGCGTCGACCACCTCCTCGTCGAGCAGGACGAGCGCTACGGGCGGAGCGCGCTCGACTGCCTGCGGACCTCGCACGCGAACCTCGTCGCGATGGGCTTCTCGGACCTGTTCTGAGGAGCGGCCGAGGCTCCTCCCCAGGGATCGGAGCGGCCCGTTCTCCACCGCTCAGGGGTCCGGGTCCCCGCCGCGTCGGGCGCGACGGCATGCTCGACCCGTCGACGGAGGAGGTGGTGGCGGTGGTCGTTCCGGACACTGTGCTCGGCGTGACGGCGCTCGTCGCGCTGGTGCTGTCCGGGGTGCTCCACGCCTCCGTGCGGGTCTGGGCGGCGGGGTCCCGCTGGACGACCGCACGGTCTCCGCGCGCCTGTTCAGGGCGGTCCTGGTGATCATCGCGCTCGACACGGCGTACCTCGTCGTGGCCGGCGAGGAGCTCTTCGCATCCGGGCGCAGCCCCGGAGAAGAAGCAGCCGGATCCGCCGGGGTCCGCCTCCGCTCCGCGGAGCGGAGGACAATGGAGGGACCCCCAGCGAAGGAGACCACCGTGGATCAGCCGCGCATGAACGTCGAGTCGTTCAACCTCGACCACCGCACCGTCGCCGCGCCGTACGTGCGCCTCGCCGACGCGAAGACGCTGCCCGGAGGCGACCACCTCGTCAAGTACGACGTGCGCTTCACCCAGCCCAACCGCGGGCACCTCGAGATGCCCACCGTGCACTCGCTCGAGCACCTGTTCGCCGAGAAGTCCCGCAACCACTCCGACCGCGTGATCGACTTCTCGCCGATGGGCTGCCAGACCGGCTTCTACCTGCTCCTCTCGGGCGAGCCCGAGCTCGCCGAGGTGCTCGGCCTGGTCGAGGCGACGCTCCAGGACATCACCGAGGCCGACGAGGTCCCCGCGGCCAACGAGACCCAGTGCGGCTGGGGCGCCAACCACTCCCTCGAGGGGGCGCAGGAGGCGGCGCGCACGTTCCTCGCGCACCGCTCGGAGTGGGAGACGGTCACCGCGTGAGCACGGCGATCGTCCTGGTCGCGATGGACGAGGAGGCCGCGCCGTTCCTCGCCGCCGCGTCCAGCGCCTCCGAGCCGCGCGCCGTCGGCAACGCGCTGCAGTGGGAGCTCGAGCTCGACTCCCGCGCGGTGCTGCTCGTCCGCACCGGCATCGGCCTCGTCAACGCGGCCGGCGGTCTCACCGCAGCGATCCTGCAGGAGGGCGGCTCCCGGCCGCTCGTGGTGAGCGCGGGGACCGCCGGCGGCCTGGGCGCCGACGTCCGCGTGGGCGAGGTCGTGATCGGCGCCGAGTACGTGCAGACCGACGCCGATGCGCGGGCGTTCGGCTACGCGCTCGGGCAGGTCCCGGGGATGCCCGCCCGCTACTCCGGGGACGACGCGGCGCTCGCCGCGGAGCTCGAGCTGCTGGAGGGGCCGCCGGTGCGCCGCGGCCTGATCGTCTCGAGCGACGTCTTCGTCTCGAGCGCCCACGTGGACCGCGTGCGGAACGACTTCCCCGGCGCGCTCGCCACCGACATGGAATCCGTCGCCCTCGCGCAGACGGCGCACGTGCACGGGCTGCCGTTCGTCTCGGTCCGCGGGATCTCGGACCTCTGCGCCCCCGGCGAGTTCGAGGCGCACGTCGACGACGCGGCCGATCGCTCCGTCGCCGTGGTGCGGGCGCTGCTGCGCGGGCTCGGCGACCGGGACTGATGGACGGGCGGCCCTCCGCGACAGCGCGGAAGGGCCGCCCGGCGGTCAGTCGTTGCCGACGTGCTGGTCGCCGGCCTCCTGGGCCTTGTCGACCTGGCCGGCGAACTTCCCGCCGGTCGCGGAGTCGGCGGCGTCGCCCGCCTTGTCGAGTCCCTTGTCGGTCAGCTCCTCGCCCTTGTCGCTGTTCACGGCGTTCTTCGCCTTGTCCGCGAGTCCTCCGAGATCCACCATGGGGTCGTTCCTTCCGTCGATGAGCGCCCGTCGAGCAACGGGCCGCCGCCAGTCTCCGCCGCTCGGCGAGGATCTGCGCGGGGTTGCGTCTCACGGCCGCGCCGAGGACGATGCGCCTCCGGCCCGGCCCGTCAGCCCGCTGCGCCGAGCCCCGTCACCGCACCGGCGATCGCCGTCGTCTCCTCGCCGTCCGGCCAGCGCAGCCGCACGCCCGGCTCCGTGACGACGCTCCCCACCGCGGCCGTCGCGGTCCAGGGTGTGCCCATCCTCGACTCCCCCCGCCGGTCGGCGGTGATCATCGCGAAGCCGGGGAAGCAGCCGAGCCAGTCGGCGGTGCCGGCCGCCTCGGGGACGGGGACCGCCGCGAGGTCGATCACCGCTCCTCCTCCGCTGGCCTCGGCGAGCATGCCGACCGTCCCCACCAGCCCGGCCATGCTCACGTCCTTCGCCGCCCTCGGCCGCGCGAGTCCGACGGAGGCGGCCATCGCCCGGAGCTCCTCCGCGCGCCGGGACGACGTCGAGTCCCACTGGGCGCCCGCGAAGCCGGGCCGCCAGCCGCCGCCGAGGTCGGCCGTCAGCGAGAGCTCGTCGCCCGGAGCGGCCGCGCCCGGCACCGGCGCCGCGGTACGGCCGAGACCGGTGACGCTCAGGGCCGCCGGCACTCCGAGCTGGGTGTGCCCGCCGAGCACGGGGACGCCCCAGGCGGCGGAGGCGGCCCGCAGACCGCTCACGATGCGCGCGGCGGCGGCCGCGTCGCGAGCGCCGATCGCGTCCATCAGCCCGATGCCGGTCGCGCCCATCGCGGTGAGGTCGTTGACGTTGACCAGCACCGAGCACCACCCCGCCCACTCCGGGTGGCGCTCCACCATGGACGGGACGATCGCGTCGCAGACGGCGATCAGGTCGCTGCCCGGGACCGGTGCTCCGTCGTCGCCGACGAAGCCGGCCCCACCGAGGCCCCCCTCGGCCGCCAGCGGAGCCAGAAGGGCGCCGAGGGCCGCCTTGGCCGCGGTGGCCGCCCGGTCGAGCCGGTCGACCGGCCAGCGCATCCGGGCGTGCTCGACTCGGGCGACGGTGCTCGTGCCGATCCTCCGCCAGCCGAGCCGCCGGAACAGCACCTCGTTGCGCAGCTGCACCGAGGCCTCGAAGCGGAGCACCCCGCGCGCCTCCGCCTCCGCGCAGGCCGCGCGCACGAGGGCGGCACCGATCCCGGAGCCGCCCCGCGCCTCGCGCGCCACCACCAGGCGGCTGCCGGTCCACCAGCCCAGATCGCGTCCGCCGCCGACAGGCGCGATCCGGACCCCGCCGAGCACCGCGCCGTCCGGAGCCACCGCGACGAGCACCACCGAGCGCGGATCGTCGTCGGCGTCGTCGTGGTCGTCGCCCGCGAACAGCCCCTGCTCGGCGACGAAGACCTCGCGCCGCAGGGCCCGGTGCGCGGCGAGCTCGCGCTCCTCCGCCCGCACCACCGTGAACGCAGGCGCGACCCGAACACCCTCGAGGATCGAGAGCTCCACCATCAGGCGCCGGCCGTCTTCAGGACGCCGCAGGCCCCGCACGCCGCGCAGCCCGCACTCTGCCCGCTGCTCAGCATCCCGGCCTCGATCAGGAGCGCGGCGACCTCGGCGCTGACCCGCTCCAGCAGTGACCCGGCCGGCGGGAGCACGTGGTCGACCTCGGTCGCCAGGGTCCCGCGCAGCGGACGGAAGGGCACCACGAAGGGGTAGACCCCCATCCCGATCAGCTCGCGGGCGCTCGTGACCAGCTCGTCCGGGTCCTCGCCGAGGCCCACCAGGAGGTAGGTCGAGACCTGGTTGCGGCCGAAGATCCGCACTGCCTCGCGCCACGCCCAGCGGTACTCGTCCAGGCTGACCCGCGCCTTGCCCGGGGTCCAGCGCTGCCGCACCGCGTCGTCCATCGACTCCACGTGGATGCCGATCGAGACGGCGCCCGCGTCCTTCAGCGCCTGCAGCGCCGAGACGTCGGAGGGCGGCTCGCACTGCACCTGGATCGGCAGCCCGGGGACCGCCGCGAGCACCGCGCGGACGCAGCGCGCGAGGTGGGCCGCTCCGCGGTCGCGGCCCTTGGAGGTGCCGGTGGTCATCACCATCTGGCGCACGCCGTCGAGGCGGACCGCCGCCTCCGCGACCTCGGCGAGCTGGGCCGGGGTCTTGACCGCGATGGTCGCACCGGCTTCGAGCGAGGCCTCGATCGCGCAGAAGCGGCAGCGCTCCGCCTCGTCATAGCGCATGCAGGTCTGGACGACGGTGGTCGCGAGGATGTCACGGCCGTGCAGCCGGGCGATCTTCTCGTAGGAGACGCCGTCGGCGGTGTCGAGATCGTAGAAGCGCGGGCGGCGGACGGGAGTCACGTCCAGGCCGATGTCGGCGCCCTCGAGCAGGAGGCGGTTCCCGCTCACCACGTAGGGGCTGTCGGGGTTCACCGGGATCGCGGCGCCCAGGCCGCCGAGCATCACGTGCCCGTCGTCGCTCGGGCCGGCGCCGGCCTCGCGGTGCACCGGTGCCTCGACGCGGATGCCCTGCAGGGCGATGTCGACGCGAGTGCGGAGGGCGGAGGGGCCGGTGCGGCGGATCCCGGTCGAGTGCGCCCCGCCCGGGGAGTGCGCCCCGCCGACCGGGTGCGGGCCGGCGGCCGGGTGCGCCGCACCGGTTGCCGGCGGCGAGGACGCGGGGGAGGGACTGCGGAGATCGGTCACGAGGACTCCTTCGTGGCACCGCGGAGCGGGCCGGACGGGCCGCGCACAGCGGCGGCCGGGATGTCGGTGCGGTCGTCTCACCCCCCAGTCAAGGCGCCTCGTGTTTCGCCCTCGTGACGGGAGGAACGCGGTCTCGTTACGGATCCGCCGTCACGGGAGCTTCTTCCGGTGGAAACCACTCCGAAACATCCCGGCCGTTGACTGGACGCGTTCCACTCCGCACCACTGCTCCACCCCGGCGGACGTCGTCCCGCGTCGTCTCAGCGCATCCCGCCGGAGCCATGCACTCGCACGCCGCTTCGGCGGACCGACACCAGGAGGAACCATGTCCGTCTCCCAGGAGATCGAAGACCAGGTCAGCGCCAACATCGAGATGTCGCGCTCCGAGATCGCCCACCCGGCGCTCCCGAAGGGCAGCAACCTCTACGGCTCCACCAAGGTCTTCCCCGACTACCAGGCCGAGCCCGGGGAGTCGTACCTGACCCTCGTGCACGGCATCGCCCACGAGTCCTCGGTCAGCTTCGTCGCAGTGCTCCAGGCCACCCGCGCGGCGCGGAAGGGCTACGAGTCCGCGCTCTACTTCTACGGGCCCGGCACCATCAACGCGATGGCCACCCGCGGCTTCCCGACGATCGGCGACTCCGGATTCCCCGGCGAGCAGAACCTCAACAACGCCATCGAGACCTTCATCCAGGAGGGGAACCGCGTCTTCGTCTGCCGGTTCGGCATGGCGCTCCACGGCCTCCGCGAGGAGGACCTGATCGAGGGCTGCATCCCCTGCCACCCGCTCGACGTGCAGGACGCGCTCATCCACTACGCCCGCAAGGGCGCGATCATCAACTCCACCTACAACCTGTAGGCGATCGCGATGACCCTCGTCGGATCGGTCGCGGCGAACTTCACCCGCGACCTGGATCAGAACTACGCGCTCATCGCCTCCCTGGCCGAGGAGGCCCGCGAGAGGGGAGTGCGCTTCCTGGTGCTCCCCGAGGCCGCGATCGGCGGCTACCTCTCCTCGCTCGGCAACCACGGCGACACGGTCGCCACCACCCGCCGCTCCCTCCCGCCGGCGGTGCGCCTGGACGGGCCGGAGCTGCGGCGGGTGCAGGAGATCGTCGGCGACCTGGTGGTGGCGATCGGCTTCTGCGAGCTCGACGACGACGGCGAGACCCGCTACAACGCGGCCGCGCTCCTGGACGGCGGGCAGGTCTACGGCAGCTACCGGAAGGTGCACCAGCCGCTGGGCGAGCACCTCTCGTACTCGCCGGGCCCGGGCTACGGCACCTTCGAGACGCCGGTCGGCCGGGTGGGCCTGCAGATCTGCTACGACAAGGCGTTCCCCGAGGCGGCGCGGTCGATGGCGCTGGACGGCGCCGAGATCATCGCCTCGCTCTCGGCGTGGCCGGCCGCTCGGACGGCGACGGCCGAGAACCTGCAGGAGGACCGCTGGACGTACCGGTTCAATCAGTTCGACATCGCCCGCGCCCTCGACAATCAGGTGTTCTGGCTCGCCTCGAACCAGTCGGGGACCTTCGGCTCGCTCCGCTACGTCGGGAACGCGAAGGTCGTCGATCCCGGCGGCAACGTGCTCGCGACGACGCTGCTCGGAGCAGGCATGGCCGTCGCCGACATCGACGTGCGCGGCGCCTTCGAGGCGATGCGCGGCGGGATGTTCCACCTGCGCGACCGGCGGCCCGACGCCTACGACATCGACCGGGTCTGGAACGGAGGACTCGTCCATGCCTGAGATGACCTTCCACGTCCGCTGGCCGGACGGCTCGGAGGAGCGCTGCTACTCGCCGAGCCTGGTCGTGCACGAGTTCCTCGGGACCGGGACCGCCTACTCGCTCGAGGACTTCGTCGCCCGTTCGAGTGAGGCGCTGCGCATCGCGTCGGACAGGGTGCGGGAGCGGTTCGGGTTCGCCTGCACCTCCGCGATGCAGCAGGAGTCCGACATCCTCCGCACGGCGCAGCGCTTCGAGGGCGGCACGGTCAGGGTGCTCGCGATGGAGCCGCCCGCTCCGGCCGGGCAGCGGGTGCGGCCGTGAGCGCCGCTATCGAGCCCGGGCGCCACGTCGAGGTCGCGGTGGTCGGAGGCGGGCAGGCCGGGCTCTCGATCAGCCGGCACCTGGTCGACGACGGCATCGAGCACGTCGTGCTCGAGCGCGCGACCATCGGCCACGACTGGATCGACCGCCGCTGGGACGCCTTCACCCTCGTCACGCCGAACTGGCAGTGCCGCCTCCCCGGGTACCCCTACGACGGGCCGGACCCGGACGGATTCATGACGCGCGACGAGGTGCACGCGTGGGTGCGCCGCTACGCGCAGAGCTTCGACGCCCCCGTGGTCGAGGGCGCGGAGGTGAGCCGGCTCCGCGAGCGCGCCGGGGGAGGGTTCGAGCTGATCACGAGCGCGGGCGCGATCACGGCCGACCAGGTCGTCGTGGCGACCGGCGGCTACCACCGCCCGGTCCTCCCCGCCGTCGCCGCGCGGCTGCCGTTGGACGTGCTGCAGCTCCACTCCGCCGACTACCGCTCGCCGGAGGCGCTCCCGCCCGGCGGCGTGCTCGTCGTCGGCTCCGGGCAGTCGGGCGCGCAGATCGCCGAGGACCTCTTCCTCGCCGGGCGCGAGGTCCACCTCGCCCTCGGCAGCGCGCCGCGGGTGGCGCGCTTCTACCGGGGCCGCGACTGCGTCGCCTGGCTCCAGGACATGGGCGTGTACGACGTGCCCGTCCACGCGCAGGTCGGCGGGCTCACCAAGCGGGAGTCGACCAACCACTACGTGACGGGGCGCGGGGGCGGGCGGGACATCGACCTGCGCGCCTTCGCCCGCGACGGGATGCACCTCTACGGCCGACTGGCCGGGGTGGAGGGGTCCCGGCTGCGCTTCGCCCCCACGGCGGAGGCGTCGCTCGACTACGCGGACTCGGTCGCGGAGTCGATCAAGGACGACATCGACCGCTACATCGCGGCGCACGGCATCGACGCTCCCGAGGAGGACCGCTGCCGTCCGGTCTGGCGGCCGGAGTCCGAGGCGACCGGGCTCGACCTCGCGCGCATCGGCAGCGTCGTCTGGGCGGTCGGGTTCCGCTCCGACTATCGCTGGGTCGAGATCGGCGTGTTCGACGGCGCCGGCCATCCCACCCACCAGCGCGGAGTGACGAGCGTGCCGGGCCTGTCGTTCCTCGGGCTGCCGTGGCTGCACACCTGGGGGTCCGGCCGCTTCGAGGCGATCGCCCGCGATGCGGGGCACCTGGCGGAGGAGGTCCGGCGAGTGCGCGAGGCGGGGCGCTTCGCTCGGGAGCGCGAGCCGGATCTCGCCGGATAGCCTCCTCGCATGACGGAGACGGTGATGGGTGCGGTCGCAGCGCACTTCGGTCGCGACATCGACCGCACCCTCGCCAAGCTCGCCGGCATCATCGCTCACGCCCGCGAGCGCTCGGTCGACCTGCTCGTGCTCCCGGACGCGACCCTCGGCGGCTACCTGCTCGACCTCCAGCACCCCGGGCCGGACCTGCCGCCGAGCCTCGAGCTCGATGGGCCGGAGGTCGCCCGCGTGGCCGAGCTGGCGGGCGATCTCACCGTGTGCTTCGGGATCGCGGAGCGCGCGCTCGAGGGCGGTCGCGAGGTCCGCTACGACACCGCGGTCTGCGTGCACGGCGGGCGCGTGATCGGCACGCACCGCAAGGTCCACCTGCCGCTGGGCGAGTCCGAGGCGTACCTGCCGGGTCGCGGCTTCGCCGCCTTCGACTCGCCGATCGGGAGGATGGGGATGCTGATCGACTTCGACAAGACCTTCCCTGAGTCCTCGCGCTCGCTGGCCCTCGACGGCGCGGAGGTGCTGGCCTGCCTCAGCGCGTGGCCCGCGAGCGTGACCGACCGCTCCGATCGGATCCGCAACGACCGCCAGGCCCACCTGTTCGATCTCTACGACTGCGCCCGCGCCGCCGAGAACCAGGTCTACCTCGTCTCCTCGAACCAGACCGGCGTGCTCGGCGGCCTGCGGTTCCTCGGGCAGGCGAAGGTCGTGGATCCGGCGGGAGAGATCATCGCGAAGACCTGGGCGAAGGGCGGGCTCGCGCTCGCCTCCGCTGACGTCGCCGGCTCCGTCGCCCGCGCCCGCCGCACGATGCACCACCTCCGCGACCGCGCGGAGCACGCTTACCGGAGCTGAGATGCGGATCTGCCTGCTGACCTACTCCACCCGGCCGCGCGGCGGGGTGGTGCACACCCTCGCCCTCGCCGAGGCGCTCGCGCGCGCCGGACACGACGTCACGGTGCGCATGCTCGCCCGGGGCGGCGACGACTCCTTCTTCCGCCCCGTCGATCCGTGCGTGACCGTGCGGGTGGTGCCCTTTCCGCACCGCGAGGGCGAGCCGGTCGGCGCTCGCATCGTCCGGTCCATCGCCGCGATGGCCGAGGCCCTGCGGGGCGAGGACGCCCCGGTCGTCCACGCGCAGGACTGCATCTCGGCCAACGCGGCGCTCGCCGCCGGACTCGCGCCGATCCGCACGATCCACCACCTGGACGACTTCACCACCCCGGAGCTGCGCGCCTGCCACGACCGCGCCGTCCGGCTCCCCCTGACCCGGCTGTGCGTGTCCGCTGCGGTCGCCGAGGAGGTGCGCGCCGGCTGGGGGCTGCTGCCCGACGTGATCCCGAACGGTGTCGACGCGGCGCGGTTCGCGGCCGCCGTCGACGATCCGCTGACCGGGGGGTGGCGGGCCGAGCTCGGCCCGTACCTCCTCGCCCTCGGCGGCATCGAGCCGCGGAAGGGCAGCATCGAGCTGCTCGAGGCGTGGGCTCTGCTGCGCGAGCGCGGCCACGACGTCGCGCTGGTGTTCGGCGGCGGCGAGACCCTGTTCGACTACCGCGAGTACCGGGCCGCCTTCGACCGGAGGGCGGCCGAGCTCGGGATCGCTCCGGTGATCCTCGGCACCGTTCCGGAGGAGAGGCTCGCTCCGCTCGTCGCCGGCGCCTCCGCGCTGGGCTTCGTCTCGGTGAAGGAGGGGTTCGGGCTGGCGGCGATGGAGGCGCTCGCCGCGGGGGTGCCGGTCGTGGCGCGGGAGCTGCCGGTGATCCACGAGGTGTTCGGGGACGCGGTCCGCTACGGGCGGGACCCCGCCTCCTTCGCCGACGCGCTGGAGGAGGCCCTGACGCTGCCCTCGCCGGACGGCCGGGCCCTGGCCGCCTCGCACTCCTGGGACGACGTCGCGGCCGCGCATCTGCGGTTCTACGAGCGGGTGCTCGACGGCTCGGTTCAGAGCTCAGGAGGAACTCCTCCGGACGGGCCGGGATCCGCGCGAGCAGGCGTGCCCGGATGACTCCGTCCTGCCGCCTGGACACGATCGGGCGCCGCCGGTGACCCGCCGGTCGATCTCGCGCATCGTCACCGGTCTCGCCGACGCCGATCCCGACCGGATCGTCGCCGTGGCCGACGAGGGCGCGCTGACGGCGGGGGAGCTCGACCGCGAGAGCACCCGCCTCGCCCGCGCCTACCGCGATCTCGGCGTCCGGACCGACGACCTCGTCACCGTCTCGCTCTCGAACTCGCTGGACGCGCTCGTCGTCTGCGCGGCGGTCTGGAAGGCGGGCGCCGTGCCGCAGCCGGTCTCGACCGGGCTGTCGGCGGCGGAGCGCGCCGAGGTGGAGCGGATCGCGCGGCCGGCGCTCGTCATCGGCGCGCCCTCCTCCTCCGCTGTCCCGTGGCGCGCGGGCGACTGGCGGCCCGGGCCGGAGGTGCCGGCCGGCTCGCTCGAGGACCGGTGGGCCTCGTCCTGGAAGGCGCCCACCTCCTCCGGCAGCACGGGGCGGCCGAAGGTGGTGCTGGCCGCGGGCCCGGCGCTGCTGGATCCGGACGCGCCGGTCGCGCCGTTCCTGCCGCGCGAGGGCGTGCAGCTGGTGAGCGGCCCGCTGATGCACTCGGCGACCTTCACCTACGCCTTCCGCGGGCTGATGACCGGGCAGCGCCTGGTGCTGCTGCCGCGGTTCGACGCCGCCCGGATCCTCGCGGCGATCGAGGAGCACCGCGTCACCTGGACCCTGCTCGTCCCGACCACGATCCGCCGCCTGCTGGCTGCGCCCGAGCGGTCGGGGGCGGACGTGTCCTCGCTCGCGACGGTGCTGCACCTCGGAGCGCCCTGCGCGCCCGCCGACAAGCGGGCGCTGATCGGCTGGCTCGGCCCGGAGCGGGTGGTCGAGGTCTATGCGGGCAGCGAGTCGAACGGACTGACGATGATCACGGGCCGGGAGTGGCTGGAGCACCCGGGCAGTGTCGGACGGCCGATCAGCGGGACGACCCTGCGCATCCTGCGGGAGGACGGCACGGAGGCTCCGACCGGCGAGCTCGGCCGCATCTGGCTGCACCGCGGCGAGGCCCCCGCCTACCGCTACCTCGGCGCGGGCTCGCGGCGGACGGAGGAGGGCTGGGACACCCTCGGCGACGTCGGCCGCGTCGACGGGGACGGGTGGCTCTGGGTGGTCGACCGCGCCGACGATCTGATCCTCCGGGGCGGAGTGAGCGTCTGGCCGGCCGAGGTCGAGCGGGTGCTGGAGGCCCTGCCCGGAGTCCGCGGGGCGGTCGCCTTCGGCGTGCCGGACACGGAGCTGGGGCAGGCGGTGGAGGCGGTCGTCGACGTGGGCGACGCGGGCGTGGACCCGGCCGGTCTGCTCGCTCGGGCGAACGCCGAGCTGGGCGCTGAGCGGCGCCTCCGGGCCCTCCGGATCGTGCACGAGCCCGTTCGGAGCGACGCGGGCAAGGTCCGTCGCTCCGCGCTCGCCCCCGTGGCGCAGACGCTCGGGACCCACCGTTCCGCCGGCACCCCGGATGGGCCAGAGTAGGCCCTGCGCCCCCGCGCACCGACCCCAGGGAGACCCGATGAAGTACATGCTGATCATGCGCGCGACCGATGCGGCGAAGGAGGCCTACGCCTCGATCCCGTTCGACGAGATCATCACCCGGATGGGGCAGTACAACGAGGCGATGATCGAGGCGGGCGTGCTGCTCTCGGGCGACGGCCTGGCCGACGACGTCGCCTCCTCCGGCTTCGTGGTCGACTTCTCCTCCGAGCCGCCGACCGTCGTCGACGGCGCCTACGGCCCGACCGAGTCGCTCTTCAACGGCTTCTGGATCATCGGGGTCGACTCCAAGGAGCAGGCCCGCGAGTGGGCGCTGCGCTGCCCGCTGGTGCCCGGCAACCGCCTCGAAGTGCGCCGGATCACCGACGAGAGCGACTTCGCGGAGTTCGCCGACAACGAGTACGTGCAGAAGGAGGCCGGCTGGCGCGAGGACGAGGCGGCCCGCGCCTCCGGGGACTGACGCGGCGGCGGGCGTCACGCCTCCGTGACGACGCCCGCCTCGACGTGCCAGTGCCGCGTCAGCTGCACCGTCTCGAGCATCCGCCGGTCGTGGGTGACCAGCAGCAGGGTGCCCTCGTACGCCTCGAGCGCCTCCTCCAGCTGCTCGATGGCGACGAGGTCGAGGTGGTTGGTCGGCTCGTCGAGCACCAGGAGGTTCGTGCCGCGGGCCTGGAGGAGCGCCAGGGCGGCCCGCGTCCGCTCGCCCGGCGAGAGCTCGCCGACGCGGCGGCCGACGTGGTCGGCCTTCAGCCCGAACTTCGCCAGCAGCGTGCGGACCTCGGCGGTCGGCCACTCGGGCACCAGCGCCTCGAACGCGTCCGCGAGCGGCACCTCGGCGGCGAGCATCCCGCGGGCCTGATCGATCTCGCCGATCGCCACGCTCGCTCCGAGGGAGGCGCCGCCCTCCTCCGGCTCGGCGCGGCCGAGGAGGAGCGACAGCAGCGTCGACTTGCCGGCGCCGTTGGGCCCGGTGATGCCGATCCGGTCGCCCGCGTCGACCTGGAGCGACACCGGCCCGAGCGTGAAGGCGCCGCGGCGGGCGACCGCGCCGTTCAGCGTCGAGACGACCGAGCTCGAGCGCGGGGCGCTGCCGATCGTGAAGGCGAGCTGCCACTCCTTGCGCGGCTCCTCGACCTCCTCGAGCCGCGCGATCCGGCTCTCCATCTGGCGCACCTTCTGCGCCTGCTTCTCGCTCGACTCCGCCGAGGCCTTGCGGCGGATCTTGTCGTTGTCGGGGGCCTTCTTCATCGCGTTGCGCACGCCCTGGCTCGACCACTCCCGCTGGGTGCGGGCGCGGGAGACCAGGTCGGCCTTCTGCTCGGCGAAGTCCTCGTACTTCTCTCGGCGCTGGCGCCGCGCGGTCTCGCGCTCCTCCAGGAACGCGTCGTAGCCGCCTCCGTAGACCCGGTTGGTGCCCTGCGCGAGATCGAGCTCGAGCACGCGGGTGACGCTGCGGGCGAGGAACTCGCGATCGTGGCTCACGAGGACCGCGCCGCCGCGGAGTCCGCGGACGAAGGCCTCCAGGCGCTCCAGGCCGTCGAGGTCGAGGTCGTTGGTCGGCTCGTCGAGCAGCACCACGTCGAAGCGCGAGAGCAGCAGCGCCGCGAGGCCCACCCGCGCCGCCTGCCCGCCGGAGAGGGAGGTCATCGTCGAGGAGGCGGCCGCGGCTCCGAGCGACAGGCCCAGGTCGGCCAGGACGACCGGGGTGCGCTCGTCGAGGTCGGCCGCGCCGCTCGCGAGCCAGCGGTCGAGCGCGAGGGCGTAGCGGTCGGCGATCGAGCCGTCGGGATCGGGATCGGCCAGGGCGGAGGCGGCGGTGTCGAGCTCGGCGGAGGCCTCGGCGCAGCCGGTGCGGCGCGCGATGTAGCCGGCGACGGTCTCGCCCTCGCGGCGCTCGTGCTCCTGCGGCAGCCAGCCGACGAAGGCGTCGCCCGGCGAGAGAACGACGGAGCCCTCGAGTGGAGCCGTCTCGCCCGCGAGGATGCGCAGGAGAGTCGACTTGCCGGCTCCGTTCGCCCCCACGACGCCCACCACGTCCCCGGGGGCGACCGTCAGGTCGAGTCCGTCGAACAGGGTGCGGTGCGCATAGCCTCCGGAGAGGCCCTTGGCGACGAGGGTGGCGGTCACCGGTCCAGCGTAGGCGCGGGCGACTCGCTAGACGGCCTGGTGATCAGCCGGTCTAGGATGTGCGGATGAGCGACACGAGCCTGCGGAGCGGCGCCGGGTACTGGTACCCGGACGAGTCGTCCACCCGCCGCGCTGTCGAGGTGCTGAGCGCGATGCGCACGTACCGCGTCTCCGAGGTCTCGATGCGCCGCCGCACGCGTGAGCGGATGGCGATGGGCGAGACGGACCTGATCGCCATCCAGTACCTGCTCCGCCAGCAGCGCAAGGGCGAGCTGGTGACCGGCAAGGACCTGGCCTCGCACCTCTCCATCTCGTCCGCGTCGACCACGGTCCTCATCGACCGCCTGGTCCGCAGCGGCCACCTCGTGCGCAAGCCCAACCCGACCGACCGGCGCGGGATCGTCGTGGAGGCGACCGTCGACAGCGACGACGAGGTGCGCGCCACGCTCCAGGAGATGCACCGCCGGATGCTCGAGATCGCCGAGGACCTGGACGCCCCCGAGGCCGAGGTCGTCGTCAACTTCCTCCGCCGGATGAGCGCGGCCGTCGACGAGATCGACGCGGAGCACGGCGACGGGCACGATACGGACGAAGCCGACCCGGCGGAACCCTCCGAGGCGAAATAGCTAGACGGACTAGTAATAAGCCGAGGGGCCTATAGTCTGGCGGCATGGGTCAATTCCTCTACGGCACTCCTCCTGCCGTCATCGAGATCGAGGACCGGACCCTGGCCCACCTCCAGATCGTGATCTACGCGAAGTTCCGCCGCGACGAGCGCTTCAGCCTCACCCTCGATTCGATGCCCGAGGGCGCGCGCGGCCGCCACTCCTTCTGGATGAACCCGAACATCGCCCTGCAGTTCCACTTCGCTGGGAGCCGGCAGCCGACGATCAACCCGACCTGGGTCGAGCTCCTGATGGACGCGGCGAACAGCGGCGGCGGGCTGCGCCTGCTCCCCGAGCCCCCGTCCTGACCCGGTCCCGGTGAGGCCGACCCGGCCCGGACGACCGCGGAGCTCCCTGCGCGAGGGGGGATCCGCAGCGCCGGCCTCCTGCGACAGCGCACGTGCCCCCGGCCGCCCCGTCTCCTAGGGTGGAGCGGGCGCCGCGGGGCGCGCGGAGGGCGGGGGACATGCGCAGGACGGTCATCGGAGCGACGGTACTGGCCGGGGTGCTCGCGCTCGCGGGGTGCTCGGCGCCCGCTCCGGCTCCGACGGTCACGGTCACCGTGTTCGCCACGGCGACGCCGACTCCGGTGCCGGACCCGACCGTCACGGCGGCGCTCCCGCAGGCGACGGCCACGGTCTTCGCGCCGGTCCCCGAGGCGACGGTCACGTTCACGCCGAACGCGACGCCGGACATCCCCGAGACCGCCTTCGCGGTCGACAACGGCACGGTTCCCGGGGCGAACGGCGAGCCGACCCGCGACGGGGAGGGGGACATCGTGAGCTACACCGTGGTGCAGGGCGACACGTTCTTCGACATCGCGCAGCGCTTCGGGATCCCGGTGCAGCAGCTGCTCCGGATGAACCCGACGATCGCCGGAGCCGGCGAGGCGGTCTACATCAATGCAGTCATCAACCTCGACGCGAGCACGCTGGGGTGAGCGGAGCGGCGAGCCGCGGAGGCGGCCGCCCGGAGCGACCCGGCTACTGCGACTTCGGCAGGACGTGGAACGCGACGGCGAGCGATCCCGAGATCATCAGGATGCCGCCGACGAAGAGGAATCCGGCGATGTCGGGCAGCAGGAACGAGTTGCCGAGAACGAGGATCCCGCCGAGGAACAGCACGAACGAGAGGACGACGCCCAGACCAGTCATGCCCTCATCGTACGCAGGTCACGGGAGCAGGAGGTCCGCGAGCTCCTCGGCGCCGGACACCAGCGCGATCGTCCCGACCGCCTCGAGCGGCGATCCGTAGCCCCACTCGACCATGATCGTCGGCACGCCGTGGGCGGCGGCGCCCTGCACGTCGTGCTCGCGGTCGCCCACCATCACCGGCGCCGAGAGGTCGACGCCGAGCTCGAGGAGCCGGCGCAGCGCCTCCTCCACGACGTCGGCCTTGGCGCTGCGGACCTCGTCCTCGGAGGCGCCGCAGATCACCGTGAAGTACTGCGCCAGTCCGTAGTGCTCGAGGATGCGCGTGGCCGCCGACTCCGGCTTAGAGGTCGCGAGCGAGAGCGGCACGCCGGCCTCGGCGATGCGCGCCAGCACCTCGGGCAGCCCCGGGTAGACCGAGGAGTCGAACAGCCCGCCCGCGTTGTAGCGGCGGCGGTAGACCACGAGCGCGGCCTGCGCCTCCTCGACGGTCATCCCGCCGAGCTCGCGGAACGCCTCGAGCAGCGGAGGGCCGACGTAGGCCAGCAGCTCGGCCGGAGCGGGCACGGGGCGGCCCAGCTCGACGAAGGTCTCGACGAGGGTGCCGGTGATGCCGGGGGCGGAGTCGGTGATCGTGCCGTCGAGGTCGAACAGGATGCAGGACCAGGTGCCGGCTCGCGCGTCGAGGCCGGTGGCGGCGAGGGTCGTGTCGGACATGGCGGGCTCCTGACCTCGGAGGACGGGGTGACGCCGGCGCTGCCCCGCCGGGGGCCACACTCTACGGCCGTTCGGCGTCCAGAGCCCGTTCGACGAACGAACGAGTGACGACCTGGGCGATCGAGCCGGGGTCGAGCTGCACGGCGACGAAGTCGGCGGTGCGGATCAGCGCGAAGGCCTCGCGTCCGGGGAGGACCAGCATCTGCACCCGCGGATGCTGCTGCCGGGGGACCGCGGTGCGCACCTCGTCCGTGGAGGTGAACAGCGGCAGGACCTGCTCCCCGGTGGTCGTCGCGACGGTGCGGACGTGCGGCACGCCTCCGGGCTGGGAGCCCGTGACGTCGACCACGAGGGAGCCGTCGAGGCAGGCCTCGAGCAGCCGGTCGACGGCCTCGGCGGTGGGAGCGGCGACGAGCGCCTCCAGTGCTTCCCGAGCCTCCGCATTGCGGTACGGACCGGGTCGCGCCGGGCGTGCAGGGGGTCCGCCTCGTCGTGCCATGACTCCACGCTAACGAAGACCGGGGCGTGATCGGAATCGCCGGGACCGGTTCCCGGGAATGCGCGCGATCGGTGTCCGGAATCGTTACGGCCGTCTGCGGACACCGTGTCCTCTATTCGACGGCTGGTGGCGAACAGCTCGATTCCGCCCTGATTGCCTCCGCTTATCCTGAACATTCCCCTCGACATGGCGCGAGAAAGGGACGAATGGCGCCATTCATGGCGCACTCGATTGTGAAAGGGGGTAATGTCTCTCCCGGTCCGGGTCGAGACAGTCCGGTCCCGCGAACTCCAGGAGGAAAAGTGGCCCAGAAGATCACGCTTGTCGACGATATCGACGGAACCCTTATCGATTCCGGTGACGGCGGTACCGTCCGCTTCAGCATCGAGGGCGCCAACTACGAGATCGATCTCGGCCCCGACAACATCGCCGAGCTCCACTCGGCGCTCGAGAAGTTCGTCTCGAGCGCCCGCCGCGTCGGCTCGCGCCCCGCGGCCGCCACGAGCGTCGCGACCGCCTCCAAGAGCGACCCCAAGCAGCTCAAGGCCATCCGCGAGTGGGCGAACGCCAACGGCCACCCCGTCTCCGACCGCGGACGCATCCCCTCCGAGGTCCAGGCCGCCTATCAGGCCGCCCACAAGTAGCGGCCGCCGGGCTCTCGGCCCGGTGAGACGCCGCATTCCCGGGCCTCGCGCCCGGTGAGCGGAAGGCCCCCGTGATCCGATCGCGGGGGCCTTCGCCGTGCCTGTCAGAACAGGCGGGTGTGGGAGTCGTCGGTGCCGCGCATGGCCTCGTAGTCGAGCACCACGCAGCGGATTCCGCGGTCCTCGGCGAGAGTCCGCGCCTGCGGCTTGATCTCCTGAGCGGCGAAGACTCCCGTCACCGGGAAGAGGTGCGGATCGCGATTCATCAGCTCGAGATAGCGGGTGAGCTGCTCCACTCCGTCGATCTCGCCGCGGCGCTTGATCTCGACGGCGACGGCGGCTCCCGAGGAATCGCGGGCGAGGATGTCGACCGGGCCGATCGCGGTCATGTACTCGCGCCGGACGAGAGTGTGCCCCTCTCCGAGGAGGCCGATCTGCTCGGCGAGAAGGCGCTGGAGATGCGACTCCACTCCGTCCTTCACGAGTCCCGGATCGACGCCGAGCTCGTGCGCCGAATCGTGCAGCACCTCGTGGATCGAGACGACGAGAGCGTCGCCGGTCTTGCGGTGCGCGACGGTCCACTGCTGCGTCACTCCCGCGGTGCGCGCCTCCTCGTCGGGCTCGCCCGTGATCAGCGTGCAGGGCGGGCTCATCCAGTTCAGCGGCTTGTAGGAGCCGCCGTCGGAGTGGATGAGGACGCTCCCGTCGGCCTTGACGAGCAGGAGGCGGGTGGCGAGCGGGAGGTGGGCGCTGAGACGGCCGGTGTAGTCGACGGAGCAGCGCGCGATGACGAGACGCACCCGTCGAGGATAGACGGCACGGCCCCGGCGGGCTCCCGGCTCAGTGCGCGGCGACGGGAGGCCGGCGGCCGAGCGGAGGAGCGGGCGGCGGCACCGAGAGCGAGGCGCGCAGCGCGACCGCGAACTCGGCCGGCGCCTCCGCCCACGGGTAGTGGCCGCTCGACTCGATGACGGCCAGGCTCGCCTGCGGCAGGAGCGCGGTGAGCGCCTCCAGGGCTGCGATGCCCGTCACCGGATCGTCCTCGCCGCCGAGGACGACTGCGGGGCAGTCGAGGCGCTGCAGAGCGTCGCGGATCGCCGCGGTGTCGTCGGAGCCGGCGGGAGTCGTGTGACCGGCAGCCCGGTCGTCGATCCCGAGCCAGGCGGTGCCGGGGGCGATCAGGAGCAGGTGGGCGACGCGCTCGGGCGCGTCTACGGCGGCGAGCAGGACGGCGCGGCAGCCGGAGTCGTGCGCGGCGAGATCGAGCTCGTCGACGCCGAGGTGGCGGCGGAGGTCCTCCACGTCGGCGGCCGTCGTGGCCGGGGGAGCGGGAGGCAGCTCCGCGGAGCCGCCCACTCCGCGCGGGTGCAGCACGAGGACGCGGCGCGTGCAGGCGATCGAGGCGAACGAGCCGAGGTAGGAGGGGTGGCGCTCCGGCTCACCGGGGACGACCACCAGGGGCCGCCCCTGACCGGCTCCGTGCTCGTCGACGTGGAGCAGGGCGCCGTCGCGCGCTCGGTACCGCATCCGCTCCCCCTCCACCGCCGTCCTGGGAAGCCTAGGGGGAGGCGCGCCAGGGCGCCCGGGCCCCACGGGGGCTTGCGGAGGCGCGTGGAGCGGGGCGGTCAGCTCCGCCGGCTGCGGGCGGCGGGGGAGGCGAGCCCGGCCACGACCACCAGGGCCAGCACCAGGAAGAGGGCGTTCAGCAGTCCGTAGTGCTCGCCGAGGAAGCCGATCGCCGGCGGTCCGACCAGGAACGCGACGTAGCCGAGCATCGCCACCGCGCTGACGCGGGCGGCCGAGTGCGGCCCCTCCGCCGCGGCCGACATGCCCACCGGGAAGCCGAGCGAGCAGCCCAGACCCCAGGCGACCGCGCCGACGACGACGAGCGCGTCGACCGGGGCGAGGATGAACAGCAGGATGCCGACGATCGCGAGCCCGGCGGAGGCGCGCAGCACCGGGACGCGGCCGAAGCGGTCGAGCACGGGTCCGCCGATCACGCGTCCGACCGTCATGGCGGCGACGAACACGCCGAACACGACGGCGGCGGTCGTCTTGTCGGTGCCGTGGCCGTCGACCATCGCCAGGGTCAGCCAGTCGTTCGCGGAGCCCTCGGCGAAGGCCATGCCCAGCATGATCAGGCCGATGAGGACGAGGCGGCCGTCGCGCCAGACGCCGAGGGAGGCGGCGACGCGCTCGCGGACCGGCGGCTTCACCGTGGTCGCCGCGCCGGAGGTGTCGAGCTCCTCGCGGACCGGGACGAAGCGGATCGCGATCACCGCGGTCACGGCGATCACCACGGCGATCGCGCCGAGGTGGACGGCGACGGGCACGGCCAGGGCGGAGGCGCCCGCGCCGATCAGCGCGCCGGCCACGGTGCCGAGGCTGAAGAAGGCGTGGAACAGCGGCAGGAGCGTCTTGCCGAAGGCCTTCTCGTTGGCCGCTCCCTCGACGTTCATCATCACGTCGACCGCTCCGTTGCCGAAGCCGAGCATCGCCATGCCGGCGAAGGCCGCGGGGAGGACGCCGATGACGTCGGCCGAGACGCCCAGCACCGCGAGGCCCGCCGCCGAGACGGTGAGGCCGAGCGCCATGCCGCGCCGGGCGCCGATCGCGCCCATGACCGGCGTCGAGAACGCGAGTCCGACGATCGCGCCGATCGACATCGAGAGGATCAGCAGGCCCACTCCGGCGGTCGAGAGCTGGAGCTCGTCGCGGATGGCGGGGGTGCGCGAGACCCAGGTGGCGATCGAGATCCCGCTGAGGACGAAGATCGTGAAGACGGCGTTGCGCCAGGCGACCAGCTGCGGGCGCGTGAGCGCGGACGTCGAGGTCATGGCGGTTCTCCTGGTGCGGGCGGGATCCGGGCATCGGATCGAGAGGCACGGTCGAATCGATTCGAAGCGAGCCGGTCTAAGCTATCCGGAACCCCGGGGACGGTCAACCGACGACGAGCGCGCCGCCCCCACGAGGAGGAACGTGGAACCCCGCAAGAGCCCCCGGCCGACGCTCGCCCGCGTCGCGAGCCGGGCCGGAGTGTCCCCCTCCACCGCCTCGCTGGTCTTCAGCGGCTCCGGCCCCGTCTCGGAGGCCACGAAGGAGCGGGTGCTGCGCGCGGCGTCCGAGCTCGACTACGCCGGCCCCGACCCGCGGGCGCGCTCGCTCCGCCGCGGCCGCTCGGGGATCGTGGGGGTCGTCGTGGACGAGCGGATGCTGCACGCGTTCCGCGACCCGATCAAGATCGCCATGCTCGACGGGATCGCCGACGTGCTCGGCGGGGTCGACGCCGGGATCCTGCTGCTCACCGAGACCGGCGACGGCGCGGGCCTGCTGGCGACGGCCCCGGTCGACGCGATGATCCTGGTCGGCTGCAGCCCGTCGGTCGACGACTCCGTCGCCGTGCTGCGCCGCCGGGGGGTGCCGGTCGTCGTGGTCGAGGGCCTCTCGGAGCTGGGCGGCGCCGTGATCTCGCTCGACAACCGCGAGGCCAGCCGCACCCTCGCGGAGCACCTGCGCGAGCTCGGCCACGAGCGGGTCGCGGTGGTCGCGCTCCCGTTCGCGAAGGACCGCCGCCGCGGCGCGATCCCGCCCGGCTGGCGCTCGAGCCCCAGCATCACTCCGGTCGACCGCCTCCTCGGCGTGCAGGACGTCTTCCCGGAGGCGTCGGTCGTCGCCGCCGCGGCGAGCTCCGTCGACGAGGGCGTCGCCGCGGGCCGCACGCTGCTCGAGGGGACGGAGCCGCCGACCGCGGTCGTCGCGCAGAGCGATCTGCTGGCCGCGGGCGTGATCCTCGCGGCGGAGGAGCGCGGGCTGCGCGTGCCCGAGGACCTCTCGGTGGTCGGCTTCGACGGCGTGCAGGTGCCCGGTCTCGCGGCCGAGTACGACCTCACGACGATGGCCCAGCCCGCGGTCGAGAAGGGCCGTGCGGCGGGACGGGCCGCGGTCGCGCTCCTGGCCGACGAGGAGGCGGAGGCGGTCTGCTTCCACGCCGTCTTCCACCGCGGGAACACCAGCGCTCCGCCGCGCTGACCGGAGTTGTCCACAGGCTTCTCCACAGGGGAGGAGTGCGGTCAGCGGAGCCAGACGTCGCTGCGGACCCGGAGCCCGAGGGTGACCGCGCGGGCGCCGAGGAAGCCGACGGCGAAGGCGAGCCAGAGCGCGAGGAGGCGCCATTCGGCGGGCGCGGCGGGGGCGAGCAGGGCGAGCGGGACGAAGACGGCGAGGTTCGCGAGGCCGCTGAGCGCCAGGTAGCGGCCGTCGCCGGCGCCGATCAGCACGCCGTCGAGCACGAAGACGTAGCCGCCCAGCGGAGCGGTGAGGCCCACGACCGCGATCGCCGCGGGGAGCAGCCGCAGCACCTCCTGGTCGCTCGAGAAGACGTACGGCAGGACACCGCTCAGACCGGTGACCAGCGCTCCGAGCACTACTCCCGCACCGATTCCCCAGGTCACACAGCGTTTCGTGACGGCTCGGGCCTGCTCGGCGTCGCCCGCGCCGAGGAGGCGGCCCAGCAGCGCCTGCGCGGCGATCGCCACCGCGTCGAGGGCGAAGGCGACCGTCGAGAACAGCGTCATCGCCACCTGGAAGGCGCCCAGCTCCTCCGCCCCGAGCGAGGTGGCGGTCGCGACCGCGAGCAGGATCGCCGCGCGGAGGCTCGCTGTGCGCAGCAGCATCCAGCCGCCGGATCCCGCGGAGGAGGCCAGGCCCGCGAGGTGCGGCCGCAGCGGCGCGCCGACCCTCCGGGCGAGCCGCAGCGCGACTCCCGCGTAGGCCGCGAGCATGGCCCACTGCGCGATCACCGTCCCCAGTGCGGAGCCGGTTATCCCCAGGCCGGCCGGGTAGATCAGCACGGCGTTGAGAGCGGCGTTGAGGGCGAATCCGCCGGCGGCGATCACCAGCGGAGTGCGGGTGTCCTGGAAGCCGCGGAGGAGCCCGGTGAGCGCGAAGACGCCGAGCATGGCGGGGATCCCGGCCATGCTCACCGCCAGGTACCGCACGCCCGCCTCGGCCACCGCCGGTTCCGCGCCGAAGAGCGCCACGACGGCCGGAGCGGTCAGCGCGCCCACCACGGCGATGCCGGCGCCGAGGAGCAGGGCCAGCCAGCCGCCGTCGATCCCGGCCGCCACGGCCCTTCGCTCGTCGCCCTCGCCGAGGGCCCGGCCGACCCGCGGAGTCGTGCTGTATGCGAGGAAGACCATCAGGCCGACGATCGTCTGCAGCACCGTGCCGCCCAGCGCGAGCCCGGCGAGCGGGACGGCGCCGAGATGGCCGACCAGGGCGGAGTCGGTGAGCAGGAACAGCGGCTCGGCGACCAGCGAGCCCAGCGCCGGGACGGCGAGCCGGAGGATGCTGCGGTCGAGGGCGGAGGTCACCGCTCGACGCTAGCGGCTGCCGGAGCTCCGGGACCGGCGTACCGTGGGCGGGATGCAGCGCTTCGGGATCGGGCTGGCGGCCGTGGGCCGGCCGGCGTACATCACGGCAGGGCGCGACGACGACCTCGGCCCTGCGGCCGAGCGGAGCGTCGACGCGTTGAGGGAGCGCACGCACCTGCTGCTCGACGCGGCGTGGGACGCCGGCGTCCGCTTCCTCGACGCCGCGCGCTCCTACGGGCGGGCGGAGGAGTTCCTCGGCGGCTGGCTCGCCCGGCATCCGGAGCGGCGGGCGGCGCTCACGATCGAGTCGAAGTGGGGCTACGAGTACGTCGGCGGGTGGGCGATGGATGCGCCGGTGCACGAGCGCAAGGAGCACTCGGTCGCGATGCTCGACCGCCAGTGGCCGCTCACGCTCGACGCGCTCGGCTCGGCGCCCGACTCCTACCTCGTCCACTCGATCACTCCCGAGAGCCCGGCCCTCACCGACCGCCCGCTGCTGGACCGACTGCGCGGCCTCGCCGGCTCCGGAGTGCGCGTCGGCCTCTCCACCAGCGGACCCGAGCAGGCGCGCGTGATCGAGCTCGCCCGCGCGATCCCGGAGTCGCCGTTCAGCGCGGTCCAGAGCACCTGGAACCCGCTCGAGCAGTCCGCGGGCCGGGCGCTCGCCGCCGCGCACGACGACGGCTGGCTGGTGGTGGTCAAGGAGGCCCTCGCCAACGGGAGGCTCGTGGCGCACCCGATCGAGCACGTCGGCGCCGCGCCGGACGCCGTCGCCCTGGGGGCCGCCCTCGCGCAGCCCTGGGCCGACGTCGTGCTGAGCGGCGCGGCGACTCCGGAGCAGCTGCGGGCCAACCTGCGCGCGCAGCCCCGGGAGCTCCCGGACCTCCCGGCGCTCGCCGTGGATCCGGTCCGCTACTGGGCCGAGCGCTCCGCTCTCGACTGGACCTGAGAGCACTCGAACGAAGTGAGGCGTGCGCTCCGGCGCCGCACGGGATAGCGTTCCTCTCAGTGCCCCGTCTGCCCTCTCTGCGAGGGCTGGCGCGCGGATCGGCCCTCGTGATATCGCCCGAGGGGATCCGCCCCGACCCGCCACCCCTCTTCGAGTGCGGGCGCATCGAGCTTCCGATTCTCAGGCGATCCGCAGGTTACGGGCGGGGCGACGGCAGTGCCAGAGGAAGCGGGGAGCGCGGGCTTAACGGGGGGTGACGCATCGGCGGGCTATGCCGGGGAGGCCGGACGGCCGTGGTCCGAGGGGTCGATCCGGATGGCGCACTCGAGGAGCCCGGCGCTCCTCCACAGGGCGCGGATCAGCGCGGGCATCCCCGGGAACGATCGTCACGATCCCGAGCCCTCAGGACTCGGCGCCCCGCCGCACGCGCAGCCGCGTCTCCTCGAGGTCGAGCAGCGACTGGGCGTCGCGGAGGATGCGCTGCGGGTAGGCGCGGCGCGAGCGCGCGTCCAGCAGCGCCTCCCGCTCGGCCGCGACCACGGCGAGGCGCAGCGCTCGGTAGAGGCGGTGCGGAGTGTCCGCGACCGACCTCTCCGTGCCGCGCGAGCGCTCCCAGGCGGCCTCGGAGCGGAGGAACGACGTCTGCCGCACCCGCTCCAGGACGTCCGGAGCGACGCCGTCGGCGCCCTCGACGGCGTCGCCCGGGCGCTCCAGCACCGAGAGGCCCTTCTCGGTGATCTCGTCGAGCAGGCCCGCGAGCGCGCGCTGGTCCTCGGGCACGTCGATCCCGCGGATGCCCAGCGCCCGGATCAGCAGCGGCAGCGTGCTGCCCTGGATCAGCAGGGTCGCGACGGCCACGGTGAAGGCGATCAGCACGAGCTGCGGGCGGTACGGGATGTCCTCGGGCAGCGACTGCGCGGCCGCGAGGGTCACCACTCCGCGCATCCCGGACCAGCCGAGCACCAGACCGCCGCGCCAGCCGATGCCGTTGCGGCTGAAGTGCCGGTAGTCGCTGCGCCGCAGCAGGTAGCGCCGCTTCGCCCGGCCGCGCTCCTCCTTCGGCAGCTCCTGCGCCTCGGGCGACTCGAGCAGCTCCTTCTGCTCGCGGGCCCGGCGCTCGGCCCGGCGGGTCTGCCAGCGCTCGCCGAGGAGGACCGGGCCGACCCAGAGGAAGCGCACGACGATCAGCCCGACCACCGCGATCAGGCCGATCCCGACAGCTCCGGGCACGGAGAGGCGCGCGCTGTCGGCGTCGTGGATCAGCGAGCGGATCTCGAGCCCGATCAGCAGGAACACGCCGTTCTCGAGCAGGAACTGCACGGTCCGCCAGTTGATCCGGTCGTTCACCCGCGACTGGGCGGTGAAAGCGCGGGAGGAGGCGTGCCCGGTGTGCAGGCCGGCGACGACCACGGCGAGCACGCCCGAGGCGCCCAGGCCCTCGGCGGGGATGAACGCGACGAAGGGGACGATGAAGGAGAGGACGGTGTTGAGCACCGGGTCCTCGAGCCGCGAGCGGACGAAGACGGTGACGACGCTGGCCACGAACCCGACCACGACGGCCACGACGACCGCGTAGAGGAAGTCGCCGATCGCGGCCCACGGCGTCGCGAGCGTCCCCGCGGCGGCGGCGAGAGCCGAGCGGAGGAGGACCAGCGCGGTCGCGTCGTTGATCAGTCCCTCGCCCTCGAGCAGGGTGAGCAGACGCGGCGGGAGGCCGAGGCGCCGGCCGACCGAGGTCGCGGCGACCGCATCGGGCGGGCTGATGATCGCGCCCACGGCGATCGCCAGGCCCAGCCCGAGCTCGGGGAGGAGGAGGAAGAGGAGCGCGCCGACGCCGGCCGCCGAGATCAGCACCAGCACGACCGACAGGCCGGTGATGGTGGTGAGGTTCCGGCGGAAGTCGATGAACGGGACGCTGAGCGCCGCCGCGTAGAGCAGCGGCGGCAGCACGCCGTCGAGCACCCACTCGTGCGGGACGACCACCTCCGGCACCCCGGGGATGTACGAGAGGCCGACGCCGGCGAGCACGAGGACGATCGGGGCGGCGACGCCGAGGCGCCGCGAGAAGACGGCGACCGCGACGAGGACCGAGATGCCGACGATCGCGGCGATGCCCAGCTCCATCAGCGGAGGCTCTCGAGGGCGCAGAAGGGCATGGTCTCGTCTCCAGGGGGTGGCGGGCGATCGCCCGGGACGAGTCTGCGCCTCTCGGCGGATGCGGGGCAGGGGGTTGCGAGCACCCGGCGTCCCGCGCCGGGGTCAGCCGTCGTCGCGAGCGGCGCGCCGGTCGAGCAGGCGGGCGAGCGCGAGGAGGAGCGCCATGGCGCCGAGCGCGGCGACGGCCAGGGCGAGCGCGGCGCCGGGCTCGAGGGTGATCCCGCGCTCGACGACCTGCGCGCGCAGCACCGGGTCGGCCGAGACGACGAGCAATCCGATCGAGGCGGCGGCGAGGACGAGTCCGTAGAGGACGGCGCCGACGCGGATCCGCGGGCGAGCGGTGGCGGGGGTGGGCGTGGTGGTCATCGTGCGGCTCCGGTCTGGGGGGTGGGGCTCGGGGTGGGTGTCGGGGTGGCGTCGGCGTCCGGCGCGATGGTGCCGGAGTCGGCGCCCGGTGTGGAGTCCTGGACGCGGATCGACCCGCCCTCCTGGGCGATGCGGACCACGAACGGCTCGGCCTCGGGATCGCCGAAGGTCTGCGTCCACAGCTGACGGCCGTCGGCGGTGCGGACCTCGCGGGGCGCGTCGATCGCGCCTCCGTCGGCGTCCAGCACGAGGAGCTCGGTGTCCTCCGTGGTCGCCTCCAGGCGGACCGCCGTTCCCGCCGTCGTGGCGACGGACACGTGCCCGTAGCCGATCCACAGGTCCAGCGGCTCGCCGGAGGTCTCGTAGCCGGGTGCGACCGTGACGCGCAGGTCGCTCGCCGCGAGCGTCGCGTAGCGGCCGGGAGCGGCGCTCGAGAAGCCGTAGGTGCCGAGCACGGGGAGCAGCTCGCGGTCGGTCGGCAGCACGGCGGCGCAGGCGGCCGTGACCAGCGCGACCGTCGCGAGGGCGATCAGCGCGATCGCGCGCCTCCGGAACAGGCCGGCGAGCACGATCACCACGGCGAGCACGAGCGCGACCGAGGCGGCTCCGACGACGAGGGCCGTCGGTCCGGAGGCGGTGAGCGAGACCAGTGCGCCGGTCAGCGCGGCGGCGCCCAGGGCGAGCAGCGTGAGGCTCGCCCGCAGCCGGGGGTTCGCGGCGCGTCGGAGACGCTGGCGCTCCAGGCGCGCGGCGGTGACGGCGGCGGCGGCGAGTCGCGCCTCCTCCGCCCGGGCGCGGGCCGTCTCACGGGCAGACGCGCTCTGCTGGGCGCGGAACGCCTCCCGCTCGGCCCGCCAGGCCTCCTGACGCTCGCGCCACTCGGCGACGGCCTCGGGGGACGAGGGGCGCTCGTCCTGCAGCCCGGGGTCGGGTGCGGGGTAGGCGGGAGCGGAGGGCGCGGGGTAGGGGAGCGTCGCGGAGGGGTGTGCGGACGGGGAGCCCGGGGCCGGGTGAGCGGCCGCGTCGTCCGATCGCCGGCTCCGCCGCACGATCCAGACCACGAAGGCCACGATCAGCCCGAGCACCACGAGCGACCACAGCGTCCGCCCGGTCGCGGGCGCCCAGGGCATCGCCCCGGTGTAGGCGCCGCCGAGCGACCAGAAGCCCTGCGCCACCGGCAGCATCGAGGCGAGCACGAGGACGCCGATCCCGGCGTGCACCCGGTCGAGCGAGCCGCGGAGCAGCCGCTCCACCGGCAGGGCGCCGTCCTGGTCGGGCAGCAGCAGCCAGGCCGCGGCGTAGAGGAGGAGCGCGGGCCCGCCCAGCACCGCGACGACGAGCACGATCCCGCGCACGATCAGCGGGTCGATGCCGAGCCGGTCGGCGATCCCCGCGCAGACGCCGCCGATCCAGCCGGGGCGGCGAGGCAGGTCGAGGCCGCGCAGCCAGAGCACGAAGCGGTTCTCGGGCGCAGGGGGCGGATCGGCGGGGCCGGAGGCTCCCGGGTCGGGGCTCTCGGGGCCGGTGCTGGCCGGGCCGGCCGCTCCGGGATCCGTCCCGATCGGCGTCGTCGCTGTGCTCGCCGCATCCGTGCCGTCCGGCTCCGCGGAGCCCGGCGGGGTCGTGCTCTGTCCTGTCATGCTGCGAGTCTCCCGTGCGCCCCACGGCCCGGACCATCGGGGGAACCCCTGATCCGACCCCGAGAGCACCCCCGATCGTGCGGCCGACCTGTTTGGATGCAGGGGTGAGCACAGTCCCCGGCACCGCCGTCCGCCCCCCGCTGCAGCGGCCGCGGACGATGCTGCTCGGCGGAGTGTGCACCGCGGTCGCCGACCACCTCGGCTGGAGCGTGCGGAGGACCCGCCTCCTGGCCGTCCTCACGACCGCGCTCGGCGGGGGCGGCGCGCTCCTCTACCTCTGGCTCTGGGCGCTGGTGCCCCTCGCGCCGCTCGACTCGCGCGACGCGGATCCGGCCGTCCGCCGCTCCGCTCCCGTGGCCGGCCTGCTGACCCTCGCCGCCGCCGTCGCGGCGCTCGCCGTGCTGATCACCGTCGACAGCGGCGACGACGCCGACATCACCCGCGCGCTCGTCGCCGTCGGCCTGCTCGCGGGAGGAGCCGTCGGCTGGAGCCTCGGGCTCGACCGCGGCGACGCCGTCCGCCCCGCCCGGTACGGCTCCGCGGTGCGCCTCGCCTCCTGCGCGCTGCTGGTGCTCGCCGGAGCGGCCGTGCTCACCGGCCGCCCGAGCGCCCTCAACGCGGTGCTCGCCGTGGGTGTGCTGCTGATCGCCGCCGGCGTGCTGGCCGCGCCCCGGGTGGTGACCCTCTGGTCCGAGCTGATGGGCGAGCGGGCCGCCCGCGTGCGCGAGGAGCAGCGGGCAGAGATCGCCGCGCACCTGCACGACTCCGTGCTGCAGACCCTCGCGCTCATCCAGAACCGCGCCGGAGCCTCGAGCGAGGTCGCCCGCATCGCCCGCGCCCAGGAGCGGGAGCTGCGCGACTGGCTGTTCGAGCGCGACGTCCCGGTCGCCAACGACCTGGCCGCCGAGGTCCGGGCGATCGCCGCCGCCGTCGAGCTCGACTACCCCGTGCACCTCGAGGTGGTGGCCGTCGGAGCGTCCGTCCCCGGCGCCGCCGCGCTCCTCGCCGCGACCCGCGAGGCCGTGCTCAACGCGGCCCGGCACGCGGGCGGCGACGTCTCGGTGTACCTCGAGTCCTCCGTGCAGGGCGTCGACGTGTTCGTGCGCGACCGCGGCCCCGGCGTCGTCCTCGACGAGGTGCCCGGCGACCGCCTCGGCATCCGCGAGTCGATCATCGGCCGGATGGCGCGCGCGGGCGGCAGCGCGACCGTGCGCCCCGGAGTCGGCGGCACAGGCACCGAGGTGCATCTGCGGCTCCCCGCGGAGGTCGAGCGGTGACCCGCGTGCTGCTGGTCGACGACCACTCCATCTTCCGCTCCGGCCTGCGGGCCGACCTCGCCCCCGAGCTCGAGGTCGTCGGGGAGGCGGCCGACGTCGACTCCGCCGTCGGCCTGGTCGCCTCGCTCGCGCCCGAGGTGGTGCTGCTCGACGTGCACCTGCCGGGCGGTGCGGGCGGAGGCGGGGCCGAGGTGCTGCGGCGCAGCGCCGGGTCGTCGTCGCGCTTCCTGGCGCTGAGCGTCTCGGACGCCGCGGAGGACGTGGTCGGCGTGATCCGCGCCGGCGCCCGCGGCTACATCACCAAGGCCAGCTCCGGAGCCGAGGTGAGCCGGGCCGTGCTCGCGGTGGCGGGCGGGGACGCCGTGTTCTCGCCGCGCCTGGCCGGCTTCGTGCTCGACGCCTTCGGGGCGCTGGCGGGCGAGCAGGCGGAGTCGGTGGACGAGCTCGACCGGCTCTCGGCTCGCGAGCGCGAGGTGATGCGCCTGATCGCCCGCGGCTACGCCTACAAGGAGGCGGCGGCCGAGCTCTTCATCTCGGTCAAGACGGTCGAGTCCCACGTCTCCGCCGTCCTCCGCAAGCTGCAGCTCTCCTCCCGCTACGAGCTCACCGCCTGGGCCTCCGCCCGCCGCCTGCTCTGAGGCGCGCGCGAGCAGTCAACCCCGTCCCTCCTCCCGCTCCTGCCGTCCGACACTGTCGGGACACGACAGGAAAGGACGACCCGATGGTGACCACCACCCCCGCTCTCCCGACCCTGGCCGAGCTCCTCCGCGACTCCCGGCCCGTGTCGCAGCTCTACGTCGACCTCGCGATCGACTCCGGGGATCCGCCGGACATCTCGCTCGAGCGCGCCACGTCCCTCGGAGACGAGCTCGCCCGCCAGGGTGCGCCGCAGGCCGACATCCGGGCTCTCGCCGCTCTGCTCGAGGGGGCCGGGCGCCCCCAGGGCGCCTGCTGCCTCTTCGCGGTCGCCGTGGACGGGAGGGTCGTGCTGAACGAAGTGCTGCCGGGTCGGCCGGTCGCGCCCGAGGGCGTCTCCTACAGCCCGCTCCCCGACATCGTGCCGCTGCTGCAGCACCGGCCCGACCTGCGCGTCCTCGTCGTCGAGACCTCGCGGGACGGCGGCGAGATCCGCCTGCACCGCCTGGGCGCGCAGCGACCCGAGGCCGAGCAGGCCGTGCAGGGCCGCACCGACACCCTCCACAAGGCGCAGGCCGGCGGCTGGCGGCACGACCGGTTCCACCACCACGCGGAGGAGATCTGGCGGCGCACGCAGGCCGAGCTCGCCGCCGCGGTGGACGAGCTCGTGCGCGTGCACCGGCCGTGCCTGCTGGTCGTCGCGGGGGACATCCACGCCCGGCAGCTGCTCGCGCAGCAGCTCTCGCCGAGCAGCGCCGCGATCCTGGCCGTCGAGCCCGTGAACACGCGGGCCGCCGGCAGCGAGGAGGGGGCGCTGGAGCGGTTCGTCGACGAGCAGCTCGACCGCATCCTGCTGCGCGAGAAGGAGGACGTGCTCGACGCCCTGCGCACCGGGGAGCCGCGCCGCACCGTCGAGTACTCGCTCGGCGCGATCGTCACGGCGTTGGCCTCGGCACAGGTCGAGACGCTGGTGCTCGACCCCGGCCGGCTGCGCGAGCGCGCTCTGCTGGCGCTCGCCGCGGAGCCGTGGGTCGCGTCGGCCCCGGAGGAGGCGCTGGGCGCCGAGGTGATCGACTCCGTCGACGCCGCCCTCGCGCTGGCCCGCGCCGCCGTGCTCACGGACGCGCGCGTGCTCGTCACCGACTCCCGCACCGCTCCGGAGGGGGTCGACGTGGTGACGCTGCCGCACGACGCCGACGCCGCGGCGATCCTCCGCTGGCGCACCGGCCCGCCGGTCCCGGGGGCCTGAGCGGCGGGTCCCCGAGCGCGACAGGGCCCGGGCCCCGATCCTGTGATCGGTCCCGGGCCCTGTCCGGCCTCACGCCTGCTGGTCGTCCTCGCCCTCGGCGGCCGCGCGGCGGCGCGCTCCGAGTCCGAGCGCGGTGGCGCCCGCGGCCAGGAGCGCGGTGGCGCCCGCGATCAGGCCGACGCTCTCGACTCCGGTCGAGGCCAGCCCGCCGCCCGAGCCGCCGACGGGCAGCGGGGTCGGCGTGCCGGTCGGCGCGGTCGTGGGCACCGGGGACGGAGCAACGGTGGGCGCCGCAGTCGGCCCGGCGGTCGGTGCCGTGGTGGGAGTCGCCGTGGGCGCGGTGGTCGGCGGGGTCGTCGGTGCCGTGGTCGGCCCGGCGGTCGGCGTCGGAGTCGGCGCCACGACCTGCGACGCCGGCAGGATCTGCACGATGGTCGGACGCGGTGCCGCCACCGCTCCCGCCGCCGTCGATCCGTAGTCCGGGAAGAACGAGGTCGGCGCCTCGAAGGTGCCCTCCTCGCCCGGGTGCTGCACCGCCACGAACACGTGCTGGTCGAGGTCGTGGACGATCGGTCCGCAGGTCTCGGCGTCGCGGGGCACCGAGAGGAACTGCTCCACCCTGCCGCGCGTCGCGCCCTCGAGCGCGACCTTGAAGAGCCCGTCGTTGTAGCCGATGCCGCTCGGGGCGCCGTCGGTCGAGATCCAGAGGTTCCCGACCGAGTCGAAGGCCAGGTTGTCCGGGCACGAGATCGGCGAGACCTGGTCCGCCGGGAAGCCGGAGAAGTAGACGACGTCGCCCTGCGCCTGGTCGCCGCAGAGCATCAGCAGGTTCCAGGTGAAGGTGCGGCCGGTCTGGTCGCCGCCGTCCTCGATGATCTCGACGATGTGGCCGTCGCGGTTCTCGGTGCGCGGGTTGACCTCGGTCGCGCCCTCCTTGGCGCCCTCGGTGCCGCGGGCGGAGTTGTTGGTGCAGGCCACGTAGATCCGGCCGCTGACCAGGCTGGGCTGCACGTCCTCGCAGCGGTCCATCTTGGTCGCGCCCGCGGCGTCCGCCGCCTGGCGGGTGTGCACGAGCACCTCGGCGACGCTCATCCCGGCGATCGTCGAGGCGCCGTTCAGCACCAGGGGCAGCCACTCGCCGATGCCGTCGAAGCCGCCGTCCGAGGGGGCCGCCCCGGTGCCGGTGATCTCGGCCACGGGGGAGTCGCCGGTGAAGCGGGCGACGTAGAGGTCGCCCTCCTCCAGCAGGGTCTTGTTGTGGGCGCGGTCGCCCTCGATGTAGCGCTTCGTCGAGACGAACTTGTAGAGGTAGTCGAAGCGCTCGTCGTCCCCCTGGTACGCGACCACGCGGCCGTCCGGGGCGATGATGACGTTCGCGCCCTCGTGCTTGAGCCGGCCGAGCGCCGTGTGCTTCTTCGGCGTGGAGTCGGGGTCGAAGGGGTCGAACTCCACGATCCAGCCGAAGCGGTTCGGCTCGTTCTCGTAGCCCGGGGTGCGGGCGTCGAAGCGGGGGTCGTCGAGCTCCCAGAGGCGCGAGGTCTCGGAGTCGGCGAGGCCGTAGCGCTTCTCGGCGTCGCTCGTGCCGACGGCGCGGAAGTAGCCGTTGAAGTTCTCCTCGCCCGAGAGGATCGTGCCCCACGGCGTCGTGCCCCCGGAGCAGTTGCCGAGCGTGCCGAGCACGGTGCGGCCCTCGGGGTCGGCGACCGTCTTCAGCAGGTCGGTGCCGGCGGCGGCGCCGGTCACCTCGTAGGGGGTGTCGAGCAGGTAGCGGCGGTTGCGCTCGCCCCCGCGGACGTAGGCCCACGGGCGGTCGACCGCGGTGCGGACCAGCTCGACGACGCTGAGGCCGTGGGCGGCGCGGCCGACGGCGCGCACGCGCTCCGGCTCCGCCTCGAGCTGCGCGGCCGGGAACATGATGCTCTCGTTCGTGTACTCGTGGTTCACGACGAGCAGGGCGCGGAGGCGCTTCGAGCCCGGGATCTCGACGATGTCGGTGTAGTCGTTGTTGTAGCCGAACTGCGCGGCCTGGGCGGCCTCCGTCTGGTCGGCGATGTCGAAGGCGGGGCTGTCGGCGAAGAGCGGGTCGCCCCAGCGGATGATCGGCTGCCAGGCGAAGCCCTCGGGGACGGTGAACCGGTCGACCGTGTACGGCACCGGAGCGATCGGAGTGAAGGCGAGCGGCGAGCCGTCGGCCGAGGTCGCCACGGCCGCCTCGGCGGCGGGCGCTCCTCCGGCGGAGGCGACGGCGACGGTGACCGCGCCGGCCAGGCCGAGGCCGAGGGCGCTGCGGCGGGAGAGCTGCGACGAGACGATGTCGCGGAAGTAGCTGTTGTGCGACGTGTTGCAGGTCGCGGTGGAGCAGGCGTTGGCGCACTTCAGCGCGCAGGTGACGGGGCTGCGCTTGCCGCGCACGTGGCCGGCCATCGGGAGGAGGAGCGGGCGGCGGGCGGTGTCCGACATGGAGGTCCTTCGATCACGAGCAGGAGACGCGATCGAGGCAAGCAGGGGGAGGGGGCGCCGATGCCGCCGGGTGGAGGCTCCTCCCTGAACGGGACGTGAACGTTCTCACAAGAAGGTGAGGCTCACCTTCCCTC
Organism: Rathayibacter sp. AY1C5; assembly: GCF_002931705.1. NCBI lineage: Bacteria > Bacillati > Actinomycetota > Actinomycetes > Micrococcales > Microbacteriaceae > Rathayibacter > Rathayibacter sp. AY1C5. The sequence continues at coordinate 141,718 of NZ_PSWD01000003.1, forward strand.
CCGGCGGCCCTCCGAGCGCGCCTCCAGGACCGCCCCGACGTTCCCCGCGATCCACTCGACGACCGGCAGCAGCCGATCCGCCAGCTCCGCTCCCAGCGGCGTCAGCCGGTACTCGACGTGCGGCGGGACGACCGGCCGCGCCTCGCGGTGCACGAAGCCGTCCTCCTCCAGGATCCGCAGCGTCTGAGCGAGCATCTTCTCGCTGATCCCGCCGATCCGGCGCCGCAGAGCGCCCCAGCGCAGCGTGCCCGGAGCGAGCGCCGCGAGCACCAGGACGCCCCACTTGCTGGTGACGTGGCCGAAGACCTCGCGGCTCGGGCAGTCGGCGGAGTAGACGTCCCCGGCGAGCAGGGGGGAGTCGGCGATCGTCATGGGTGCTCCTCGGGACAGGGGTGATGACAGTACTAACGAAATAGTGGGTACTGCATTCCGGGAAGCAGGAGGAGGATGCGCCGGTTGCACCCTCCTGGCGGCGGACCTCGCCCGCCCCACCCGTCAGGAAGGACCCCTCATGACCCTCGTCGTCACCGGAGCCACCGGCCACCTCGGCCGTCTCGCCGTCGAGCACCTGCTCGCCCGCGGCACCGCCGCCTCCGACATCGTCGCCACCGGCCGCGACGCCGCGAAGCTCGAGGCGCTCGCCGCCGACCTCGGCGTCCGCACCGCCGTCGCGGACTTCGACGACCCCGCCTCGCTCGACGCCGCCTTCTCCGGCGCCGAGGCCGTCCTCCTCGTCTCGGGCTCCGAGGTCGGCAGGCGCGTCGCGCAGCACACCGCCGCGATCGGCGCCGCCGTCCGCGCCGGCGCGCGCCTGGTCTACACGAGCACCCCGAAGGCGACCACGAGCGCGCTCATCCTCGCCCCCGAGCACAAGGCCACGGAGGAGGCGATCGCCGCCAGCGGCGTCCCCGCCGTCGTCCTCCGCAACGGCTGGTACAACGAGAACTACGAGCAGACCGTCGCCGAGCTCGCCTCCACCGGCAGCACCCTCTCGAGCGCCGGCGAGGGCCGCGTCGCCAGCGCCGCGCGCACCGACTACGCCGAGGCCGCAGCGGTCGCCCTGACCGACCCGTCCCTGGTCGGCACCGTGCACGAGCTCTCCGGCGACACCGCCTGGAGCTTCGACGAGCTGGCCGCGATCGTCGCCGAGGTCGCCGGACGCGACGCCGCGATCAGTCACGTCTCCTCCGACGAGCACGCCCGCGTCCTCACCGGCGCCGGCGTCCCCGAGGGCGGAGTCGGCTTCGTCGTCGGCCTCGACGCGAACATCGCCGACGGCCTCCTCGGCGGGACCGACGGCTCGCTCGCCCGCCTGATCGGGCGGCCGACCACGCCGATCCGCGCGTACGTCGAGGAGCAGCTCGGGCGCTGACGCTCCGGCGTCCCCGTCGGCCACCGTCCGGCTCGCAGGAGCAGTCCGCCCCCGCAAGCCGGACGGTGGCGCGCCCGGCCCTCCCGCGGCTCCGCGCCCGCCCTCCGCGGCTCCGCGCTCGACCCGCCGCACCTCGCGCCACCGTGTCGGCGCCCCGACGTAGGCTGTCCGCCATGACCTCGACGACGCCTCGCTCCGGTATCGACCGCTCCGAACTCGACCCCGCGACGCGCCCGCAGGACGACCTCTACCGGCACGTCAACGGGCTCTGGATCGACCGCACCGAGATCCCCGCCGACAAGGCGCGCTACGGCTCCTTCCACCTCCTCCAGGAGGAGGCGGAGAAGGCCGTGCGCGACATCATCGTCGAGGCGCAGACCGCGCAGCACGGCACCGAGGAGCGCCTGTTCGGCGACCTCTACGCCTCCTTCATGGACGAGGAGCGGGCCGAGGAGCTCGGCGCCGCCCCGATCGCCGACGACCTCGCCGCCGTGCAGCGGGTCGACTCGATCCCCGGCCTGCTCCGCGCGGTCGGCGCCTTCGAGCGCACCGGCGTCCCCGGGCTCTTCGGCCTCTTCGTCGACAACGACCCGGGAAGCCCTGAGCGCTACCTCGTCTTCGTCAACCAGGGCGGCCTCGGCCTGCCGGACGAGAGCTACTACCGCGAGGAGGAGTTCGCCTCCGTCCGCGAGGCCTACACGCCGTTCGTCGCGCGGATGCTGGCCCTGGCCGGCATCGACGCCGCCGAGGCCCGCGCCGAGCGCATCGTCGCCCTCGAGACCGACCTGGCCGCCGCGCACTGGGACAAGGTCCGCAGCCGCGACAGCCAGGCGACCTACAACCTCCGCTCCTGGTCCGAGGTCGAGGAGCTCGCCGCGGGCGTCGATCTCGGCGTCTGGCTCACCGCGATGGGCGCTCCGGAGGGGGCGCTCGCCGAGGTGGTCGTCCGCCAGCCGAGCTTCCTCCAGGGCCTCGCGGGCCTGCTCACCGAGGACCGCCTCCCGGCCTGGCGCGACTGGCTGTCCTGGCAGGTGATCCGCGGAGCCGCGGCCTACCTGTCCAGCGGCTTCGTCGACGCCAACTTCGACTTCTACGGCCGCACCCTCACCGGCACCCCGCAGAAGCGGGAGCGCTGGAAGCGCGCCGTCTCGCTCGTCGAGGGGTCGCTCGGCGAGGCGGTCGGCCGCACCTACGTCGCCCGCCACTTCCCCGAGACGGCGAAGGCCGCGATGGACGTGCTGGTCGCGAACCTCATCGAGGCGTACCGCCGCTCCATCGTCGACCTGGAGTGGATGAGCCCCGCCACCCGCGAGCGCGCGCTCGAGAAGCTCGCGAAGTTCACGCCCAAGATCGGCTACCCGGTGCGCTGGCGCGACTACTCCGCCCTCTCGATCGACCCGGCCGACCTGCTCGGCAACGCCCGCCGCGTGGCCGAGTTCGAGTTCGCCCGCGAGCTCGGCAAGATCGGCCGCCCGCTCGACCGCGACGAGTGGTTCATGACCCCGCAGACGATCAACGCGTACTACAACCCGGGCTTCAACGAGATCGTCTTCCCGGCCGCGATCTTGCAGTTCCCCTTCTTCGACGAGGCCCGCGACCCCGCCGCGAACTACGGAGCGATCGGCGCCGTCATCGGCCACGAGATCGGCCACGGCTTCGACGACCAGGGCTCGCGCTTCGACGGCGACGGCCGCCTCACCGACTGGTGGACCGAGGAGGACCGGGCCGCGTTCGAGGAGCGGACGAAGGCGCTCATCGCGCAGTACGACGCGCTCGCTCCCGCGACCACGCCCGGGCACCACGTGAACGGCGCCCTGACCATCGGCGAGAACATCGGCGACCTCGGCGGTCTCGGCATCGCCTGGAAGGCGTACCTGCTCTCGCTGGACGGCGAGGAGCCGCCCGTCGTGGACGGCCTGACCGGCGCCGAGCGCTTCTTCCTCTCCTGGGCGCAGGCCTGGCAGCAGAAGTCCCGCGACGAGGAGACGATCCGCCTCCTCGCCATCGATCCGCACGCTCCGGCCGAGTTCCGCTGCAACCAGATCGTCCGGAACATCGACGAGTTCTACGCTACTTTTGACGTCTCCGAAGGCGACGCCCTCTGGCTCTCCCCGAGCGAGCGCGTCACCATCTGGTAGTCGCCGCCGACCACCTCCGCAGCACGGACGAGGAGCCCCGGGCATCGAGAGCCGACCGATGCCGCGGGGTCGTCCGTCGATCGCGCGTCCTGCCGGCGCGTGAGGACCCAGGTCCCCCCTCCGCACGACCGCACTCCCGACCCGTAGAGGGGCCGTACCCGTGGTGATCCCCACCAGCGAGACCCGCCGTGAGAGCCGACGCAACCGCCGGGGGCGCCACAAGGGCGGCGGTGACCGCGAGAACTTCCAGCGCGGCTTCGACGCCCTCGGCCGTCTCGCGATCGACGGGGTCGTCGTCTCGGCGCGCGCCGTCGACCTGGCGACCGGCCGCACCCTGTTCGCGGTCGACGACTCCGTCTCGATGCCCACCGCCTCCCTCGGCACTGTCGTGCTGCTGATCGAGGTCGCCGCCCGGCTGGCGAACGAGCCGCAGGAGAACCTGCGCCTGGTCGACCGGACTGCAGCGGACGCGGTCTCGGGCTCCGGGCTCTGGCAGCACCTCCAGGTGCCGTCGATGCCGATCGCCGACCTCGCCGCCCTCGTCGGGGCCTCGAGCGACAACCTCGCGACCAACGTCCTGCTGCGCCGCGTCGGCCTCGACGCCGTGCGCGAGCGGGCGGAGGCGCTCGGCCTCTCCCGCACCGCCCTGCTCGACGTCGTGCGCGACGAGCGCGGCCCGGACGACGCGCCGCAGCTCTCGATCGGCTCCGCCCGCGAGCTGACCTGGCTGCTCGCCACCCTCGCGAACGGCGAGATCGTCGACGCCGCCGTGAGCTCGCGGGTGATCGGCTGGCTCTCGCTCGGCACCGACCTCTCGATGGTCGCCGCCTCGTTCGGGCTCGACCCGCTCGCGCACCGCCACCCCGACCACGGCGTCCTGCTCGTCAACGCGACCGGCACCGACGTCGGCGTCCGCGCCGAGGCGGGCGTCCTCCGCGGCCCGCGCGCCGGAGTCGCCTACGCGGTCGCCACCCAGTTCGACGACACGACCCTGCACTACCGCCTCGCGGTGCTGGAGGGCATGCGCACCCTCGGAGCCGACCTGCTCGAGTACGTGCACTGACGGCTGCCGGGGCGGAGGCTCCTCCGGAGCAGGCCGACCCCGCGGCGCCCCTCGGGTGCCCCGTCAAGTCCGTGACCGCCTCCGGGGGCGCGACCTAGGCTGCCCGCAGCGGCGCCGCCTCCGGGGCGCACCGCGGAGAGGGAACCATGAGCAGCTTCGGCTTCGACGCCCCCGAGGACGTCACCGACACCACCCGCCCCGACGGCGACTCCCTGCCGGTCCCGCCGGAGGACCCGGCCGAGATCGACGACCCCGAGTCGATCGACGAGGCGCTCGACCAGGGCGCCGACGCCCGCCTCGGCGACGACCAGGACCCGCCGGAGCACCCCTTCATCCCGTCGCCCAGCTGATCGGCCGGCCGGGCGCCCCAGCGGCGCCCGGCCTTGTCCGACCTGGCTGCTCCTCCGAGCCGACTACTCCTTCGACCCCGGCTTCAGGCGGTTCGCGAGGCGCTTGATCGGGTGGGCGGGCTCGCGCTCCGCCGGATCCTCGACCTCGAGGCCGTAGAACGTGCCGATGTCGCCGACGAACGCCTTGCGGCGGGCCTTGTCGTACGCGCGGATCTCGCGGCGGAAGGCGATCACCGTCGCGACGCACATCAGGATCATCACGACGCTGAACGGCAGGGCCGAGAGGATCGCCGCGGTCTGCAGGGCGTCGAGGCCGCCGGCGACCAGGAGCGACAGGGCGAGCAGCGCGGTCGCGACGGCGAAGAACACGCGGATGCGGTTGCGCGGCTCCGGCTCGCCGCCGGTCGCGATCATCGACATCACCAGCGCTCCGGAGTCAGCGGAGGTCACGAAGAAGACGCCGATCAGGAGGATCGCGCCGATCGTCAGCACCGAGCCCGCGGGCAGTCCCTGCAGCATCGAGAAGAGCGCCAGGTTGGTGTCGACCGAGCCGTCGGCGCCGACGAGGCCGCCGTCGCCGTAGAGCTCGCGGTAGATGGCCGTGCCGCCGAGGACGCTGAACCAGAGGAAGGTCATGATCGTCGGCACGAGCAGCACGCCGCCGACGAACTCGCGGACCGTCCGGCCCTTCGAGACGCGGGCGATGAAGATGCCGACGAACGGCGCCCACGACATCCACCAGCCCCAGTAGAACGTGGTCCACGAGGCCTGCCACTGCTCGCCCTCGCGCCCGGCGTAGGCGCTGACCGTGAAGGTCAGGCCGATGAAGTTCTGCAGGTAGTTGCCGAGCGACTGCACGAACTCGCGGAGGAGGAACTGGGTCGGGCCGGCGACGAGCACGAAGACGAGGAGCGCGGCGGCGAGCAGCAGGTTGCCGGTCGAGAGCCACTTCATGCCCTTGCCCACGCCCGAGATCAGCGAGAAGACGGTCAGGCCCGTGACGACGGCGATGACCACGATCTGCACGGTGAGCGACGACTCCACGATGCCGCTCGCCTCCAGGCCCGCCGAGATCTGGGTGACGCCCAGGCCGAGCGAGGTCGCGACTCCGAACATGGTGCCGACCAGGGCGACCACGTCGATCGCGTTGCCCCAGCCGCCGCGGACCCGGCGGCCCAGCAGCGGCTCCAGCGCCCAGCGGATCGACACCGGCCGCTTGCGGCGGTGGATCGCGTACGCGAGGGCGAGGCCGACCACCACGTAGATGGACCAGGCGTGGACGCCCCAGTGCAGGTAGGTCTGCGAGATCGCGCTCTGCGCGAGCTGCGTCTCGGTGCCGGTGACGCCCGGGCGCGGAGTGGCGAAGTGGGTGAGCGGCTCCGCGACGCCGTAGAAGACGAGGCCGATGCCCATGCCGGCGGCGAAGAGGAGCGAGATCCAGGCGAGCATCGAGAACTCGGGCTCGTCGTCGTCGGCGCCGAGCTTGATGTCGCCGAAGCGGCTCACGCCCATCCAGATGGCGAAGGCCACGAAGACCGCGGCGATCAGCACGTAGTACCAGCTGAACGTGTTGACGACGGTGGTCTGCAGCGTCGAGAACACGGAGGTCGCGGCGTCGGGCGCGAGGATCGCGAAGGCCGCGATCGACAGCGTGAGGACGGCGGCGGGCCAGAAGACCCACCGCGCGAGGCGGTGCGGAGGGGCGGTCGTGCCCGCGGTGGCGGGGGCGGTGTCCGGGGAGGACGGGTGCTCGGACATGGGGTCCTCTCGTCGGCGGCAACCGTCCACGGTACACGGGGGCCCGTCGGCGGCCCCGGCCGGGGGAGCCGGGCTGGCATGACCCGGCCCCGGTGCGGGAGGCTGGACCCGTGCAGTTCAGAGTGTTCACCGAACCCCAGCAGGGCGCGAGCTACGAGGACCTCCTCGCCGTCGCGCAGGCCGCCGAGAGCCTCGGCTACGACGGCTTCTTCCGCTCCGACCACTACCTCCGGATGGGGGACGGCGACCCCGGCGTGGGCCCGTCCGACGCGTGGACGACACTCGCCGGCCTCGCCCGCGAGACCGAGCGGATCGCGCTCGGCACCCTCGTCTCCTCCGTCACCTACCGGCCGCCGGGGATCCTCGCGATCCAGGTCGCCCAGGTCGACGCGATGTCCGGGGGCCGTGCCGAGCTCGGCCTCGGCACCGGCTGGTTCGAGGAGGAGCACGCCGCGTACGGCATCCCCTTCCCTCCGCGCCGCTTCGACCTCCTCGAGGAGCAGCTCGAGATCGTGACCGGCCTGTGGTCGACGCCGGTCGGCGAGCGCTACTCCTTCGCCGGCGAGCACTACACGCTGACCGACTCCCCGGCCCTGCCCAAGCCCGCCCGCCTGCCGCTGCCGGTCATCGTCGGCGGCGGCGGCCCCAAGCGGACCCCGGCGCTCGCGGCGCGGTTCGCGAGCGAGTTCAATCTGCCCTTCCCCGAGTTCGACGCGATCCCGGGGGCCTTCGAGCGCGTCGACGAGGCGTGCCGGGCGATCGGGCGCGAGCCCTCGTCGCTCGTGCACTCGGTCGCGCTGATCGCGGTCGGCGGAGGCGACGAGGCGGAGTTCACGCGCCGTGCCGCGGCGATCGGCCGCGAGCCCGCCGAGCTGCGCGAGCACGGAGTGGCCGGCGGCGTCGACGAGGCGGTCGACCGCCTCGAGTCCCTCCGCGAGGCCGGCTGCGAGCGCGTCTACCTGCAGTTCATGGACCTGCAGGACCTCGACCACCTCGACTTCTTCGCCCGGGAGGTCCTGCCGCGCCTGTCGGCGTAGGGCGGGCGCCGCTGCTGCCGACTCTACGTCGACCGTCCAGGAGTCGTCGCACTCGCGCTCGACTGCGACGACTCCTGGCTTCTCGCGGTCTCGTCCTCGCGGCTTCGCGCCGAGTGCGACGACTCCTGGGCACTCGCGGGCTGCGGGCAGCACGCTCCGGCCCGCGCGCCCGGGCGTCCGTCCGCGCTGCGGCCTACGCTGGAGGGATGGCGGACACGATCGAGCGCGCGGACGAGCGCCTGGCGACCCGCTCGGCGGCCGAGGTCCCGTGGATCGTGCTGGTCTGGGACGATCCGGTCAACCTGATGTCGTACGTCTCGTACGTCTTCCGCAGCTACTTCGGCTTCGGCCGGGCCGAGGCGGAGCGGCTGATGCTGCAGGTGCACACCGAGGGGCGCGCGGTCGTCGCGACCGGCAACCGCGAGGAGATGGAGCGGCACGTGGAGGCGATGCACGGCTACGGCCTGTGGGCGACGCTGCAGAAGGCCGACGCGTGAGCGCCCCGCTGCTCCCGGCCGCCGCGGAGACCGGAGAGCACCCCGCTCGCGGCATCCGAGGACTCGGCTGATGCGCGCGTTCCGCCGCGACTCCTCCGGAGCGGCCGTCGCCCGCTTCGACCGCGAGGAGGCCGGGATCCTCCGCCACCTGGCCGGCGAGATGCTCGAGCTGCTCGACCGCGGGGCGTCCTCGGAGGAGGCCCGCTCCGATCCGGCGCTCGCGCGCCTCCTGCCCGACGCCTACCGCGACGACGCCGAGGCGGCCGACGAGTTCCGCCGCTTCACCGCTCCGGACCTCGCCGCCCGCAAGATGGACGACGCCCGCGCCGTCACGGCGGCCCTCGACGCCGGCGACGGCACGAGTCACGGCCGGATCTTCGAGGGGCTGGGCGAGGTCGCGGTCCGTCTCGAGGAGCCGCAGGCGATCGCCTGGCTCCGCGCACTGACCGACATGCGGCTCGCTCTGGCCGTGCGGCTGGGGATCGACGACACCGACGACGTCGTCCCGGAGGAGGGGAGCGCGGCCGCGATCCGCAGCGTCTACGACTGGCTGGGCGGCGTGCAGGACGGACTCGTCCGCGCCGTCGACGTGTGATCCGCTCGTCCTTCCAGCGATTCCACAGCTGTGGACAACCCTGTGGAAAGGTGTGGAGAACCGGCTCCGGGAGCACCTCCGAACGGCGGAGCGCCGGGCGCGGGGGTGTGGAAACGCGTAGCGTCCACCCTGTGAACACTCCGAGCACCGCCGACGCCCAGCGCACCGCCGACGACATCCAGGACTCGCGGGCGGTGCGGACCCTCGCCCGCGGCGGCTTCGCGGCGAACGGCCTCGTCCACCTCCTGATCGGAGTGATCGCGCTCGGCGTGGCCCGCGGCGGCGGAGGCGAGGCCGACCAGAGCGGTGCTCTCGGCGCCCTCGCGGCGCAGCCCGGCGGTCTGGTGATCCTCTGGATCTGCACGGTCGGCCTCTTCGGCCTGGCGCTCTGGGGGCTGCTCGAGGCGTTCCTCGTCCGCCCGCGCGAGAGCGCCCTGAAGACCTGGGGCAGCCGGCTGAAGGAGGCGGGCAAGGCCGTCGTCTACGGCGCCCTCGGCGTGACGGCGCTGAAGTTCGCGACGGGCGGCGGGTCGAGCTCGTCCGAGTCGTCCGAGAGCGCGAGCGCGCAGGTGCTCTCGGCGCCGGGCGGAGTCGTGCTGCTCGTGATCGCGGGACTGGCCGTCCTCGCGGTCGGCGGCGTCTTCGTGTACCGCGGAGCGAGCAGGAAGTTCCTCGAGAACGTCGCGGAGCCGGGCGGTACGGCGGGCACCGTCGTCACCGTGCTCGGCGTCGCCGGCTACGTCGCCAAGGGCGTGGTCCTCGGCGCTCTCGGCGTGCTGCTGATCGTCGCCGCCGTCACCCATGATCCGGAGCAGGCGGGCGGGCTCGACGAGGCGCTGAAGTCGCTCGTGGAGCTGCCGGCAGGTGTGCTCCTCCTCGGCTTCGTCGCCGTCGGGCTCATCGCCTACGGGCTCTTCTGCTTCGCCCGCGCGCGCTGGCCGCGCCTCTGATGTCGGATAGCGGATCCGCTCCTTACATGTCACCCCCCTTCCGCGCAACTGGTCCCGCCGTCCCGGAGTCGGTGACACGCTGAGGCCTGTGAGTGCTGGAGGCGAGGACGCGACCGGTGGACGGGTGCGTCCGCCGCTGACGCAGGACGCCGCCCGTCTGCTGACCCGCTCCGCCACGGGGGACGCCTCCGCTCTGGGAGAGCTCGTCGACCGCTTCGGCGGCCTCGTCTCGGCGTGCGTCGGCACGGTCCAGGCCGACCCGGCCGGCCGCGACCGGCTCTGCACCGACGTCTTCACCGCCGTCTGGCGCCGCTCCCGCGAGGGCGCCCGCTCGCCGGAGCCCGTGCTCTGGGTGCTCGAGGTCCTCTGCGAGACCCTCGGCACCGCGCACGAGCTCGCCCGGCGTCCGCTCGGCAGCGGCCTGCTCGCCCTCGACTGCCCGGACCGCGAGCTCCTGCTGCTGGCTGCGGCCGGCGGCTTCTCGCAGGCCGAGATCTCGGCGCTGACCGGGATCGACGAGTTCCGGCTGCGCTCGATCCTCCGGAACGCGCTCGAGACGCTCCAGGGCCGCGACAGCGATCTTCTGACGGCCTGACCGCCGGAGCCGTCGCGGGAGTAAAGTTGAGTCCGTCGAACTCAACTTTCGAGCCACGGAGGAGACCACCATCATGCAGGCCGGTCGGATGCCCCAGCAGGACGAGAAGTCCGCACTCGAGCAGTACGGCGTCAACCTGACCGCCATCGCGGCGAGCGGCAAGCTCGACCCGGTGATCGGGAGGGACGCCGAGATCCGGCGCGTCAGCCAGGTGCTCACGCGCCGCACCAAGAACAACCCCGTCCTCATCGGCGAGCCCGGCGTCGGCAAGACCGCCGTCGTCGAGGGGCTCGCCCAGCGGATCGTCGCGGGCGACGTCGCCGAGAGCCTCAAGGGCAAGCAGCTCGTCAGCCTCGACCTCTCGGCCCTGATCGCCGGAGCGAAGTACCGCGGCGAGTTCGAGGAGCGGCTGAAGGCCGTGCTCCAGGAGATCGAGGAGTCCGACGGCCGGATCATCACCTTCATCGACGAGCTGCACACGCTGATGGGCGCGGGCGGCGGCGAGGGGTCGGTGGCGGCCGCGAACATGCTCAAGCCCATGCTGGCGCGCGGCGAGCTGCGGATGATCGGCGCGACGACGCTCGACGAGTTCCGCCAGTACATCGAGAAGGACGCCGCTCTCGAGCGCCGCTTCCAGCAGGTCTTCGTCGGCGAGCCGACCGTCGAGGACACCGTGGCGATCCTCCGCGGGCTGAAGGAGCGCTACGAGGCGCACCACAAGGTGGCGATCGCCGATTCCGCCCTGGTCGCCGCCGCGTCGCTCTCGAACCGCTACATCACCTCCCGCCAGCTGCCGGACAAGGCGATCGACCTGATCGACGAGGCCGCGTCGCGGCTGCGCATGGAGATCGACTCCGCTCCCGTCGAGATCGACGAGCTGCGCCGCTCCGTCGACCGGCTGAGGCTCGAGGAGCTGGCGCTGAAGAAGGAGAAGGACGAGGCCTCGAAGGCGCGGCTGGAGAAGCTGCGCGAGGACCTGGCCCGCCGCGGCGCCCAGCTCGAGGAGCTGCAGGAGCGCTGGGAGCGCGAGCGCGCCTCCCTCAACCGCGTCGGCGAGCTCAAGAACCGGCTCGACGCCCTGCGGATCGCCGCCGAGCGGGCGCAGCGCGAGGGCAAGCTCGAGCGCGCGTCGAAGCTGCTCTACGGCGACATCCCGGTGATCGAGCGCGAGCTCGCGGCCGCCGAGGCGGAGGAGGAGCCGGCCGAGGGCCGCATGGTCAACGAGCAGGTGACGGCCGACGACATCGCCGCGGTGATCGCCGCCTGGACGGGGATCCCCGTCGGGCGCCTCCTGCAGGGCGAGACCGAGAAGCTGCTGCACCTCGAGACCGAGCTGCACCGCCGACTGATCGGCCAGGACGAGGCGGTGTCGGCCGTCGCGGACGCGGTGCGCCGCACCCGCGCGGGCATCTCCGACCCCGACCGGCCGACCGGCTCCTTCCTCTTCCTCGGGCCGACCGGCGTCGGCAAGACCGAGCTGGCGAAGGCGCTCGCCGACCACCTCTTCGACGACGAGAAGGCGATGGTCCGCATCGACATGTCGGAGTACGGCGAGAAGTTCGCCGTCTCGCGGCTGGTCGGCGCCCCTCCCGGCTACATCGGCTACGAGCAGGGCGGCCAGCTCACGGAGGCGGTCCGCCGCCGCCCGTACTCGGTGGTGCTCCTCGACGAGATCGAGAAGGCGCACCCCGAGGTGTTCGACGTCCTGCTCCAGGTGCTCGACGACGGCCGGCTCACCGACGGCCAGGGGCGGACGGTCGACTTCCGCAACACGATCCTCATCCTCACCTCCAACCTGGGGTCGCAGTTCCTCGTGGACCCGGCGCTGTCGCGGCCGCAGAAGGAGGAGGCGGTCCAGCAGATGGTGCGCCAGGCCTTCAAGCCCGAGTTCGTGAACCGGCTCGACGACATCGTGATCTTCGACGCGCTCGACCGCACCGAGCTCGGCGAGATCGTGTCGCTGTACGTCGACCGGCTGTCGAGGAGGCTCTCGGAGCGACGGCTCGACCTGGCGGTGACGCCCGCGGCCCGCGGGTGGCTGGCCGAGCGCGGCTACGACCCGCAATACGGCGCGCGGCCGCTGCGCCGGCTGATGCAGCGGGCGATCGACGACCAGCTGGCGACGGCGCTGCTCGGCGGCACGGTGCGCGACGGGGACGTGGTGCTGGTGGACGTGGCGCCGGACGGCGAGAGCCTGTCGGTGACGGCCGGGATGCCCGCGTCGGACTGACCGGGGTGCTCGACCCCTGTCGCGAGTCCGCAGAGGTCGCGGTGGTCGCGGTCGACGCCGACGTCTAGGGGGACGGGAAGGAGCGCGCCGGCGGTGACGGGAGGTCCCTCCACAGGGCGCTCGCGGGCGGTACTCGTCCACAGTGGCGGGATCCGCGGGCGGCGCGTCCGGCGGGCTCCGTAGCGTCGGCGGCATGTCCTTCGAAACGCCCGGCCCCCGCATGGCCGACCTCCCTCCCGAGGAGCGGCCGAGGGAGCGCCTCCGCGCCTACGGACCGGAAGCGCTCACTGACGCCGAGACCCTCGCCGTGCTCATCGGGGCCGGCGTCCGCGGCGCCAACGCGACCGTCGTCGCGCAGCGCCTCCTCGCGCGCTTCGGCGGCATCGACGCCGTCGCCCGGGCCGGGGTGGGCGATCTGATGCGGCACCGCGGAGTCGGCGAGGTCGCCGCCTGCCGCCTGGTCGCCTCCTTCGAGCTGCGGCGGAGGATGAACCGCGCCTCGCGCGCCGCCCGCGTGACCGACGCCGCCGGCCTGGCCGGGCTCGTCGCTCCGCTGCTGGCCGCCCGGCCGGTCGAGACCGTGCTGGCGGTGGCGCTCGCCGAGTCCGGAGCCGTCCGCGACGTCCTGACGCTGGCCGACGGAGCCCCGGCGCACGCCGAGATCCCCGTCGCCGCCGTGCTCGCCGAGGTGCTGGCGCGCGGCGCGGCGGGCATCGGCCTGGCGCACAGCCACGCGGGCGAGGCCGTGGTGCTCCCCTCCGACCGTGCGGCGACGCGGGCGGTCGCCGACGGGGCAGAGGCGTGCGGCCTGCGGTTCCTCGCGCACGTCGTGATCGGGCGCGACGGCTGGGCGGAGGCGCAGCCGTGACGCGGCGCAGGGCTGCTGCGGGGCTGCTCCGTTCCGGCACGACGCCTCCCGCCCCGCGCCGGACCGCCCCCGGCCGTGCCCCGGCTCTCCACCCGTGCCGCGTCGGCGCGCGTTCGTGCAAGCCCCCGCCTCTCCGGCACCCGCGGCCGGTCGCGGGCGTACCGTGGACGCCGACCCCACCCCCCTCCCGACCAGGAGCACCCATGCGAGCAACACTCATCCACGGCGAGCGCGACATCCGACTCGAGGAGGTCCCCGACCCGCAGCTCTCGACGGGGCGCGACGCGATCGTCCGCGTCACCGCGGCCTGCGTCTGCGGCTCCGACCTCTGGCCCTACCGCGGCGTCACTCCCACCAAGGAGGCGCACCGCATCGGCCACGAGTTCGTCGGCGTCGTCGAGGAGATCGGCGACGACGTGCACGACGTCGCGGTCGGCGACTTCGTGATCGCCCCGTTCTACGTCTGCGACGGCACCTGCGCGAACTGCGCCAACGGCGTCTCCACCTCGTGCCTCACCGGCGGCTGGTGGGGCGCCGAGGTCCGCGAGGAGGGCTTCGCGGACGGCGCCCAGGGCGAGAAGGTGCGCGTGCCCCTCGCCGACGGCACGCTCTTCCGCGTGGGCATCGATCCGGACCCGGCGCTCATCCCCAGCCTGCTCACCCTCGCCGACGTGATGGGGACCGGCCACCACGCCGCGGTCTCGGCCGGCGTCACCGCTGGCTCGACCGTCGCGGTCGTCGGCGACGGCGCGGTCGGCCTCTGCGCCGTCCTGGCGGCCAAGCGCCTCGGCGCGACCACGATCATCGCGATGTCGCGGCACGAGTCGCGGCAGAACCTCGCCCGCCGCTTCGGGGCGACCCACATCGTCGAGACCCGCGGCGACGAGGGCGTCGCGCGCGTCCGCGAGCTGACCGGCGGGATCGGCGCCGACTGCGTGCTCGAGTGCGTCGGCACCAAGGAGTCGATGCAGCAGGCCCTCGACTCCGCCCGCCCCGGCGGCATGGTCGGCTACGTCGGCGTCCCCAACGGAGGCCCCGAGCTGCCCGTCCGCCAGATGTTCGGCTCGAACGTGGGCGTCAACGGCGGAGTCGCGCCGGTCCGCGGCTACATGGCCGAGCTGCTGCCCGACGTGCTCAGCGGCGCGATCGAGCCCGGTCTGGTCTTCGACCTCGAGCTGCCCCTCGAGGAGATCGCCGAGGCGTACGCCGCCATGGACGAGCGCCGCGCGATCAAGACCCTCGTGCGTCCGTAGTCCCGCCGAGGGGCGCCGGCACGGTCGCGAGGAGTAGCCTCCCGCGCATGACCGCGTCAGCCCGCACCGCCGCGACGGCGCCCCTCTTCCACCCCGACCTCGCGCTCGGCCGCTTCCTCCCGCCGATCGTCCTCGGCCCGCGACTGCTGCGCCTCGCCACGCGACGCGCCGCCGAGGGAGGCGAGGCTCCGCCCGACATCGTGGTCGACGACGTCGAGATCCCCGTCGCCGGAGCCGCTCCCGTCCGGGCCCGCAGCTACCGGCCGCGCATCCTCCGCGGTACCGCTCCCGCGCTCCTCTGGGTGCACGGCGGCGGCATGGTGCTCGGCAGCCACCTCCAGGACGAGGCGTCCTGCATCGACTTCGCCCGCACCCTGGGCATCACGGTCGTCTCCGTCGACTACCGCCTCGCGCCCGCGCATCCGGCCCCGGCTGCCGTCGAGGACGTGCTGGCCGCGTTCGACTGGCTCGTCGAGCACGCGCAGGAGCGCGGCGTCGACCCGGCGCGCATCGCCGTCGGAGGCGCGAGCGCGGGCGGCGGCATCGCCGCGGGTGCGACCCTCCTCGCCCACGACCGCGGAGGAGCGCAGCCCGCGTTCCAGCTGCTCGTCTACCCGATGCTCGACGACCGCACCGTCACCCGGCCCGGTCCTCCTCCGCGCGGAGTCCGCGTCTGGACCCCGGGCAGCAACCGCTTCGGCTGGACCGCCTACCTCGCCGGCGAGCCCGGCGGCCCCGGCGTCACGGCCTACGCCGCCCCCGCCCGCCGCGACGACCTCACGGGCCTGCCGCCGGCCTGGATCGGCGTCGGCGGCCTCGACCTCTTCCACGACGAGGACGTCCGCTACGCCGAGCGCCTGCGCGCGGCCGGAGTGCCGTGCGGGCTCGAGATCGTTGAGGGCGCCTTCCACGGCTTCGACGCCCTGTTCCGCCGGACCGGTGTGGCGAAGCGCTTCTGGGCGGCGCAGGCCGCGGCGCTCGGCGAGGCCCTCCTCGCCTGACATCCGCGTCGACGCGCCGGGCCGATTCCGTCTCCGGCGCTCGGCACTGCGAGGCTGAGGGGCGACGGCCGCCGCCCGCGCGTCATTTGTGCCGTGCCTGCCGCGCATCCCTCTCCGCCCGCCGCCCCGCCCCGCCCCGTCTCCCGGAGGACCCATGGACATCGACCGCCTCGCCACCCGCTACGAGATCGCCCTGCCCGCCTGGATCGGTGACGCCCTCCGCGACGTCCCCGAGGTCCTCCCGAGCCTCGAGGACCGGATGGCCCTCGTGCACGCGCTCGCCGACCGCAACTTCCGCGAGGGGAACGGCGGCCCGTTCGCGGCGATCGTCGTCGAGCGCGACTCCGGTCGTCTCGTCTCGGTCGGAGTGAACGTCGTCCTCGGCAGCGGGGTCTCGTCCGGCCACGCCGAGGTGACGGCGCTCGGTCTCGCGCAGACCGCGCTCGGCACCTGGGACCTCGGCGGCGAGGGCCTCCCCGCTCACGACCTGGTCGTCAACTGGCGCCCGTGCGTGCAGTGCTACGGAGCGACGATGTGGTCGGGGGTGCGCCGCCTGGTCGTCGCGGGCTCCGGCCCCGAGCTCGAGGAGATCAGCACCTTCGACGAGGGGCCGATGCGCGAGGACTGGGCCGCCCAGTTCGAGGCCCGCGGGATCGAGGTCGTCGACGGCGTGCTCCGCGACGAGGCCCTCGACGTGTTCCGCGCCTACCGCGCCTCCGTCGACTCCGGCGAGGTGCTCGTCTACAACGCCCGCGCCGACTCCTGATACCGCGGCGGGTCCGGTCCTCGCATCGGTTCCGCGCTGGACGCACGGGAGCCCCGCCTCAGCGGGGCCCCGTGCGGTCCTGAGCTGCCGGCCGCTGGAAGCGGTCAGTGGCGGCTCAGCGCCACCAGTCGTCGAACATCGACAGCGGCACCTGGCGCTTGTGCTCGGTCGCGGCGTACCGCGCCTCGATCGCCTCGGCGACGGCCCGGTCGACCTCGCCGCCCTCGAGGTACGTGTCGAGGTCGGCGTAGGTGAGCCCGAGGTTCGTCTCGTCGGTCTGGCCGGGGTTGTCGTCGAGCAGGTCCGCGGTCGGCGCCTTCTCGTAGAGCCGGGCCGGTGCGTCCAGGTGCTCGAGGAGCGAGCGCCCCTGCCGCTTGGTGAGGCCGGTGAGCGGGAGGACGTCGGCGCCGCCGTCGCCGTACTTCGTGAAGAAGC
The DNA here is from genome assembly GCF_002931705.1 of Rathayibacter sp. AY1C5. NCBI lineage: Bacteria > Bacillati > Actinomycetota > Actinomycetes > Micrococcales > Microbacteriaceae > Rathayibacter > Rathayibacter sp. AY1C5. Next base: position 158,626 of record NZ_PSWD01000003.1, read on the forward strand.
CGGTGACCGCCTCGGCCGCGTGGTCGGTCCCGACGACGAGCATCCCGGCCTGGCCGGCGATCGCGTACTGCGCGATCATCCGCATCCGCGCCTTCACGTTGCCCTTCACGAAGTCGCTGATCGGCTCGTCGACCGCGTCGCCGAATGCTGCGGCCACGCCGTCGACGCCCTGGTGGATGTCGAAGACGACCTGGCGGTCCGGGCGGATGAACGTGAGGGCGAGCTGGGCGTCCTCCTCGTCGGCCTGCACCTTGTACGGCAGGCGGACCGCGATGAAGGAGGCGTCGCCGCCGCTCGCGCGGACCTGCTCGACCGCGAGCTGGCAGAGGCGCCCGGCGAGGCTCGAGTCCTGGCCGCCGCTGATGCCGAGGACGAGGCCCTTCGCGCCGGTGCTGCGGAGGTAGTCGGCGAGGAATCCGCTGCGCCGTTCGACCTCGACGGCCGGATCGACGGCGGGGGAGACGTGGAGCTCGGAGATGATCTGCTGTTGGACGTCGCGCACGGCTTCACGCTACTCCGGATGCTCCCCGGCGGCCCCTCCTCGCCGCGGACGCGCAGGCTCCCGACGCCTCCCCGAAACAGGGTCCGCCCGCCGCGTCCGACTGGCGCGGCGCCTACCCGCGCTCGGCGACGATGCGGGCGATGCGCGCCGGGACGGTGTCGTCCTGGAGGCTCGTCACGTCTCCGAGCGGGCGGCCGTCGCGGATGTCGCCGAGCAGCCGCCGCATGATCTTGCCGGAGCGGGTCTTGGGCAGATCCGGCACCACCACCACGTCGCGCGGCTTGGCGATCGGACCGATCGCGACCGCCACGTGGTCGCGCAGGAGCGCCGAGAGCGTCGTGCCGAGCGCGGCCCAGTAGGCCGGGTCCTCCTCGGCGCGGTCGACGGCCTCGTCGGAGGGGATGACGAACGCCGCGATGGCCTGGCCGGTCGTCGCGTCGGCGACTCCGACGACTCCGGCCTCGCCGACGGCCGGATGGGCGACGAGTGCCGACTCGATCTCGATCGTGGACAGGCGGTGCCCGGAGACGTTGATGACGTCGTCGACGCGGCCGAGCACCCAGACGTCGCCGTCGGCGTCGTACTTCGCGCCGTCCCCCGAGAAGAACCACCCCTGGGACGCGTAGCGGGCCCAGTAGGAGTCGCGGTACCGCTCCGGGTCGCCCCACACGGTGCGGGCGAGCGCCGGCCCTGTCCGGTCGACCACGAGGTACCCGCCGGAGCCGTTCGGCACCCGCTCGCCGTGCTCGTCCACCACGAGGACGCCGAGCCCGGGCAGTGCTCCGAGCGACGAGCCCGGCTTGAGGGTCGAGACGCCCGGCAGCGGGCACATCACCGCGGCGCCGGTCTCGGACTGCCACCAGGTGTCGACGATCGGGCAGCGCCCGCCGCCGATCGCCTCGTGGAACCAGACCCAGGCCTCGGGGTTGATGGACTCGCCGACGGTGCCGAGCAGGCGCAGGCTCGACAGGTCGTACCGGTCGGGCACGCCCTCGGGGAACCAGGTCATCAGCGTCCGGATCAGCGTCGGCGCCGTGTAGTAGACGGTCACCCCGTACCGCTCGATGATCTCGAAGTGCCGGGTCGTGTGCGGGGTGCTCGGGGTGCCCTCGTAGATCACCTGGGTGAGCCCGTTCGAGAGCGGTCCGTAGATCTCGTAGGTGTGCGCGGTGACCCAGGCGAGGTCGGCGGTGCACCAGTGCACGTCGTCCGGCTTCGCGTCGAACACGGCCCAGTGCGTCCAGGAGGCCTGCGTGAGGTAGCCGCCGCTGGTGTGCACCAGCCCCTTGGGCTTCCCGGTCGTGCCGGAGGTGTAGATGATGAACAGCGGCGTCTCGGAGTCGAAGGCCTCGGCCTCGTGGACGTCGCTCTGCGCGTCGACCAGCTCGTGCCACCAGACGTCGCGGCCCGGGGTCCACGGGACGTCGGTCTCATCGGTGCGGCGGACGACGAGGACGTGCTCGATCGACGCGACGCCCTCGACCGCCCGGTCGGCGCTCGCCTTGACCGGCACCGCCGCTCCGCGCCGGAACTGCCCGTCCGTGGTGACCAGGAGCTTCGCGCCGGTGTCCTCCACGCGGAACCGCACCGCCTCGGCGGAGAAGCCGCCGAAGACGAGCGAGTGGATCGCTCCGATCCGCGCGATCGCGAGCGTGATGACGATGGTCTCGGGGATCACCGGGAGATAGACGACGACGCGGTCGCCCTTACCGATCCCGAGCGCGGTCAGCGCGTTCGCGGCGCGGGAGACCTCGCGCTGGAGCTCGGCGTAGGTGATCGACCGCCGGTCGCCGCGCTCGCCCTCGAAGTGGAGGGCGGTCTTCCCGCCGCGTCCCGCGTCCACGTGGCGGTCGACGCAGTTGACGGCCACGTTCAGCCGTCCGCCCTCGAACCAGGTCGTGCGCGGCACCGAGAGCGAGCCGTCGGGCAGCGGAGCGGCAGGCTCCCAGCTGTGGGCGGTGTGCCACGGCTCCGCCCACTCGAGGCGGCGGGCGGCCTCCTCCCAGAACGCGACCGGATCGGCGGCGGCGCGCGAGTACTCCTCCGCGCCCGCGTTCGCCTGCGCGGCGAAGGCCGCGGGCGGGGGGAACCGGCGGTGCTCGTCGAGCAGGTTGGCGATCGTCCCGCTCACGCTCGGAGCTCCCTCCCCGGCGCTCACGCCCACTTCCTCACGGCGTAGCGCTGGAACACGCCGACGACGGCATCGGTGAGCTTGCCCAGCACGGCCAGCAGGACGATCGCCAGGAACACCCGGTCGATCCGGCCGTTGTTCTGGCTGTCGATGAGGCGGAAGCCGAGGCCCATCGAGGAGGCGATGAGCTCGGAGGCGACCAGGAACAGCCACGACTGGGCGAGCGCGAGGCGCAGCCCGGAGATCACGGAGGGGATCACCGCGGGCAGCTGCACCGTCGTGAAGAGCCGGACGCCCGAGAGGCCGAAGGCGCGGCCCGCCTCGACGAGGTGCCGGTCGACGTGGCCGAGCGCCGTGGCCACCGTGGTGAAGACGGGGAAGAACGCGCCGATCGTGATCAGCGTGATCTTCGACTCCTCGCCGATGCCCATCCAGAGCAGCAGCAGCGGGACCCAGGCCAGCGACGGGACCGCCCGGATCGCGCCGAGGGTCGGCCCGAGGACGACCTCCCAGACGCGGGAGAGCCCGAAGAGCGCGCCGACCACGAGCCCGAGCGCCGAGCCGAGCGCGAACCCGATGAGCACGCGCTGCGTCGAGATGGCGACGTCCTGGCCGAGGTCGCCGCGCTGGGCGAGGTCGACGCCGGCCGCCCAGACCATCGCGGGCGAGGGGAAGACCGCCACCGAGACCATCCCGGTCGTCGTCGCGATCTGCCAGGCGGCGAGCAGCAGCACGGGCAGGACCGCGCCTCCCGCGACCACGAACCACCGTCGCGTGGTGAGCGGGTGGGAGCGGTCCTCGCGGAGGCGGCGCTGGGAGGCCGCGACCGACGGGCCCGCCGTCACGAGTCCGGGCTCACCCGGCATCGGCGCGGACAGCGCGCTCCGCCGCAGCACATCGGCGTCGGTCGCGGTGTCGTCGTCGCGGATCGTCATCGTCGGTCTCCTCGGATCACGGGGTCGGGGGCGGAGGGCCGGACCCTCAGGCGCCGATGGCGCTCGGGTCGGCCGCCGAGGCGTAGGTGTCGTCGAGCAGCGAGTCGAGCGCGTCGTCGACCTGCTGCTGCGAGGCGACGTCGCCGTTCTCGACGAAGATCGGGCCGATCACGGCGAGCACGTCGGTCTGCGCGGAGCCGGGGACGTTGTCGACGTCGAGGTTGCTGCGCTCGGTGATGACCGTCGTCGCCACCGCCACGTCGAGGCCGGCGACGGAGGCGAGGATGCTCGCCGTCTCGTCCTGGTTCTCGAGCGCCCAGGCGCGGGCGTGCTCGTACGCGTTCACGACGGTCTGCGCGAGGTCCGGCTTCTCGGCGAGGAAGCTCTCGGTCGCGTTGAGCAGACCGTAGGAGTTGAAGTCGACGTTGCGGTAGAGCAGGGTCGCCCCGGCCGCCTCGGCGCCGGCCATGATCGGGTCCAGGCCCGCCCAGGCGTCGACGGAGCCGTTCTGCAGCGCCGCCCAGCCGTCGGCGTGCTGCAGGTTCTGCACCGTCACGTCGCCGATGCCCAGCCCGGCGGCCTCGAGCGCCTGCACCAGGAAGAAGTACGGGTCGGTGCCCTTGGTGGCCGCGATCTGCTTGCCCTTGAGCTGCTCGACCGACGTGATCGCCGAGCCGGCGGGGACGACGAGGGCCGACCACTCCGGCTGCGAGAAGATGTCGATCGTCTTGATCGGCGAGCCGTTCGAGCGGGCGAGCAGCGCGGCGGAGCCGGCGGTGGAGCCGACGTCGATCGCTCCGGCGCGCAGGGCCTCGTTGGCCTTGTTGGAGCCGGCCGACTGCACCCAGGCGACGGTGACCTGCTGCTCGGCGAGGGCGGCCTCGAGCCAGCCCTTCTCCTTGATGACCAGGCTCAGCGGGTTGTACGTCGCGAAGTCGAGCGTGAGCGTGCCGCCCTGAGTTCCTCCGGAGGCGGCGTCGGCGGTCGCGGCCGCCGCTCCTCCTCCGCCCTCGCCCTGCACGCAGCCCGCGAGGAGCGGGACGGCGGCGGCGGTGAGCAGACCGGCGAGAGCGGTGCGGCGGGTGAGCGGGGAGCTGGTGAACGACATGGGGGCCTCGGCTTCGGGGATGCGGTGACAGCGAGTGTGGACGCTGCAGGGGAGGGGCGGTGCGGGGAGGTGCTCGTGCGGTGGAGAGCGGGAGGAGGAGGCGGCTGGGGAGGGAGGTCGTGCCGCCCGGACCGTGCCGCCCGGACCGTGCCGCCCGGGTGGAGGGATGCGGGTCGATCCGCCCGGGGTCAGTGCCGCTCGATGCCCAGCCCCGCGAGGAGCTCGGCCCGGTGCTCGGCGAGCTCCGCCGAGCCGCGGTCGCGCGGCCGCGCTCCAGGGACGGTGACGATCCGCTGGATGCGCGAGACGCCTCCGGGCTCGTCGCGCCCGAGGAGCACGATGCGGTCGGCCAGCTGGAGGGCCTCGTCGACGTCGTGGGTGACGAGCAGGATCGTCGCCGGAGCCGCCGCGTGCACGTCGAGCAGCAGGTCCTGCATCCGCAGGCGGGTCAGCGCGTCGAGCGCCCCGAAGGGCTCGTCCAGGAGGAGCACGCCGGGGTTCCGGGCGAGGGCGCGGGCGAGGGAGGCGCGCTGGGCCATGCCTCCGGACACCTCGCGGGGCCGCGAGCGGGCGTGCGCGGTGAGGCCGACCAGCGAGAGCAGCTCGTCGACGGCGGCGCGGGCGGCCGGGCGCGGGGTGCCGCGCGGCAGGCCGAGCGCGACGTTGTCGGCGATGCTCCGCCAGGGCAGCAGCCGCGGCTCCTGGAACGCCACCGCGCAGCGCGGGTCGATGCCGGAGACGGGGGCGCCGTCGATGAGGACGGACCCCTCAGAGGCGGTGTCCAGGCCCGCCGCGATGCGCAGCAGCGTCGACTTGCCGCAGCCGCTCGGGCCGAGGATCGCGATGACCTCGCCCGCGGCGGCCTCGAGCGTCACGTCCGTCAGCACGGGGGACCCGGGCGCGAAGGTGCGGCCGACCCCCTCGAAGCGCACGGGGAACGCCGACTGGCCGAGCTCGGCGTCGAAGGCCAGGCTCGTGCGGGCGGCGGGGGTGGCGGGCATGTCTCTCCGGGCAGCGGGACGGGCGGGCGGATCGTCCGATCGTACGGAGAGGCTCCCGGCGGCACAGCGGGGACCGACACGGGGAGTAACACAGGGGGTGGGACGCGGAAGGCCTCCCCGGTCCGCAGACGGGGGAGGCCTTCCGCCGGAGGGCTACGCCTGGACGAGCACGAGCTCCTCGAGGGGCAGGCGGGTGCGCGGCGCGGTCTCGCGCTCGCGGAGGGTCTCGTTCGCCAGCGCGTCGGCGTCGGCCGCGACTCCCACCGCGGCGATCGTCACCGGGTCGAAGCGCTCGTCGACGCCGAACGCGGCGCGGACGGCGTCCTTGTCGAAGCCGGCCATCTGGTGCACGTGCAGGCCCTCGTGGTGCGCCTGGACGCTGAGGTGGGCGATCGACTGGCCGAGGTCGTAGACGGCCCAGGGGCGCGGCTTCCCCTCGGAGTCGACGGTCTCGGCCAGCGCGACGACCAGGACGGCGGCGGAGCCGGCCCAGGCGCCGTTGAAGCCGGCGAGCGTCGAGACGATGCGGTCGAACCCGTCGGTTCCGCGGCGGGCGACGATGAAGCGCCACGGCTGCGAGTTGCTGGCGGACGGGGACCAGCGCGCGGCCTCGAGGAGGGACGCGAGGGTCTCGTCGGAGACGGTCGCGGACGCGTCGTAGGAGCGGGGGCTCCAGCGCTGCGCGAGGACGTCGAGGATCGGGGCGCTGGTGCTGGCGGTGCGGGAGGCGGTGGCGGACATCGCGGGGCTTCTTCCGTGCGGGGGACTGGGGGAGGGGCTCCGTCGCCCGTGGAGCCCAACCGTCCCCGCACCGCGGGCATTCCCGCGCGCGCACGGCAGGCGCCCGCACGCGCGTTCGCCCACGGAGGAGCGGGCCGCCTCCGAGCCCCGGAACGGTACGGTGGGAGACGGCGTGGTCACCCCGCGCACCACCATCCACGACTCTGGAGGATCATCCATGGCCCAGCACTTCGACGTCGTCGTCCTGGGGGCAGGCCCCGGCGGATACGTGGCCGCGATCCGCGCCGCCCAGCTCGGCAAGTCCGTCGCCGTCGTCGAGAAGCAGTACTGGGGCGGTGTCTGCCTCAACGTCGGCTGCATCCCGTCCAAAGCGCTGCTGCGCAACGCGGAGCTCGCCCACCTCTTCCACACCCAGGCGAAGCAGTTCGGCATCTCGGGCGACGTCTCGTTCGACTTCGGCGCGGCGTTCGACCGCAGCCGCTCGGTCGCGGACGGCCGCACCAAGGGCGTCCACTTCCTGATGAAGAAGAACAAGATCGCCGAGTTCGACGGCGTCGGCTCCTTCACCGGCCCGCAGGGCCTCGACGTGCAGCTGAGCAAGGGCGGCACGGAGTCGCTGACCTTCGACGACGCGATCATCGCGACCGGCGCGAGCGTCCGCCTCCTGCCCGGCGTCGAGCTCTCCGAGAACGTCGTCACCTACGAGACCCAGATCATGACCCGCGAGCTCCCCGACACGATGGCCATCGTGGGCGCGGGCGCGATCGGCATGGAGTTCGCCTACGTCCTCAAGAACTACGGCGTCGACGTGACGATCATCGAGTTCATGGACCGCGCCCTCCCCAACGAGGACCCGGACGTCTCCAAGGAGATCCAGAAGCAGTACAAGAAGCTCGGCGTCGAGATCCTGACCTCGACCAAGGTCGAGTCGGTCGTCGACAAGGACGGCTACGTCACGGTCACCTACACCGCGAAGGACGGCACGCAGTCGACCCTCGAGGTCGACAAGGTGCTCATGTCGATCGGCTGGGTCCCCCGCACCGAGGGCTTCGGCCTCGAGAAGACGGGCGTCGAGCTCACCGAGCGCGGCGCGATCGCGATCGACGACCACATGCGCACCAATGTGCCGCACATCTACGCCATCGGCGACGTCACCGCGAAGCTGCAGCTCGCGCACGTCGCGGAGGCGCAGGGCGTCGTCGCCGCCGAGACCCTCGCCGGTGCCGAGACCCAGACCCTGGGCGACTACCGGATGATGCCGCGCGCGACGTTCTGCCAGCCGCAGATCGCCTCCTTCGGCCTCACCGAGAAGCAGGCGACGGACGAGGGACACGAGATCACCGTCTCGACCTTCCCCTTCATGGCGAACGGCAAGGCCCACGGCCTCGGCGAGCCCACCGGCTTCGTGAAGCTCATCGCGAGCAAGAAGTACGGCGAGCTCCTCGGCGCCCACATGATCGGCCCGGACGTCTCGGAGCTGCTCCCCGAGCTCACGCTCGCCCAGAAATGGGACCTCACGGCGACCGAGCTGGCCCGCAACGTGCACACCCACCCGACGCTGTCGGAGGCGCTGCAGGAGGGCTTCCACGGCCTCAAGGGGCACATGATCAACATGTAGGGCTCGTCCCTCCACGGCCTCCGGCCCGCAGGATCCCGCTCGGCTCGTCCGCGGCGGATCCGGCGGGCCGGAGCCGTTTCCGGGGGCGTCCACAGGGCTCCGGCGCCGCTCCCGCTACCGTGGCCCGATGGATCCGCGCCTGCTCGACCGCCTCGCCGCCGACGCCTGGCCCGCGCTCGTGCGGCGCCCCCTCGGCGCGTGGGAGCTGCGCGCCTCCGCAGGAGTCACCAAGCGCGCGAACTCGGTGCTCGCGTCCGGCGACGTCGTCGACCAGGAGGCGGCGCTCGACGCGGCGGAGGCGTTCGCCCGCGAGCACGGGTTCGCGCCCCTCGTGCAGATCGGGCCGCCGAGCCCCGCCGGTCTGACCGGGCTGCTCGCCGAGCGGGGCGCCGCGCCGATCGACCGGACGCTCGTGCTGACGGGTTCGGTGCAGGAGGCGCTCGCCGCCCTGTCCACGACGTCGGGGTCCGCGCCGTCGAGGCCAGTGCCGCCGAGGCCCGCGCCGCAGCCTCGCGTCCGCCTCGCCCCGGCTCCCGACGAGGACTGGCTCGCCCTCTGGTGGTCGGTGGACGGTCGCGGTGGCGCGGAGGAGCGTGCGGTCGCCGAGCGCATCCTCGCGGGTTGCCCCTCCTCCTACGCTCTCGCCGTCGACGGGGACGGCCCGGCCGCGACCGGCCGCCTCGCGCTCGTCACGGCGCCGGACGGCGAGCTCTGGGGCGGCCTCTTCGCCCTGGCGACCCGGCCGGACGCCCGGCGCCGCGGGTTCGCCTCCGCCGTGATCCGCGCCCTCCTCGAGGACGCGTCCGGCCGGGGCGTCGCGCGCTTCTGGCTCCAGGTGCTCGCCGAGAGCGCTGGCGCCCGCCGCCTCTACGCGTCCCTCGGCTGTTGTGAGTCGTCCTGGTACGAGTACTGGCGCTGACCCGCTCTCGGAGGAGGAGCGGGGTGCCCGGTTCAGGCGTTCGCGAGCACGGCGCGGGCGACGGCCTCGGCCTTCGCCGCGTCGCCGGTGACGGTCACGCGCCACCACACGTCGTCGGCCAGCGCGTCGATCTCGCAGACGCCCGCCGCGCAGCCGGTCAGGGCCTTCTCGCCGAAGCCGTCGAGCGGCTCGAGCGGGATCGCCAGGCCCGAGGTCAGCGAGAGGTTCCGCCAGCCGTCGTCGCCGTTCGGGAGCGCGTCGACCGTCACGCCCGAGTAGGCGGCGCTGGAGGCGTCGCTCCAGCTGCAGGAGGCGTATCCGGCCCGGGCGGCGGCAGCGGCCGACGCGGTGGTCGGCGTCCCGGTCCCCGTCCCCGCGGTCGCCTGCGCGAGACCGGCGGCACCGGACAGCTGCTCGGCCGTCAGGACCTCGGTGCAGACGGGCGCCGTCGCGGTGACCGGCTCGTCGAGGGTGCCGAGCGCGGCGGAGGCGGTGCCGGTCGCCAGCGCGGCGAGGTCGACGGCCGCGGGGGCGCCGCGCAGCTGCAGCGTCACCCAGGTGGCGCCGGCGAGCAGGTCCAGGTCGCAGCTGCCGTCGGTGCAGGAGCCGTAGGCCTCGACGGCGGTCTCGAGGCGCGGGCCCGGACGGCCGGCGAAGGCCTCGGCGGCGTCGTCGACCGCGGCCGCGGTGATCGAGGCGTCCTCGTCGTACCAGGCGCAGCGGAGCACTCCGCCGTTCTCCTCCGCGGCCTCGCGGATCAGCTCGCCCGAGGAGCGCGTCGTCACCTCGCGGCTGCCCTCGAGAGCGCTGCGGGAGACCCCCAGCGCCGAGGCCGCCCGCGTGGCGGGGAGGAGGGAGTCGCAGCCCAGGCGGGTCGAGGCCGTGGGCGTGGGCGAGGGCGTCGGAGTCGCGGAGGGAGTCGGAGCGACGGTCTCGGACGCCGACGGGGTGGCCGCGACGTCCGAGCGCTCGGCCGACGTGCAGCCCGTCAGCAAGACGAGAACGGCGAGCGCGGCGCCGACCGTCGCCAGGCGCGGGAGGCGGGCCCTCACGCGGCCAGCTCGCGCTCGATCGCGGCCGTGAACGCGTCGATATCGTCCTCCGTCGTGTCGAAGGAGCAGACCCAGCGAACCTCGCCGGTCGCCGGGTTCCAGTCGTAGAAGCGGTAGGCGGCGCGGAGCCGGTCCGCGACTCCGGGCGGCAGCGTCGCGAAGACCGCGTTGGCCTGGGTCTGCTGCGTGAACTCGAGCCCGGTGATCCGTCCGGCGGCGATCGCCTCCTCGAGCCCCGAGCGCAGGCGCGCCGCCATGGCGTTCGCGTGCCGGGCCGAGCGGAGCCACAGGGGCTCCTCCTCGCCGCCGTCGCCGAGCAGGGCGAGCAGCTGCGCCGAGATGAAGCGCATCTTGGAGGACAGCTGCATGTTGGTCTTGCGGAGGAAGGTCAGCCCGGTCGAGGCCGCCGGGTCGAGCACGACGATCGCCTCGCCGAGCAGGATGCCGTTCTTGGTGCCGCCGAACGAGAGCACGTCGACGCCCGCGTCGGTCGTGAAGGAGCGCAGGGGCAGGCCGAGGGCGGCCGCGGCGTTCGCGATGCGCGCCCCGTCCATGTGCAGCCGCATGCCGAGGCCGTGCGCGTGGTCGGCGAGCGCGCGCACCTCCTCGGGGGTGTAGACGGTGCCGAGCTCGGAGGACTGGGTGATCGAGACCACGAGCGGCTGGGCGCGGTGCTCGTCGCCGAAGCCCCACGCCTCCTGGTCGACCAGCGCCGGGGTCAGCTTGCCGTCGGGCGTGGGGACCGTGAGGATCTTGATCCCGCCGACCTTCTCCGGCGCTCCGCCCTCGTCGGAGGTGATGTGCGCGGTGCCCGCCGAGACGACGGCGCCCCACCGCGGCAGCATCGACTGCAGGCCGGTGACGTTGGCGCCCGTGCCGTTGAAGACGGGGAAGGCCTGGGCCTGCTCGCCGAACTCGCGGCGGAACGCCTCCTGCAGGCGCTCGGTGTAGACGTCCTCGCCGTAGGCGATCTGGTGCGCTCCGTTGGCCGCGGCGATCGCGGCGAGGACCTCGTCGTGCACTCCGGAGTAGTTGTCGGAGGCGAAGCCGCGGACGTCGGGATCGTGCAGAGCGCTCATCCCTCCATCTTCGCAGCCCGCCGCCCGGAGGAGCCCCGGAGGCGCCCTCCGAGACACCCCTCCTGCCTCCCGCATGTTTCGGGCAGGTGAAAGGACGACGACCCGAAAGCCGATCTCCGTCAAGAAGTTGGTATCGGCTGGGAGGCAGGCCACTCTTGACGTATGCGCATGGACACGACGGGAGCTGTCCGCGACATGCCCGCCCCTCCCGGGGTGGACGAGATCGCGGCTCGCTTCGGCGATCCCGTCCTCGCGTTCGCGCCCCAGCCGAGGCTGGAGGAGTTCGCCGCGGCGCAGACGATGGCGCTCGGCCGCTTCGTCGAGATCTCGCTCTCGTACTCGTTCTACAAGAACCCGCGCAACCGCGCCGACCCCGTCAACCACGTCCCGCTGACCCCCGAGCAGAAGCGCGCGATCGAGCGCGCCGAGAACGACCACCTGCCGCCGTGGATGGTCGACCAGGTGACGCGGATGCGGTACCCGGTGCTCTGGGAGGCGGTCCGCACCTCCGTGCCGATCCCCGCCGAGCGCAGCCGGCCCCTGGAGTCCCGCCTCGCGGCCCACATGGGCGACGTGCTCCGCAACACCTTCCCGGGCCGCGTGCGCAGCCGCCGCGGCGGGATGCCGGTGGTCGCCGCCGCCCTCCGCGACGAGGACGTCGTGCGGGGCGTCCCGGTGATCGTGGACGGGGAGGCGCTGCGCGGCTACCGCGTGGACACCGATCCGGACGTGGTCGCGATCGGCGCCCGCGTCGACGGCCGCTACATGACGGTCGTGCTCGACCGGAAGATCGTGCCGGAGATCCGGATGGAGTTCGTCCGCCGCACCCCGCCGCGCCCGGCCTCGAGCCAGCCCCGGCGCTGACCGCCCCGGCGTCGAGCACCTCCGACCTGTCCGCCCCGCTGCCGACCGCCCGGCCCACCGCTCAGGGGCGCCCCGGCACCGCGATCCCGTGCTCGTAGGCGAACACGACCGCCTGGATCCGGTCGCGCACGCCGAGCTTCATCAGGATCTTCGAGACGTGCGTCTTCACGGTCGCCTCGCCCACGAACAGCTCGGCCGCGATCTCGGCGTTCGACCAGCCCCGCGCCAGGTGCACGAGCACCTCCCGCTCGCGGTCCGTCAGATCGGCCACTCCGGGGTGGTCGGCGGCGGTCGGCGTGCGCTCGGGCACGGACGCGAACCGCTCGATCACGCGCCGGGTGACGTCGGGGGCGAGCATCGCGTCGCCGCGGGCGACCACCTGCACGGCCTCGACCAGCTCCTCCGGCGACGCGTTCTTGAGCAGGAACCCGCTGGCGCCGGCCGAGAGCGCCTCGAAGAGGTAGTCGTCGCGGTCGAAGGTGGTGAGGATGAGCACCCGCGAGCACAGGCGCGGGTCGGCCACGATCTCGCGGGTCGCGGCCAGGCCGTCGAGCCCGGGCATCTGCACGTCCATGCAGATCACGTCGGGGCGCAGCTCGGAGGCGCGCTGCAGGGCCTCGAGCCCGGTGCGGGCCTCGCCGACCACCTCGATCCCCGGCTCCGACTCGAGGATGATGCGGAAGCCCACGCGGACGAGCTCCTGGTCGTCGACGAGCAGCACGCGCACGTGCTCGGTCATGGGCGGCCCCCGCTCGCTCGCTCCTGACGCCCCCGCGACGTCTCCGACGACGGTACCGGGTCGTCGGCGTCCGGCACGCTCGCCCGGACGGGGGACAGCGGCACCCGGGCGTGCACGAGGTAGCCTCCGCCCCTCGGCCCCATCTCGATCCAGCCGCCGACCGCGGCCGCGCGCTCGCTCATGCCGGTGTGCCCCAGTCCGCAGGAGGCGGGAGCGCTCGGGTGCGGGCCGGACCCGCCGTCGTCGGCGATCTCGAGCTCGACCGCGTCGGGGGCGTAGCGGAGGCGCACCTCGGCGTGCGCGCCGCGCCCCGCGTGCTTGCGGACGTTCGTGAGCGACTCCTGCGCGATGCGGTAGAGGCTGAGCCCCACCGTCGCGGGGATCTCGCGGGGCGTGCCGAGGGTGAGGAAGACGGTGGGCAGGCCCGACCCGCTGGACGCCGCGACCAGCTCCTCGAGCTGGGCCACCCCGCGGGTGGACGCGGCGTCGGTGAGCGGATTCGGGACCGCGTCCTCGGCGCGCAGCGCGACCAGGATGCGGTGCAGCTCCTCGATCGCCGAGCGCGCGTCGCCCTCGATGGCGCTGAGCGATGCCGCCGCCCGCTCCGGATCCCGCGCCAGCACCCGCCGCGCCGCTCCCGCCTGCACGCCCATCACGCTGACGTGGTGCGCGACCACGTCGTGCAGCTCGCGCGCGATCCGCAGCCGCTCGGAGGACACGGCCTGCCGCGAGGAGCGCTCCCGCTCGTCGTCGAGCTCGGCCGTGCGCGTCTCGAGCGCCTCCAGCCGGCGGGCCGACTGCCACGACGCCTCGCCGAAGACGTAGGCGCTGCCGAAGTAGAGCAGGTTCGACACGACCGCGAGGGCCGACTCCGCCGCGTAGGGCGAGAGCAGGCCGGGGGAGTCGTCGACCGGCACGGAGCTGCCGAAGTACTCGCCCGTGGCGAGGGTGGTGAGCAGCCAGCCCAGCATCCCGACCGCGATCGCCACTCGGACGACGAGCGCCGTGCGCCGGTTCCGGCCCCACGCGCCGACCGTGTAGAGCGCGAGGAACAGGCAGATCTGGCCGAAGAGCGACTCCGGCACCTGGAGCACGATCCCGAGCGCGTAGACGACGGAGAGCCCGGCCGCCACGCTCGCGGGGAACCGGCGGCGCAGCGCGAGGGGAAGGGTCATCAGGACGGCCCAGTGGGCGCTGACGACGGGGTGCGCCGCGTCCGGGAAGCCCGCCGAGGAGTACAGCGCGACGGAGACGATCGTCGCCACCAGCAGGATCCCCGCGGTGACCGCATCGCGCACGTATCCGGCCCGGCTCGGCGCTCGCCGGATCCAGCCCGCGTCGAGCGGGTCCGCGGCTCCGTCACCTGAGGGCATGCGCCCCACGCTAACCGACGCCGGTCGGACGGGGCCCCGGGAGGCGGAGGAGCGCACCCCGCCACCTCCCGGGCGCGACGTCAGTCCCGGCCGGTGATGCCCCGGGTCGAGGCGATGACGTCGCCCATCTTCTTCCCGAGGGCCTCGTAGAACATCGACAGCGGGAACTCGTCGTCCAGCACCGCGTCGGTGAGCCCGCGCGGGGCGCCGAGCAGCACCTCGTCCGGGAGCCCGCGGGACCAGGCGGAGGCGGGGTGCGGAGTGAGAGTGGCCGCGATCAGCTCGTGCGCGGCCAGCCAGTGCGCCGTCTTCGGCCGGTCGATCGATCGCCAGTAGAGCTCGTCGATCGCGTCCGAGAGGGCGACGACCACGTCGGCGACGCCGTCCCACTCGAACGCCAGCCGGGTGTCGGTCCAGTGCAGGACGCCGTGCTGGTGCAGCCAGGCGAAGAGCAGCTGGCCGCCGAGGCCGTCGTAGTTGCGCACCCGCGACCCGGTGAGCGGGAAGCGGAAGAGCCGGTCGAACAGGATCGCGTACTGCACGAAGCGCGAGCGCTCGGCCAGCGCCTCCTCCTCGTCGTCGCGGCGGTCGAGCGCGCCGAGGCGGCGCTCGATGGCGACGGCCTCGCGGAAGGCGGTGAGGTCGCACCGCAGCTCCTCCAGCGAGTAGAGGAAGAAGGGCATCCGCTGCTTGATCATGAACGGGTCGAACGGCAGGTCGCCGCGCATGTGGGTGCGGTCGTGGATGAGGTCCCACATCACGAAGGACTCCTCCGCCAGGCGCTGGTCGGCCACCAGGCGCTGCGCGTCCTCCGGGAGCTCGAGACGGGTGATCCGGGCCGCCTCCGTGACGACGCGGCGGAACCGGGCCGCCTCGCGGTCGGCGAAGATCGCGCCCCAGGTGAAGGACGGGACGGAGCGCATCGCGACCGTCTCGGGGAACAGCACAGCGCTGTCGGTGTCGTAGCCGGCGGTGAAGTCGACGAAGCGCACGGGCACGAAGAGGGCGTTGGAGTAGTCCCCGGCCTCCAGCTCGGCGACGAACCGCGGCCAGACGACCTCGACGAGGACGGCCTCGACGTGGCGGTCGCGGCTGCCGTTCTGGGTGTACATGGGGAAGACGACGAGGTGGCGGCGGCCGTCGACGCGCTCGAGCTGCGGCTGGAACGCGGTGAGCGAGTCGAGGAAGTCGGGCAGGCCGAGTCCGCCGGCGCTCCAGCGCTCGAGGTCGACGACCAGCGCGTCGAGGTACGCGGCGTCGTGCGGGAACGCGGGGGCGAGGGTGCGGACGCCGGCGACGATCCGCTCGACGAGGGTGCGCGCCTCCTCGAGCCGCTCGGGATCGGCGAGCGAGCCGTCCTGGGACTGGAGCGGCTGCAGCCCGGCGGCAGCCGCCTTCAGGTCGAGCCAGGCGGCGGACTCCTCCACGCGGTCCTCGACGACCTCGGGTTCTCCGACGACGGTGCTCTGCACGGCTTGCGACATGGTGATCCTCCTCACGCTGGTGATACGGGGCTGCAGGAGCGGAACGCGCTCCGACTCCGAGCGTATGGGCTCGTGCGCGCGCTTTTCTTGCGTCTCAGCGGAGCGAAGCGGCGATCTCGCGGGGGCGGGCGCACGTCTCCGCCGCCCCTCGGAGGCCCCGCGGTCAGCGGCTGCCCAGGTGTTGTGCAGGTGCCACCCCCCGTCCGGGGCTAGATTCCTCACCGCTTCCGTTTCCCTCCCCTGATCGGGTCGAAAATGGGGCGACACCGTGTCCGCATCCCGAGTGCGGAGACATCCGATCGGACAGGCGCGCCGAACACCCTGGCGGCGCGCTCGATCGGCGAGCCATCCTGAGAGAGAGGATCGGAGCGCGTGACGGGACCCGAACCCGGAAGCGACCAGAGAACAGCCAGCATCGACCACCACCCCGAGAACCTCCGCCTGCTCCCCTGGCCGCAGGCGGACGCCTCCGTCCTGCGCGACACCCTCGCGCACGCGGGCGGCGGACTCGAGAGCGAGAGCGAGATCCTCGTGCGCCACGACCGCTACCTGCGCGGTTGGGCGGACGGCGACGCGTTCTTCTACGTGGTCGAGCTGGACGGACTCTCCGTCGGCTCCATCGGCTATTGGTACGGCTGCTCGCGCGGCGTCGTCGCCTACGAGGCGGCGTGGAGCATCGCTCCGCACGCCCGCGGCATCACCGCGGCCTCCGTGCGGATGCTGCTCGAGGAGGCGGCGGCGTTCCCCGTGCCCCGCTTCGTGCACGCCTTCGTGGCGGAGAGCGACCTGGACGCGGGCGCGACCTGCGTCGAGGCCGGCTTCGACCGGATCGACCTCGTCGAGCAGGGCGAACCGCCGGAGCTCTACGTGGACTGGGCGTTCGACCTGGCCGCCGTGGCCTGATCAGATCCCGTGGCGCTCCAGCCACGGCCGCAGCACCGCGAGGAACTCCTCGGGGTGCTCGAGGCCGGGCAGGTGCGCCGCGTCCTCGAGCACGTGCAGCTCGGCACCGCCCACCTCGGCGGCGAGGTGCTCGCAGACCGGCAGCGACTCGGAGAGGTCGTGCGCGCCCGCCACGACGAGGGTCGGCACGGCGATCTCCCCGAGCCGCTCGCCCGCCGGCCCGGAGGGATCGATCGGGCGGGGGGCCTCCGCCTCGTGGCCGACGCCCGTGAGCGCGAGCTCCCGGACCCGCGCGAGGAACTCCGGAGCCACGTCGTCCGCGGAGCGGTCGGGACCCACGGCCCAGAGCTCCGCCTCGACGATCGCCGCGGCCTCCCGCTCGCCCGCGAGCTCCAGCGCCTCGACCTCCCCGAAGCGCCGCTCCTCCTCCGCCGTCAGCGCGGGGTAGTCGAAGCCCGCCAGGCCCGGCGCGATCACGACCAGGCCGGTCACCCGCTCCGGATGCTCGAGCGCCAGGTCGAGCGCGAGCGTCCCGCCCCGCGAGCAGCCGACGACCACCGCGCGCTCGACCCCGAGGTGGTCGAGCACGTCCAGGGCGTCCCGGCGCGGGTCGTACTCCACGTCCTCCGTGCTCGTTCCGCCCGCGCCGCGGACGTCGTAGCGGACCACCAGCCGGTCGCGCGAGAGGTCGGGGACGAGCGGGTCCCACATCCGCAGGTCGGCGATGCCCGCGTGCACGAGCAGCAGGGCGGGCGCGGAGGCGTGGCCGTCCGCCTCCCAGTAGAGGCTCGCGCCGGGGACCTCGAGATGCGGCATGCCGCACACCGTAGGCGCGTCCCGCCGGCGCTGCAACGCCCGGCCACTGCCTAGGGTGGAGGCGCGACAGCGGACGGGCCGCGGCGGGGAGGCGGCGGCGTGGAGGGCGTGCTCACCGGCTTCTCGATCATCGGGGTCGTCATCGCGGTCGGCTACCTGATCGCGCGGTTCCGGATCGTCCCGCCCGAGAGCCGGCTGATCCTGTCGCGGATCGCCTTCTTCGTCACGACGCCGGCGCTGCTGTTCACCGTGCTGTCGCGGGCCGACGTCTCCGTCCTCTTCTCCTCGTTCCTGCTCGTCTCGCTCCTGACGGTGCTGACCGTCGCCCTGCTCTACGTGCTGGCCTCGCGGCTGCTCTTCCCCCGCCCGCTGCCGGAGACGGTGATCGGGACCGCGGCCTCCTCCTACGTCAACGCCAACAACATCGGGCTGCCGGTCGCCATCTACGTGCTGGGCGATCCGCAGTGGGTGGCCCCGACGCTCCTCCTGCAGCTGATCGTCCTCGCGCCGACGATCCTGACGCTGCTCGACGTCTCGACGAGCGGGCGGACCTCGGTCGGCGCGATCCTCACGCAGCCGCTGCGGAATCCGATGATCATCGCCTCCGCCCTCGGCCTCGTCGTCGCCCTCACCGGCGTCGAGCTGCCCGCGCCCGTGCTGCAGCCGTTCTCGATCATCGGCAACGCGTCGATCCCGCTGGTGCTGATCGCCTTCGGGATGTCGCTGCGCGGGCAGCGGCCGCTGGAGGCGGGGCCGGCGCGGGTCGAGGTGGTCGTCGCCTCCGTGCTCAAGTCGCTGGTGATGCCGGCGGTCGCGCTGCTGCTGGGGCGCTTCGCGTTCCACCTCGACTCCGAGCACCTCTTCGTGGTGACGGTGACCGCCGCGCTGCCGACCGCGCAGAACATCTTCACCTTCGCCTCGCGCTACGACCGGGGCGTCGCCGTCGCCCGCGACACGGCCCTCGTGACCACGGTCGCCGCGGTGCCCGTGCTCATCGGGGTGTCCCTCCTGCTGGGCTGAGCGGAGCAGCATCCCCGGCTCCCGCTCGGGCCCGGCGGAGGCGCCGGACGGCCCGCGCATCCGCGTCGCGTGTCCCTCGTCCTGGGACGGGGCCGGTGGCGCGGGCCCGGTCGCACTCCGCCGACCGTCGCTTAGGCTCTCTCGAATGAGCACCACCACGTCCGCCGACCGCTCCGCCCGCGGCAGGCCGCGCCGCCGTCGCGGCCTCTGGATCACGCTGATCGTCCTCCTGGTCCTGCTGATCGGCGCCGTCGTCGCGGTGCTCCTCGGCGTGCGCACCTACGACAAGGCGATGACCGTCCGCGACAAGCTGACCGAGGCGATCCCGCTGGTGTCGCAGGTGACGGACAGGCTGACGACGTTCGACACCTCCGGGGCGGAGGAGACCGCGGGCCGGATCGCGACCCTCACCGGCGAGGCGCGCGACGAGACCGAGGACCCGGTGTGGCGGGTGATGGAGGTGGTGCCCGTCCTCGGGCCGAACCTGTCCGCGGTCCGCGCCGCGACCGAGATCGCCGACGACGTCTCCGGCCGGATCGTCACGCCGCTCTCCACGACCTCGCTCGACATCCTCAAGCCCGTCGACGGCAGGGTCGACCTCGCGGCGATCACCGAGCTGTCGCAGAAGATCACCGTCGCCAAGGAGGTCGTCGACGCGGCGCAGACCCGCGTCGAGGGCATCGACCGCGGCCCGCTGGTGCCGCAGGTCGCCTCGGCCCTCGACTCCTTCACTCCGCAGCTGGCCACCGCGACCGCGGCGATGGAGCAGGTCGAGCCGCTCACCGCGATCCTCCCCGACTCCCTCGGAGCGTCCGGTCCGCGCCACTACCTGGTGATGTTCCAGAACCTGGCGGAGTCGCAGGCTCTGGGCGGCGGCGCGTCGTCGGTGATGCAGCTCGACGTCGACGGCGGCGCGATCTCGATCGGCCGTCAGCTGGGCAGCGGCGACTTCCGCGGTCTGGCGCCCGTCACCGTCGACCAGAGCGCGCTCGACACCATCGGCGAGAACATGGCGACGACCTTCAACGTCTCGACCAGCCGCCCCGACTTCCCGACGGCCGCCTCGATCGCCTCGCAGTTCTGGGCGCAGAAGTTCCCCGAGCAGAGGATCGACGGCGTCCTCGCGATCGACCCCGTCGCCCTCTCCTACCTCCTCGGCTCGACCGGGCCCGTGACCCTCACCGACGGCACGGTCCTCACGAGCGAGAACACCGTCTCGACCCTGCTCAACGAGGTCTACTTCCGCTACCCGGAGTCGGTCGTGGCCGAGCGCACCGACGAGTTCTTCTCGGAGGCGAGCGCGACGGTCCTGGGCAAGATCCTCGGCGGGGAGATGGAGCCGACGAAGATGCTCCCGGCGATCGTGAAGGCGGTCGACGAGAGCCGCATCCTCGCCTACAGCTCCGACGCCGACGAGCAGGCGCTCCTCGCGCCCACGCCGATCGCGGGGGTCCTGCCGCAGACGACGACCGACGGCACGACCACCGGAGTGTTCTTCCAGGACGCCTCGGGCGGCTCGAAGATGGACTACTACCTGAGCACGGCGGTCACGCAGTCGAGCGCGGGCCGGTGCGCCGCCTCCGGCGCGGTCTTCACCACCTCCGTCACCGTGACCAACACGATCTCGAAGGCGGTCGCTCGGACGCTGCCCGGCTACGTCGCCGCGGCCGGCGGGCGCGGTGCGTACCCCCTGGGCGACTTCGTCACCAACATCTACGTCTACGGCCCTCCCGGGACCACGGTGTCGAGCGCGGCCTGGGCCGACGGCACGGGGTACGGACCCGAGAGCCTCGACGACCTCGGCCGTCCCGTCTCGAAGGTCGCGGTGCAGCTCTCGCCCGGCCAGTCCGAGACGTTCGACGTGCAGTTCAGCGCCGGCGACGCCTCCGGCTTCGGCGACCAGACCGTGCGGGTGACCCCGATGATCAACCCCACCGCGGTGACGCTGAACGACGAGCCCGCCTGCGGCTGACCTCGCCTTCGCGCGCCTCCGGGTCGGTGCTGGACCAGCGCCGAGCACGCCGACCGCTGGCGCGCCACCGGGTCGGTGTTGGACCAGCGCCGACCGCGCCGACCGCTGACGCGCCCCCCGGGTCGGTGCTAGACCAGCGCCGACCCGGGGATCGAGCTCGTCACGAGCGAGGAGGCGAGGAACGCGGTGGCGATGCAGAGCACGAACCCGATGACCGGCACGAGGAACGCGCGGCGGCCCACGAGGTAGCGCACGACCGTCACGGCCACGGCGATCAGTGTCAGCGCGGGCGGCCCGATCAGCGCGATCGAGACGCCCCAGTCGATCCGGTCGAAGTCGCAGGCGAAGTTCTGACCCTCGCACTGCGCGGGGAAGACCGAGAGGATCGCGGCGAGGTAGCCGAGCACGATCGTGAGCAGGCCGAGGGCGAGGCAGCCGAGGATCGAGAGCACGAGGTCCCAGCGGCGCCGGCGCGGCTTCCCGGCGGCGATGATCTCGCCCACCGAGCGGTAGGCGTCGGACCGGAACTCGTCGTGCGCGGCTGCGGGACGGGCGGTCGCAGGGCGGGCGGTCGCAGGGCGTGCCGTCGCGGGTCGGGAGGCGGGGCGGGAGGCACCGGCCGAGGCGGCCTGGGCCCGCGCGCGCTTCTTCTTCGACGAGGCCATGCTCAGAAGATCATCGGGCGGTCGTCGTCGAGGGTCGTCTCCAGGTCGAGATCGACCACCACCGGGACGTGGTCGCTCGGGGCGTCGCCCTTGCGCTCGTCGCGGTGGATCGAGGCGCCGGTGACGAGCTCGCCGAACGCGGGGGAGCCGAGCACGAAGTCGATCCGCAGCCCCTCGTTGCGCGGGAAGCGGAGCTGCTTGTAGTCCCAGTAGGTGTAGCCCTCGGGCACGAGGGGGCGGACGACGTCGCGCAGGCCCGCGTCCTCGAAGGCGGCGAAGGCGGCGCGCTCGGGGATCGAGACGTGCGTGGATCCGGGGCCGAGGCTCGGATCGCCCACGTCGCTGTCGAGCGGCGCGACGTTCCAGTCGCCGACCAGGGCGAGCGGCAGGTCGGGCTCGGCGGCCAGCCACTCGCGGGTGCTCGCCTCGAGGGCCGCGAGCCACTCGAGCTTGTAGAGGTAGTGCGGGTCGTCGACCGCGCGGCCGTTCGGAACGTAGAGGCTCCAGACGCGCACGCCGTCGACCGTCGCGCCGATCGCGCGGGCCTCGAGCGGGTAGGAGCCGTCGGCCGCCGCCTCCTTCGCGAAGCCGGGCATGCCCGGGAAGCCGACCTGCACGTCCTCCATCGGCAGGCGCGAGGCGATGCCGACGCCGTTCCACTGGCTGAGCCCGACCATCTCGACGTGGTAGCCGGCCTCGGCGAAGGCCTCGTGCGGGAACTGCTCGGGCTTGCACTTGAGCTCCTGCATGGCGAGGACGTCCACGTCCTCGCGCACGAGCCAGTCGACGACGCGGCCGGTGCGGGCCCGGATGGAGTTCACGTTCCAGGTGGCGATGCGCATCCTGGAAGTGTAGGAGCCGCCGCCGACACGTCTCCTGCGCGTCCTCCGCGCGTCCCGGCGGCCGCGGGCCGGGGGAGTCATCCCCTCGGCGGATTGCGGAACCGGTGTCGGTGGTCGATGGTTGTCTAGCGCCGTCCCGACCGGCCGTTCGTGCCGTCCGGACGCCGCCGCCGCCCGCGCCGTGCGGGCCCGACGGGCTCCCCGGCGCTCCGCGCTCCCCAGCCCGGTCCCCTCCCCTCCCGCTCCTGCTCCGCCCCTCCGGAGGACCCATGATCCTGCTCCGCCTCGCCTCCGCCTACGCGAAGCCCTACGCGCGGTGGGTGGCCGCCGTCGTCGTGCTGCAGCTCGTCGCGACGCTCGCCGCGCTCTACCTGCCGAGCCTCAACGCCGAGATCATCGACCAGGGCATCGGCCGCGGCGACACCGACTTCATCTGGGGCACCGGCATGACCATGCTCGGCGTCTGCGTCGTGCAGGTCGCCGCGGCGATCGGAGCCGTCTACTTCGGCGCCCGCACCGCCATGTCCGTCGGCCGCGACCTGCGCCGCGACGTCTACCGCCGCGTCGACTCGCTCAGCGGGCTCGAGGTCGGCGGCTTCGGCACGGCCACCCTGATCACCCGCGGCACGAACGACGTGCAGCAGGTGCAGATGCTCGTGCTGATGACCCTCAACTTCATGGTCTCCGCGCCGATCATGTGCGTCGGCGGCATCGTCTTCGCCCTGCGCGAGGACGCCGGCCTCTCCTGGCTGGTCTGGGTGTCGGTGCCGCTGCTGTTCGTCGTGGTCGGCTTCCTGGTGTTCCTGCTGCTGCCGCTGTTCCGCCTCATGCAGGACCGGATCGACGGGATCAACAGCGTGCTGCGCGAGCAGATCACGGGCATCCGCGTGGTGCGCGCCTTCGTGCGCGAGCCGTTCGAGTCCGAGCGGTACCGCAAGGCCAACGCGGCGATCACCGAGGTGTCGATCAAGGTCGGCAACATCTTCGTGCTGATGTTCCCCGCGATCATGATGATCCTGCACCTGGCCACCGCGGCCGTGCTGTGGTTCGGCGGGCAGCGGGTCGACGCAGGTCAGATGCAGGTGGGCTCGCTCACCGCGTTCCTGCAGTACCTCCTCCAGATCCTCACCGCCGTGATGATGGGCGTCTTCATGGTGATGATGATCCCGCGCGCGGTCGTCTGCGCCGAGCGGATCCAGCAGGTGCTCGACGCCCGCACCAGCCTCACCACGCCCCAGGGCGGAGTCCCGACGCCCGCGCGCGGCCGCGTCGAGTTCTCCGGGGTCGTCTTCGGCTACCCGGGCGCCGAGCGCCCCGTGCTCTCGGGCATCGACATCGTCGCGGAGCCGGGCCGCACCACGGCCGTCGTCGGCTCCACCGGCGCCGGCAAGACGACCCTGCTCGGCCTCGTGCCGCGCTTGTTCGACCCGCAGGAGGGCAGCGTCACGATCGACGGCGTGCCCGTCTCCTCCCTCGACCGGGCGCAGCTCGCCGAGGTGATCGGGCTCGTGCCCCAGCGCCCCTACCTCTTCTCGGGGACGATCGCCTCGAACCTGCGCTTCGGCCGCCCCGACGCGACGGACGCCGAGCTGTGGGAGGCGCTGCGCATCGCCCAGGGCGAGGACTTCGTGCGGAGCAAGGAGCACGGGCTCGACGAGCCGGTCTCGCAGGGCGGCACCAACGTCTCCGGCGGGCAGCGCCAGCGGCTCTGCATCGCGCGCGCCCTCGTCGCGAAG
This sequence comes from Rathayibacter sp. AY1C5, assembly GCF_002931705.1. Lineage (NCBI taxonomy): Bacteria > Bacillati > Actinomycetota > Actinomycetes > Micrococcales > Microbacteriaceae > Rathayibacter > Rathayibacter sp. AY1C5. Next base: position 182,126 of record NZ_PSWD01000003.1, read on the forward strand.
CCGCGGGTCTACCTGTTCGACGACTCGTTCTCGGCGCTCGACGTCGCGACCGATGCGCGGCTGCGGGAGTCGCTGGCCGACGCCACCACCGACGCGACCGTGATCATCGTGGCCCAGCGGGTGTCGACCATCCGCCACGCCGACCAGATCGTCGTGCTCGACGCGGGCCGCGTCGTCGGCCGCGGCACGCACGACGAGCTCCTCGAGACGAACGCGACCTACCGCGAGATCGTCGAATCCCAGCTGAGCGTCGAAGGAGTGTCCTGAGATGGCGCGCACACGCGACACCACCGCCCCCGAGGAGACGACGTCCCCCGAGCCCGAGTTCGAGCCCGGCGAGGGTGACGGCGGCATGTTCGGGGACGGGCCGCCCGCCCGCAAGGCGCAGAACTTCTGGCCCTCGGCCAAGCGCCTCTTCTCGCTGCTCGGCCCCGAGCGCGCTCGGATGGTCCTCGTGGTCGCCCTGGTCTCGCTGTCGGTCGTCCTCACCGTCATCGCGCCCAAGATCCTCGGGCAGGCGATGGACACGATCTTCAACGGCGTGATCGGCTCGCAGCTGCCCGCCGGCGTCCCGCTCGAGCAGATCATCGAGCAGCAGCGCGCCTCGGGCAACGGCACCTTCGCCGACATGCTGGCCAAGACCGACATCGTGCCCGGCGCGGGCATCGACTTCGTGGTCCTCGGCCGCCTGATCATCATCGTGCTGCTGATGTACGTCGTCGCGTCGGTGCTCATGTGGGCACAGGGCTACATCCTCAACGGCCTCGTGATGCGGGTGGTCTTCGACCTCCGCCAGGACATCGAGGCGAAGCTCAACCGCCTCCCGCTGCGCTTCTTCGACACCCGGCAGCGCGGCGACGTGATGTCGCGCGTCACGAACGACGTCGACAACATCCAGACGGCGCTGCAGCAGGCCTTCTCGCAGCTGGTGCAGTCGGTGCTCACCATCATCGGCATCGCCGCGATGATGTTCATCGTCTCGTGGCAGCTCGCGCTGATCGCGCTGATCTCGATCCCGCTCTCGGGCGTGATCGCAGGCGTGATCGGCGCCCGCTCCCAGAAGCTCTTCGCCGCCCAGTGGAAGAACACGGGCGCGCTCAACGGCCACATCGAGGAGACCTTCTCCGGGCTCGAGATCGTCCGCGCCTTCGGCCGCGACCGCGAGATGCTCGAGGAGTTCGACCGCCGCAACGACAGCCTCTACACCGCCTCGTTCGGCGCCCAGTTCGTCTCGGGCATGATCATGCCCGCGATGACCTTCGTCTCCTACCTCTCCTACGTGCTCATCGCCGTGGTCGGCGGCCTGCGGGTCGCCTCCGGTCAGCTGACGCTCGGCGACGCGACCGCGTTCATCCAGTACTCGCGCGAGTTCACCCAGCCGGTGACCCAGCTGGCGAGCATGGCGAACATGCTGCAGTCCGGCGTCGCCTCGGCCGAGCGCACGTTCGAGCTGCTCGACGCCGAGGAGCAGGAGCCGGAGACGGCGACCGCGTCGCTCCCGCAGCGCACCGACGGCCACGTGGAGTTCGAGGGCGTCTCGTTCTCGTACGACCCGGAGCAGCCGCTGATCGAGGACCTGACCTTCTCCGCGCAGCCCGGGCAGACGGTCGCCATCGTCGGTCCGACCGGGGCGGGGAAGACCACGCTGGTCAACCTGGTCATGCGCTTCTACGAGCTCACCGGAGGGCGCATCCTGCTCGACGGCGTCGACATCACGAGCCTCGCGCGCGGCGATCTGCGCTCGCGCGTGGGCATGGTGCTGCAGGACGCGTGGCTCTTCCAGGGCACCATCCGCGAGAACATCCGCTACGGGCGCCTGGACGCGACCGACGAGGAGATCGTCGACGCGGCGAAGGCCACCATGGTCGACCGCTTCGTGCGCCAGCTGCCCGACGGCTACGACACGGTGCTGGACGCCGACGGCGGCAGCGTCTCGGCGGGCGAGCGGCAGCTGATCACGATCGCGCGCGCGTTCCTCGCGAACCCGTCGCTGCTGATCCTCGACGAGGCCACCTCCTCGGTCGACACCCGCACGGAGCTGCTCGTGCAGCACGCGATGAACGCGCTGCGCACCGACCGGACCTCGTTCGTCATCGCGCACCGGCTCTCCACGATCCGCGACGCCGACACCATCCTGGTGATGGAGTCGGGCCGGATCGTCGAGCAGGGCGCGCACGAGGCGCTCCTGAAGCAGCGCGGCGCCTACTACGAGCTCTACATGACGCAGTTCCGCGGAGGAGGCGACGAGGCGGGCGAGCACGCCGCAGCGGGCGCGCTCCCGAGCGGGGGAGGGGTCGCCCCGTAGAGTAGGCGCGTGACCGACGCACGCCAGCAGCTCATCGAGTACATCGGCTCCGACGCCGTCTTCCACGGGGACTTCACCCTCACGAGCGGCAAGAAGGCGTCGTACTACGTCGACCTGCGCCGCGTGAGCCTCGACCACCGGGTCGCGCCGCTGATCGGGCAGGTCATGCTCGACCTCATCGCGCCGCTCGAGCGCGTCGACGCCGTCGGCGGCCTCACCATGGGAGCCGACCCGATCGCCGCCGCGATCCTCCATCAGGGCGCCGCCCGCGGTCTCGCCTACGACGCGTTCGTCGTGCGCAAGGAGCCCAAGGACCACGGCCGCGGCCGGCAGGTCGAGGGCCCCGACCTCGAGGGCAAGCGCGTCGTCGTCGTCGAGGACACGTCCACCACCGGCGGCTCGCCGCTGAAGGCGATCGAGGCCCTGCTGAAGGTCGGCGCCGAGATCGCAGGAGTCGCCGTCGTCGTCGACCGCGCGACCGGTGCCCGCGAGATCATCGAGGACGCCGGCTACCCGTACTTCGCCGCGATCGGTCTGGCCGACCTCGGCCTGAGCTGATGGTCGACGAGGGGGGACGCGGCGGGGGCCCGGGAGGCGGCGAGCACCCGGAGCCGGAGCGCCGCGGGTCCGAGGGCCGCGAGCCGGAGCCTGCCGGATCGGAGGCCTCCGAGCCGGAGCGTGCCGAGCCGGAGCGTGCCGAGCCGGAGCGTGCCGAGCCGGAGCGACCCGAGCCGGAGCGTCCCGTCGGCAGCAGCGAGTGGCTGCTCCAGCAGCTCAGCGGCGGCCGCCTGAAGAGCATCTTCGACTCGCCCCGCCCCGTCCCTCCCGTGGAGGAGTCGCGCGCGGAGCGGACGTCCGGTCCTGCTGAGTCCGCAGCCGACGAGGCCCACGCGTCAGCGGAGGAGCGGAGGGTTGCGAGCGAGTCGGCCTCCTCCGCCGACGCGGCCGGACCGTCGTCGAGCGACAGCGACTCCGACGCGGCGCCGCGCCGTGCCCCTGCCGCTCCGGTCGGCCTGTGGCCGGGGGAGCCCGTGCTGAGCGCGACGCCCGCCGCCGAGGAGGCCGGCGGCGACCTCCCGAAACCCGCGGACGACTCCGCTCGGGTGGAGGAGCAGGACGCCGACGCCGATCGCGGAACGGTCGTGGAGCCGGAGCGCTCCTCCGACCGCGACGGCGTCTCCGCCGAGGGACGGAGCTCTCCGGGCGACGACACGGGAGTCTCCGACACGGGAGCCCGCGCCATGGGAGTGCACGAGACGGGTGCCCGCGAGACGGGTGTCCGCGAGGCGGGTGCCGGTGGGACGACTGCCCGCGACACGAGTGCCTCCGACGCGGACGTGTCCGACGAGGACGCCTTCGACGCGTTCTTCGCCCCCCTCCGCGACGACGACGCCGACGGCTCCGGCTCCGACGCCTCCACCGATGCCGGCCGCACCGAGGTGCACCGCCGCGGGGCGGACTCCGTGCGCCCGGTCCTGCCGCACACCGACCCTCCCGCCGACCTGCCGACCGCCCCCGCCGGACTGCGCAGCGCCCACCGGCCGGACGACGAGCCCGATGCCGGATCCTCGACCGACGTCGACCCGGCGGACCGCTCCGGCGCCCTCTACCCCGCTGACGGACGCCCGGTCGGCGCGACCCCGCCGACTCCGCGCGAGCCGACTCCGCCCGCCGTCTACGAGTGGCCCGACCCGCGCGGGGACTGGGACCAGCCGCCCGTGTGGGAGCAGGTCGTCGCTCCGCAGGACGAGCCCGACGAGGACGGCGGCGACGAGGAGCTGTGGCGCGAGACCGCCGGCGCCTACTCGTGGAACCTCGAGCCGGCCGCCGAGCCCGCCGACCGCGCCGAGCCCGCGCCCTTCCGCACCGCTCCCGCGGCCGCCCACGTCAACGCCGCTCCGCCGCGGAAGCGCCGCTCCGCCCGGTCCCGACCCGAGAGCCGCGAACGCGACTCGGCGACCGCCGCAGCGCCCGCGTGGCGCACGCTCAGCCGACGCCGGCTCCTGATCGGCCTGATCGCGGCGGGTGCGGTGATCCTCCTCGCCGGGCTCTTCGCGATCGGCATCGCCGTCGGGAGCGCCGGCGGCCGAGCAGAGCCGCAGGCCGTCCCGGTCGTCAGCGAGACGCCCACGGCGGAGCCGACCCCCTCGCCCACGCCGACCGCGACCCTCCCGACCGTCGGACCGCTGCCCGTCGGCACCTGGGCCTGGAGCGCGCTCCTCGGCGGCGAGTGCGTCGAGCCCTTCGACTCCGTCTGGGCGGAGGAGTTCACCGTCGTGGACTGCGCGGGGGCCCACTCCGCCCAGCTCGTCGCCACCGCGGAGCTGACCGACGCGGCGTTCCCCGGCCAGGACGCCCTGGCCGTCACCGTCTCCTCGCTCTGCCAGGCGCAGGGCGTCGTGGACGTCGCCGCGGCCGAGACCTACGGCGACGTGCAGGTCGCCGGTGCGTTCCCCGTCACCCAGGAGCAGTGGGACGCGGGCGAGCGCAGCTACTACTGCTTCATCGACCGGGCGGGCGGCGGCGAGCTGACCGGCTCCCTCGCCGGCACCCCCGCGGCCTGACGCGCGCCGTCCCTCAGGCTTCGGGGGACGCCGCCGGGCACCGGCCCGGTGCACCCGGCCGAGCCGCGGAGCGCCCAGTAGGATCGCTCGTCGTGCAGGAGAACGAGGCGACCCCCGCGACCGGACCCACCGCCTCCGTGGAGCTCACCACGAACGGCGTCGGCCCCTGGCAGGGCGAGCGGCCCGAGGACGACCGCCTCGACCCGGAGCTGCTGGAGCGCGGCGACGCGCGCAACGTGGTCGACCGCTTCCGCTACTGGCGGATGGACGCGATCGTCGCGGAGCTCGACCGCACGCGGCACCCGTTCCACGTCGCGATCGAGAACTGGCAGCACGACATGAACATCGGCTCGATCGTCCGCAGCGCCAATGCGTTCGGCGCGGAGGGCGTCCACATCGTCGGCCGGCGGCGCTGGAACAAGCGCGGCGCGATGGTCACCGACCGCTACCAGCACGTCCAGCACCACGAGACGGTGGCCGACCTCGTGAAGTGGGCCGCGGAGGCGGACGTGCCCCTCCTCGCCGTCGACAACGTCCCCGGCTGCGTTCCGCTCGAGACCTACCGGCTCCCCGAGCGCTGCCTCCTGCTGTTCGGACAGGAGGGACCCGGCCTCTCGGAGGAGGCGATCGCCGCCTCGGAGGCCGTGCTCGAGATCACGCAGTTCGGCTCGACCCGGTCGATCAACGCCTCGGCGGCGGCAGCCGTCGCGATGCACGCCTGGGTGCTGCAGCACGTCCGCTTCTGACCCCCGCGAGCCGCGGTGCCGTGTCAGGAACCGGCGCCCGGCCCGCTGCCGGGCCGCCGGGACTCAGACCGCCGAATCCGGCGGGAACTCCGACTCCAGCGGCTCCGACGACAGGAGCTCGTGCACCCCGCTCAGCACCTCGTCCGGGCGGAACGGGTAGCGCTCGATCTCGGCCTCGTCGCTGATCCCCGTCAGCACCAGCACGGTGTGCAGGCCCGCCTCGATGCCCGCGACGATGTCGGTGTCCATCCGGTCGCCGATCATCCCGGTGTTCTCGCTGTGCGCGCCGATCTTGTTCATCGCCGAGCGGAACATCATCGGGTTCGGCTTGCCGACGACGTACGGATCCTTGCCCGTCGCCTTCGTGATGAGCGCCGCGATAGCTCCCGTCGCCGGGAGCACGCCCTCGGCGCTCGGCCCCGTCGCATCGGGATTGGTGACGATGAAGCGCGCACCCGCGACGATCAGGCGGATCGCCTTCGTGATCGCCTCGAAGCTGTAATTGCGGGTCTCGCCCACGACCACGTAGTCCGGCGCCGTCTCCGTCATGATGAAGCCCGCCTCGTGCAGCGCGGTGGTGATCCCCGCCTCGCCGATCACGAACGCGCTCCCGCCCGGCTTCTGCGACGCGCAGAAGTCCGCCGTCGCCAGAGCGCTCGTCCAGATCCGCTCCTCCGGCACGTGCAGCCCCGACCCGCGCAGCCGCGCCGCCAGATCCCGCGGCGTGAAGATCGAGTTGTTCGTCAGCACCAGGAACGGCGTGCCCGAATCGGTCCACTCCTGGATCAGCTCGGGCGCGCCGGGGAGCGCCTTGTTCTCGTGCACCAGCACGCCGTCCATGTCCGTGAGCCAGGCCTCGACTTCACTGCGGTTCGTCGCCATGGGTCGATGCTATCGGCGGCACCCCCGCGCACGACGGCGACGACCGGCGAACCGCCCGGCTCCCTCCGCTGACGCCCCTGTGGAGGGACGACCGCCGTGCGCCGGACGGCCGGACCCCGGACCCGCACAGCCGCGAGCGGGATAGCCTGGGAGGCATGAGTGGCGAGAACCTGCTGGGCCCCGAACCGACCCTCCTCCCCGACGAGCCCGCGGTCACCGCGGCCCTCGCGAAGCACGCGAACCCGGGAGCCGTCGAATTCGCCGCCCTCGCCGCCGCCCACCCGCGCTCCCCGCTGGCCTGGGCACTGCTCGCCGACAGCGTCTGGGGCATCGACGCGGCCCTCCCCTCCTACGCCTACGCCCGCGTCGGCTACCACCGCGGTCTGGACCTCCTGCGATCCGCCGGCTGGCGCGGCCAGGGTCCCATCCCGTGGCGCCACGGACCCAACCGCGGTTTCCTCCTCGCCCTCTACGCCCTCCGCCGCGCCGCCGACTCGATCGGCGAGACGGAGGAGGTCGCGCGACTCACCCATTTCCTTCAGCAGGCCGATCCCGCCGCCATCGACGAGATCGAGCGCTATCACGAGGACGCGCTTCCCCCCACTGCCGCCATCGTCATCCTCGGCAACGACTAGGCGGCGCCGGGGACGCGGTCCCGGGGGCGTCGGGCTCGGAGGCCGACCCGGAGGGCTTGAGGCGGAGTCGCGATCCCGTCCACCCGCAGTCCTGCGCATCGTCTCCTGTCGGCGTGCCACCCGCCGGCGAGGATCCGGCGGAAGCCCGACCGCTCAGGTCCTCCTCGTCCCTTCCCCTGGGTAGTGTTCGCTCCTGTGACGCTCTTCTCGGACCTCCCCGTCCTTCCCGTCCTCAGGCGCGCACGCGAGCGCGATCGCCTCGCGTCCGCGGAGGCGGGCTGCTGGGCGTGACACGGTCGGCCGGGGAGGCTCCGGTGAGCCGGTGGCGCCTGCGGGTCGCCGGGACCACGGCGGTCCTCGCCTTTCTGCTCCTGCTCGTCTGCGCCGATCCCTTCGGATCGGACTCCTCGCGGCAGTTCGTCCGGATCGCCCGCTCCCATGATCCGACTGGTCTCGTCCACGCCCTGGGTGGAGAAGGGATCGCAGTCTGCGCTCTCGCCTCACCGGCTGCAGCGGCGGCAGCCGCGCTGGTGGCCTCGAGCAGCCGTCGCCCCTTCGTCCCCGCACTCGGAGTGCTCGCGCTGCTCGAGGGGGCGTCGACCGTCGAGATGATCGTCACTCCGCCGTCGGTCGGTGGCGTGCTGTACGGCCTCCTCTCGGTTCTCGCGGGCACGGCGGTCGGGGCGCTGGTCGGCACGATCCTCCGACGAGTCGTCCCGAATCGATCCGCCGCACGCTCACTGCGGATCCTCTGGCGCACGTGGCTCGCCGTCCTCCTCGCCGTCGCACTGCTCGCCGCGGTGGCGGTGCCCCTCTTCGTCCGCCCCGTTCTCGATCCCGTGGGGGGAGCCGATGCGCTCGTGGTGCTGGGTCCTGCTACTGATCGCAGGGTCGGCCGTGCGCTCGCTCTGCTCGAGGAGCACCGGGATGTCACCCTCGTGCTCTCGACTCCGCGCCTGGAGAACGGTTCGTTCGCCCGAGCCGAATGCGATGCCGGCGAGGAGGTCAGAGTCGTCTGCTTCACTCCCTCCCCGTTCACTACGGGCGGTGAGATCTCCGAGCTGAACACGCTCTCCTCGGAGTACGACTGGACCTCGGTGGCACTGATGACCTCCACTCCGCATGTGACCCGGGTCCGCACGATCGCGTCTCGCTGCCTGCGCACACCGTTCTCGGTCGGCTCGGTCGACGAGCCGCGGCGGGTGAGCGAGTGGACTCTGGCGGTGATCTATCAGGTGCTGGCGTTCGGCAAGCTGCTGATCCTGCAATCCTGTGAGAGCGGCCGCTCGTGAAGAAGGATCCGCCCCTTGGGCCCCCCTTCTAGGGGCGGAACCATGGATCCGCGTCGTCGTTCCAGGAAAACGACAGAGTCTCCTCTGCTTCCCTCCGCGGTCGGGGGGTGCGGCCGTCGACAGCCGATGGCGGGATGATCCGAGCATGAGGAGATGACGACGACTCTCGAAACAGGACCCGGATCCCGCCGCACGTTCCTCCGCTACGGAGGGGCCGCGGCCGCGGCCGCCGTCGTCGCCGCACCCGCCGCGGAAGCCGCGGACGAGACTATACCTGCGACCCGCGTCAACGGAATCCACAACTACCTCGAATTCGCCGGGACCACTGACGAGGACAAGCTCCGCGCCGCGATCGACTATTTCGTCGCCGCTCGCCAAGAGGTCACGTTGACGATCTCGAAGAGCTTCAAGATCACGCGCACCCTCGTGATCGACTCCTCGTACATCTCGCTCGAGTTCACCTGCGGTCCGCTGAATGCGACCGCCATCACCAGCGGTCCTGCTCTCACGGTGATCGGCAGTGCCACGTCCGGCTACCCCAACAACAGGGCGGCGATCACCGGACTCCGTCTGCTGGGGCCGGGAGCGTCCGCGACGGCCAGCACCGGAATCCTGTTCAACACCGACAGCACGACTGCCGCCACCACGCGCGGGCTCGGACTCTGGGGCCTGGAGATCTCGGGCTTCGGGACCGGCGTGTCCTTCGAGAACGATGCGTTCCTGATCAGCTTCTACAACTTCCACATCTTCCGCTGCAGGACGGCCGTTTCCATGCCCGCAGGCAGAGTCAACTACGGCGAGAACATCAAGTTCATCGGCGGTGGTATCGGCACCAGCACCCTCGGCGTCTACAACGCCAACCCGAACGGCGAGCTGCACTTCGTCTCGACGTCGATCGACTTCTGCGTGCAGGCCGTGAAGGTCGACGCGGGTCGGGTGATCCTGCACCAGCCGCATATCGAGATCAACGAGAGCGGCGCGAACTCCACGCTCTCGCAGTTCGTCACCGGGTCGAGTACAGCTGCGCAGATCTCGATCTCAGGCGGACACCTCTTCTTCCATCAGGTCCCGGTGGCCAACTACCTCTTCGAGACCACTGCAGGAGGGTGGGGCGGCGGAATCCAGGTCCATCAACTGTCGATGTTCAATACGCAGATGAAATCGGGATATCTCGCCGGTGGCACTGCGAAGGTCCGTATCAGCCAGCACGTCACCTCGGACGGGAACGGCAGCGGTTCGGGGCAGGGGTCGATTCTGCATTCGAAGGCGGCGAACAAGCTCGTCGACGGGAACTTCTCTCTCGCAGCGCCCGTCGACGCGTTCCTCAACGGCGCCGACGCGACGAGCCGCACCACCAGCCCGTCCATGACGCTGACCACCAGCGGCAACCAGCTGCTGATGACCCGAGTGGCCGGCGGTCCCGGTCCGGCGGTCTCCATCGACGTCCCCGTCACAGCGGGGCTGCTGTACGGCGTCGACTTCACCATCGCGGGATCCACGTCGACGGGCACGATGTACGTGTCCGAATCCTTCGTCGCCGTGACCGGCGTGTCCTCGTCGGGGATCCCGATCGTCGCTCGGAGCAGCGCTCGCCCGGTGTCGAATCTCGACCTCGCCGGCGCGAACGCGCAGGCTCCCTTCCGCAAGACCTATCAGCAGACGACCTGGAACCGGGTCGCTCCTGCGTGGGCGACGCACTTCCGGCTGCGGTTCACCTTCGGATCGGTGACAGCAGGAGTGACTCGCTTCTCGGAGATCGTCATCACCGAACTCTGACGGGGGCGGCGGGTGACGGACCTCGAGAAACCCGACTGGTAGCGTCAGACCATCCCTCGCCGGCCGAGGTCGTCCGCTCCGTCGCCGAAGCGGGCGTGTCGCGGTCCGATCACAGGCCGTGGTGCCCTCTCCCAGGTCGTCTCGTGGTGCCCGGGGCGGTCCGCCGAAGAGACGAACGAAGGAGAAGCACGCGAATGATCCGGGCGCTCTTCTCCGTGAAGGACTTCTCCGGCTCGAGCAACCCCTACATCGAGCTGCTCGTCGGTTCGTTCCCGGCGTCGGTGGAACCGGTCGCGTTCACCTGGCGACGTGCCCTTCTCGGGCGCTACGACGTCTTCCACGTGCACTGGCCGGAGTACCTCTTCCGTGCCCCGCGCGGTCCGCGCCGCTGGCTGAAGTCCGCCCTCGCCTTCGGGCTCATCGCCCGGCTGCTCGCGTCGGGGACGCCGGTCGTCGTGACGATGCACAACCTCCGACCGCACGAATCGGGCAGTGCCGTCGAGACTCTCCTCGCGCGCTGGCTGGACCGGCTCACGGACGTCCGCATCTATCTGAACGAGTCCGACGAGAACGACCTGGACCGGGGAGTCGTCGTCCTGCACGGCGCCTATCCGGAGTCGGCCTCTGTCCCGGGCCCCCGTGAAGCGGGTCGGCGCATCCTGTTCTTCGGGCAGATCCGGCCCTACAAGGGACTCGAGGAGCTGATCGCGGCCTTCAGCGCACTCACCGACGGCGAACTCGTCATCGCCGGCGCGGCCGCTGTCCCCGAGTACGCCGACGAGGTGCGCAGAGCGGTCGGAGCCGACGGTCGCGTCCACCTGCGGCTCGGCCACATCGACGACGCCGAGCTGGACGAGCTCCTGGCAGGCGCGGACCTCGTCACCCTGCCGTACAAGTACCTCTACAACTCCGGAGCCGCGCTGCTCGCCCTCGGCGCGCGGAAGACGATCCTGGTCCCGGCGACCGGATCGACGCGGGCCCTCGCCGCGGAGGTCGGGAGCGGCTGGGTGGAGCTGTTCGACGGCCCCGTGTCGCCGGCGGCGTTGGAGGCGGGCCTCGAGCGAGCGCGCCGGCACGGAGAGAGGGAGCGACCCGACCTGTCCAAGCGCGAGCGTTCCCTCGTGGGAGCGCTGCACGGCGCCGTGTACGAGGCGCTCGTCGCTGCAGGCCGAGGTCGAGGACGAGGCGGGAAGGGGAGGAGAGCGGCGACGCTCGCTCGCCTCCGCGCAGACCCCCGCTTCCTCCGGCATTCCGAGCTGAATCGATGAACGAGCCGCAGGGAGTCGAATGAGGCGTTCAGCGCCGAGCCGCCGTTCACGTACCAGGACTACTTCGAGGGGACAGGACGGACCGGGTCGGAGTACACCCTCTTCGATGATCTCGACTCCGCCGTGGCTCACGCGACGCGGATCCGGCTGCACTCCTAGACGCCCGCTGGCTGCGTGGGATCCGGCGCCCCTGCTGGACGCCTTCCCGATCGACCGCTGGCGGCGCTGAGGACGGGCCGTCAGCGCCGCACTCGGCGCGGTGCCGCCAGCACCGCGTCGAGCAGCTGTGCGAGGTCGGCGGCGCGACGGTGCCAGCCGTACTGCTCCGCGTAGACCGAGCCCTCCCGGTTGGGTCCCGACGCCGCAGCCTCCAGCGCGGACCGCAGCCCGTTCTCTGCGCCCGCAGGGTCGTCGTAGAGCCAGACGCCAGGGGCGGAGCGGGCTCGCAGTGCAGGGGAGGCGGACGAGACGATCCTGAGGCCGGCGGCGAGGTACTCGAAGTACTTCATCGGGCTGCGACCCGCGTTGCCCGGGTCGTCCGAGAGCGGGAGCAGCCCGACGCGGGCGCTCTTCAGCAGCGCGGGCGCCCGGGAGTAGGGCACGGCGCCGAGCAGCTCCACGTTCGCGGGCAGCGTCTCCACGTTCTTCGGGAGCGGACCGGCGAGTCGGAAGGGGACGTCAGGGAACGCCGAGGCGAGCATCCGGACTCCTCCCCAGTCGAAGCGGCGGTCGAGCGCCCCGAGGTAGACGACTCCCGCACGCTCGGCACCGAGACCGTGGAACCGCTCGTACTCGACTCCGTTCTCGAGGACCAGCGTGCGCTCCGGCGCGGCCACTCCCTCGGAGACCGCGCGCAGCACCGGCTCCGACGTGGCGACGAGAGCGTCCGCCCGCTCGAGGAGCTCGATCTCCGCCGCCCGCATCCCCGGTTCGAAATGAGCGTCCGTGGGCCGGTAGACGACACGCTTCGGCTGCAGGAGCTCGAAGAGCGGCACGCCCATCAGGGGCTGGTCGACGATGAGGACATCAGGACGCATCGCCCCACTGGGCGCCCGCCAGGGCCGCAGCGGCACCCGCAGAGACGGCGTCCGCATCCGCGCCGGGAGCGATCCCAGTGGGGCGACGGTGAGCGGTTCGGCGTGCACGACGCCCGCCGCGTCCGTGCGTGGACCTCGCAGCGCAAGACCGAAGCGGGCCCGCACGGTGGCGTCCCGCAGGCGCCCCGCGTGCAGGAGCGAGGACGGCGTCGAGACGTGCGTCACCGTGTTCCCGAGGCGCGAGAGCTCGCGAGCCAGGTGGTGGCTCCCCACTCGGAAGACCCCGACCTCGGCGGTGTGGCTCGCGAAGACGATCTTCACGGGCGCCCGACCGGTCCGGAGGCGTCGACGAGGAGGTCGACGAGTCGTCCTCGCTGCATCCGCAGCGCCGACACGGAGTCTCCGACGCGCCTCCAGTAGTCGGACGGGTCCTCCCGCAGCTCAGCGATCTGGTCGCGGATGAGCGAGAGATCGGCGTCGAAGGCGTTGTGCACGAACCGGTCGATCCCGAGGTCGTCGTAGGCACCCCAGCCCTTCCGCTCGTAGCTCAGATGGACACTCGGAACGCCGCTGCGGATGGTCTGGATGCTGCCGTGCAGCCGGACCGAGACCACGACCGCCGGCCGATCCGCGACCCCGCTGCCGACCGCGTCGCGGAGCAGGCGGAATGGCCCTTCGTGGCCGAGCCGCTCGTAGAACTGCGGATCGTTGTTGCCGCGAGCGGTGGCTTGAGCGAGCAGCTCCGACTCCGGATCGCGCGCGAGGGCGTCGATCCGCGACTCGTAGGCGGCACGTCGCGACCGGCTCGAGGACAGCGCGCGGGCGACGATCCCGACGGGCCCGGGAGCTCCGGCCCGCACGACGGTCCTCGGATCGAACTCGTCGGGGAGGCCCAGAAGGGCCATGTCCGGAGCGCGGTGCACGTTCGCGAGGCCGGACAGCTCCTCGACGGAGCGGTCGTCCCGGGCGAAGACCCCGACGGCGCGGGCCAGTCGCGCCGCGATCACACGGCGGGTCCCGAGATTGAGCGGCCCGATGCTCTGCGGAAGGTAGACGAACGGAACGCGGTCGCTGCGCCGGGGCATCTGGACGAAGTTGGTGCACATCATCTTGACGACTTCGACGGGATTCTTGGTGCGGAGGTAGCCGCCCCCCACGCCGACGACGAGGTCGGACCCGGCGATCGCCCGGGCGTAGCCGGCGCTCCGGCGGCCGGAGAGCAGCGCGACCCCACCGCGTCGCAGCGTCTCGAGGCTGCCGATGCTGCCGGCACGGCCGGTGAGGGGGTGCAGGACACTCTCGTAGAGCTCCTCGTCGAAGCTCGCGGGATCGAGGGCGACGAGCGTGATCTCCGCCATCGGCAGGGCCGAGAGGACCAGCTCCCGCGCCTCCTCGACGAGCAGGCCGTCGCCGGAGTTGGTGGTGCTGTAGGCGTGGACGATCGTGACCCTCACCGCGCGGCCTCCTCGAAGACGCGAGCATGCGCTGCGATGGAGTCCGACCAGTGGAATCGTCGAGCGTTGATCAGACCCCGGCTCCGCAGGTCGTTGCGGAGGGACGGATCGGCGACGATCTCGCGCATGTGATCGGCGATCGCCGTCGCGCCGATGTCGGTGAGCGTCAGCGCCGCGCCGCCCGCCACCTCGGCGAGCGACCCGCGATCGCTGCAGATGACGGGAACGCCGCACGCCATGGCCTCGACGACCGGGAAGCCGAAGCCCTCGTAGGTGGAGGGGAAGCAGAAGGCGAGCGCTCCCCGGAGCAGCGGGACGAGCGCCTCATCCGGTACGCGGCCGAGGTAGCGCACGCCGCGGGTTCCGCGGACCGCCTCGAGGATCGCGTCGCTCTCCCACGCCGGAGCGCCGGACACCAGGAGCGGCACCCCCGTCTCGTCGAAGACCTTCGAGGCGGCTCGGCACAGCTCGATGATGTTCTTGCGGGGGTCGAGGTTGCCCGCGTAGAGGAAGTACGGGCCGTCGATCCCCAGCTCGTCGAGCGCGACGGAGTCCTGGTCGGTGGAGCGGGTGTTGAACGTGTCGTGGTCGATCCCGTGCGGGATGGTGACGATCTTCCCGGCGGCGTCGGGTGCGACAGTCGCGATGTCCCGGGCGGAGGAATCGGAGACCGTGATGATCGTGGTCGAGAGTGCTGCGAGACGCGCGACGCGCAGGCGCCACAACCGGTCGGAGCTCCGGCTGCGCACATCGTCCACGTGGAGTGTCGCCAGCCCGTGGATCGTGCCGACGATCGGGAGGCGGCTCGGAACCAGCGGCCCCGTGTCCGCGGGGAAGTGGAGGACGTCGATCCCGGAGGGGCGGAGCCTCGGCAGCACGAGTCCCTCATAGGCGCCGTAGACGGCGCTGCGGGCTCGGCCCCCCTCGATCGGAGGTCGGGACAGCACGTGCTGCACGCCGTGTCCGGCGAGCCCGCTGTAGACGGTGCGGGCGTATCGGGTGTTGCCGCCGACCTGTCTGTCGAGGACACGGGCGGAGACGAGCACTGTCGTCATGGCTTCCTCCTCCGAGGGGCGGTCGGCAGCAGGCCGAGGTAGAGCCGCTCGAGCATCTGCGACTGGTGCTGCACGGTGTTCAGGGCGAGGGCGTGCTCGGCGGCGGCGACGAGACGGGAACGGGCCGCCGGGTCCTCCAGATCGCCCCAGTACGACGCCACATCGTGGGGGGAGTGCGCGACCAGGGGCAGGCCGAGGCGATCGAAGGCGGGGATGTCCCGCACGACGAGGGCCAGCCCCATGCCGTGCGCCTCCAGAACGGCCATCGGCATCCCCTCCCACTGCGCGCTGTGCAGGTACACGTCGGCATCGCCCAGTCGGCGGAGCGCCTCGTCGCGGCTGAGCCAGCCGGTGACGTGGACGCCGGCCTGGTCGAGGGCGGTGCGGTGACGCCCCTCGCCTCCGCCGATCCACGTCGCGTCGACGGAATGGCCGGCGGCGCGCACGGCCTCCACGGCCTCGGCGAAGAATCGGGGATCCTTGTGCGTCGAGAGCCGACCGGCGCCGACGAGGCGGAGAGGCCTCGGCCCGCCGGGGCGAGTGGCGGGCGGGAGCGAGGCGGGCACCGAGTTGGGGACGTGCACGACCTCCGCCCGGCTGAACGGCCACCGGCTCAGACGGGCCTCGCGAGCTGAGCAGGCGGCGAACACGGTGGTGTTGAAGGCGAGGACGCCCTCGAAGACCCGGAACGCCGCCCGGGCGGGCAGCGGGAGGTCTCGGCGCTCGAAGCCGTAGCAGTGCGGCGTGTAGACGATCGGACGTCGCCGGCCCGCCCGGACCGCGAGGCGCGCGTACGCTCCGCCGAAGCTGGAGTGCGCGTGCACGACAGCGCCCGGCATTCCGGCCAGAACCGTTCGCAGAGCGCGGACTCGGGCGACGTGCCCTGTCGGCAGCGCCGTCACGCCTGCGAACGACGCGAAGGCGCTCTCCGGTACCGGAGAGTCCTCCCGCGGTGAATACACGAGCCTGTGCTGGAAGGCGGGCGTGGCCGCTACGTAGTCGCTGATCGCCGACGCGGTACCTGCGCCGAAGCTCTCCGTCACGTGCACGATCGTGCGCTCGCCTTCGCGCCAGTCCTCAGCGAGTGTGGATCCGCTTGTCAACCGTTCGCGCCCTTCCGGCTTGGCCGAGCCGTGGAAGGCTCCGGTCCCTGTCGATGACCATCGGACAGGATCCCTCACCGACCACGCGGTCCGTCGGCATGACTCCGTGAGCGATCCTATGTGCTCCCGGCCGACGGTATGAGGTCGAAAGGGGACCACCTCCGGGGGACCGGGACCGTGGTTAGTCTGTAGTCCTACAGAGCTGAACGGAGCTGCTGCAGGAGACGATCGATGCTCGATCACGTCGGAGATGAGGCGCGCGATGGCTCGAGGGGGCGCTGCGACCGCGACGACGCGAGAGGGCGCGGCGCGTCTGGATGTCGTCCAGCGGCTTCTGTTCCTCGCCATCGTCTTCATGCCGTTCCAGCAGGCGCTCACCATTCAGGTCGGCTCTCCGCTGAAGATCACCGAGATCGCCGTCATCCTGGCCATCGGCTTCTCCGTGATCACCGTCCAGAAGGACCGGTACACGCCGGTGGGACGGGAGATCGTGCTGGGGCTCGGTGCGCTGGTCGTTCTGGCGACGATCTGGGCATTCCTGTTCAAGCAACCCGAGGTTCCAGCCGCCTACGGCTATGACCTGGGCTTCACCAACGACATGATCCTCTACTGCGGATACGCTCTGCTGGCCCTCGCGGTCTGGTGGTACGTCGGCCACCGACTGGGATTCCAGGACATGGAGCGGGCTCTCTCGATCGCCGTCCGCCTCGCTTTCGTCTTCTGCGCGATCCAGCTGGCCCTCCACCTCGCCGGGGTCCCGCTGCCCGCTCTCCTCAACTCGACGATTCAGATGGGGGCGACCTTCGGCGTCAGCCTGCCGAGGAACGGCCCGTTCCTCGAGGGGAACTACCTCGGTTTCTTCGCCGGGATCGCGCTGTTCGCCTGCCTGCGCCGTCGCGACCGCATCGGAATCGCCGCCGCCGTCGCCTGCCTCGTCTACTCGCAGTCGACGTCGGCACTGATCGCGACCGTCTCTGCGGCGGTCCTCACGGCGACGCTCCGCCCCCAGCGGGGAGTGGGAGTGCAGATCTTCAGCGTCGGCGCGCTGGGCGCGGTGATCGTCCTGCTCGTTCCCGCCCTGCAGCGCTTCGTCCTCGCGCAGCTCTCGAAGCTCGGACTGGGCACAGGCGCCGTCGACGTCGGCACCCGCTCGCTGAACGTCCGATCCCAGTCGTCGAGCACGGGCTTCACCATGGCCGCGGACAATCCGCTGTTCGGAGTCGGACCCGGCCGGTTCGGCGTGTGGAGGACCGACTACTCCCAGGCGGTGGCGGGGCTCACCTCGAACGGCGCCTCTCGCGGTCTCGCGAACAACGTCTACGCCCAGCTCGCTGCCGAGACCGGAGTGATCGCCCTGGCCCTCTTCGCCGTCCTCCTCGTGATGCTGATCGTGCGGGGATATCGGCGCAACGGGACGGCACTGGGTCTGGGGGTCTTCCTCGCCGTCGCTCTGGCCTCCGCCCCCGCGTGGACCGCCTTGACCGTGTGGATCGCGCTGGCGTACGCCGCATCGCTCGCCTCCGAGCCGCTGCCGGCGACGACCTCGATCGCCCGGTCCGGCCTCGACTCGGAGCGACGGGCAGCGGCGGTGTCGCGATCCATGGCGGTGCGTCCGGCGCCGTCCACCGGTCGGCACCGGCAGTTGTCGGATCGACGGTGAGCTCCGCACCCGCGACGACCGAGCTCTCCCTCGATGATGCGGTACACCTCGCACACGCCCTCACCGCGCACCTCTCCTCCACGCACGGGCTCCGCGCCCTGTTCATCAAGGGGCCCACCGCCCATGCACAGGGCATCCGCACGAGACGCGTGTCCAGCGATGTCGACGTGCTCGTCCACCCGGCGGACGTCCAGCGCCTCGTCGACCTGCTGGCCGAGCGCGGATGGATCCCCCGGCCCGACCGCCCGGCCCCGCGCGCTTACCCGGTGCACTCCGTGACCCTGTTCCATCCGCAGTGGACCTGCGACATCGACGTGCACGACCGCTACCCCGGATTCTTCGCAGAGCCGGAGGAAGTCCTCGACGTGCTGTGGACGTCGCACCGGACCGTGACGATCGCGCACAGGAGGGTCGCTGTGCCCTCCCCGGTCGCGGGCGCGGTCGTCGTCGCGCTCCACGCGCTGAAGGATCCCCTCCTTGCCCGGAGCACGTCCGAGCTCGAGTCGGTCATCGGGTTCCTCAGGGGCGCGAGCGAATCGGACCGGGAGGCGCTGCTCCTGCTCGTCGAGAGCACCCGCAGCGCCTACCCCCTCCGCCCGGTGCTCCACGCCCTCGGGCTGGACGTGCCGGACGACCTGGCCGTGCACGAGCGCCGGTTGTGGGATCTGCGGGTGGCCGGAACGGGGCGGTCCAGCTATCACTGGGCGCTCGCCTTCGTCGAGGCCACAGGGAAGCGGCGCATCGTGCTGATCGTGTCCGCGCTGACGACCGTGATCGGTCTCACACGCCGGGCGCGCCGGAGGGCTGCGGAGACGGGGATGGTCCGCTTCGATCGGCCGTCGTTGTCAGATCTGCGGGCGTTCCTCGGGCTCGTGCGCTCGCTCGCCGCCGATCGTCGACGCCGTCGCCGAGAGAATGCGACCCACTCGTGACCACCGTCGATCCGGGAGCTCTGGATCACGCCGTGTGGGCGCGATCCGATCAGCTGGCCTTCGTCGAGGACGACGCGCAGGCGGTGCTGCTGAACCTGTTGTCGCCGTTTCCCGTGCCCCTCGTGCTGAAGGGCACGGCGCACGCGATCTGGAGAAGGCTCGAGCATCCGTCCACGACCGTCGAGATCCTCGCGGGGCTCGCCGACGAGTTCGGCGTCCCCCGAGAGGTCCTCGAGGAGGACGTGCTCAGTTTCCTCCTGGAGCTGAGCACAGCAGACGTGGTCCACAGGCTGCCCTCGCGCTGAAGGTGAGACATCGTGCAGCAGTGTGCGCCGTGCGGGGGGTGTGAACGGCGGTCGTGACGGCGGCCTTTCCTCCGTACTGTTCGGGAATGGGAGCATCATCGCGGGATCGAGGACGACGGGCGCTTCTGAGCCTGACGGCGGCAGCGGGCGCGGGCGCCGTGACGGCGGTGGCGACGGCCCCCCCGGCGACAGCGGCCAACGCCTTCCCGGACGCACGGCTGGACGGCTTCCGGGACTCGACCGAGTTCCCGGGAGCGACTGCTGAGCAGCGGCTCCGGGCCGCTCTCGACGCGGCTCACGCCCTCGCGACCGAGTCCTTCCTGGTCGTCTCCGAGCCCGTCGTGCTGACAGCACCCTTGACGATCGACCTCTCGCGTGTGTCGATGGAGTTCGCCGGAGGCGATGTCGATGCGACGGCGGTGTCGGGATCGGCGCTCGTCCTCACCGCCTCCGAGGCCTCCGATGATGCGCCGCACACGCGCGTGAGCCTGCGCGGACTGCGCCTCACGGGTCCCGGCCGAGCGGCTCCTGGATCCGTCGGCCTCGAGCTGTCCTCGGCGACAGGCGTCCGAGGCGCAGGACTGTACGGAGTGGAGATCATCGGATTCGAGACGGGTGTCCGGTTCGGTCCCGGCGCCGAGCATCTGCGCCTCTTCCACGTGGCCGTGGAGGAGTGCGGCACGGGCGTCCTGGTCGCCGGCACTGCCCCTGGGGCGAATCTCGCGATGGTCGGCGGTTCTGTGCGCTCGTGCACGACGGGACTGTCCTCCGCGTCGACCAGTGGCGAGCTGCACACGACGTCGCTGGCCATCAGCGGATGCGATCGCGCGGTCGAGGCTTCAGGGGGTGCCGTCACGCTGCACGCTGCGACCGTCCGCCTGACCCCGGCGAGCACGGTCAGCGCGTTCTCCACCGCTGCGACGACGACGGCCAGGATCAGCATCAACGGCGGCACGGTCTCCGCCGCCGCCCCGCTGGCGGCGGCCACAGTCTTCGAGACGGCTCACAGGAGCTGGGGAGGCGGGATCGTCGTGACGAGCACCTCCTTCCGCAACGTCGCTCCGGCATCGGGCTACCTCGTCGGAGGGACCGGACTCGTCCGGTTGGCGGACGTCTCGATCCTGGACGAGCCCTCCGTCGTGCCGACCTCGGTTCTCGTCCACCGCGCCGCGAACCGGCTCGTCGATGGAGCCTTCGATGTGGGCACGGTCGCGGACGCGTACCTGGACACTCCGGACGCCACCTCTCGGAGTGCGAGCCCGTCGGCCACGCTCGCCGTCGCGTCAGGGCGGCTCCTGGTCCGGAAGACAGGCACCGGACAGACGAGTCTCTCGTTCGATGTGCTCAGCAGACCCGGGCGGGTCTACGCCGCCGACCTCGTCATCGGACAGGCCGCTGCGAACGGGTCGATGATCGTCTCGGAGTCCTTCGTCACCGTCTCCGGTCGTGACGCCCGCGGCATCCCTGTCACCGTCCGCTCGGAGCCCGTCTCCTCGACGACGCAGTCGATGGCGGCGATGGCCGCGGCACTCCCGTTCCGGGTAAGACCCGCGACCGGCGTGGATCGCCAGGCGCCGTCCTGGGCGTCGCATTTCCGCGTGACCGTCGGCCTGAACGACCCCGCCGCGGGAACGGTCGGCATCGACGACGCGGTCGTCACCGAGATGTGAGGACCGGCCGCTCGCGCGGTGGCCCGATGCGTCAGTGGGCGCCGCCTCCGGGGGCGACGACGGCCTGCACGGTTCTCGCGAGCAGCGCGAGGTCCCCGGTGAACGACCAGTTCTCCACGTAGTACAGATCCAGTCGGATGGCGTCCTCCCAGGAGAGCGTCGACCGCCCGCTGACCTGCCAGAGCCCGGTCATGCCCGGCTTGACGTTGAGGCGCCGGCGCGCGGCCTCGTCGTAGAGCTCGACTTCTCCCGCCACCTGCGGCCGCGGCCCGACGAGCGACATGTCGCCTCTCAGCACGTTGAAGAGCTGAGGGACCTCGTCGATCGAGTACTTGCGCATGAAGCGTCCGATCGGTGTGATGCGAGGGTCGTCAGTGATCTTGAACAGTGGTGTTCCGGACGTTCCCTGAGCGGCGAGCAGCTCGGCGAGCTGATCATGAGCGTTCACCACCATCGAGCGGAACTTGATCATGCCGAAGGGCTTGCCGTTGATGCCGATCCGCGTCTGGCGATAGAACAGGGGCCCCGAGCTCGTCAGCTTGACGGCCAGTGCGACCGAGGCGATGAGAGGCATCAGCACGGCGATGAGGCTCAGCGATCCGACGATGTCGAGGGCACGCTTGCGGGCCTGCTTGCTGCCCTCGAATCGAGGTGTCTCGATGTGCACGAGAGGAAGGCCCGCCACCGGGCGCATGTGGATCCTCGGTCCGCTGATGTCGGTGAGGCTCGGCGCCATGACCAGGTGCTGGCGCCTCGGCTCGAGACTCCAGCTCAACTGTCGGATCTGCTCGGGTGGCAGGTGGTCGCTGCTCGTGATGATGACGGTATCGGCGCCGGTCCGGTTCAGGATGCCCGGCACCGCATCCACCGTGATGTTCTCGAAGACAGGCACCCCCCACCCGCTCACCCGATCGCTGGCCAGATCCTCGGGGATGCACACGCCGACAACGAGATACCCGGCCCCGGTGGCGCGGACGAGCTCGCGGTAGATGTGCTCGACGCTCCGTGGCGAGCCGACGAGGACGACGGAGGAGGAGTACCGGCCCGCGCTGCGCTGCTGCCGCAGCCACACCCTCCAGGCTCCGCGTCCGAGCCAGAGCAGGACGAGGCCGAGCGGGAGCGCGGTGATGATGTACCCGCGGGCGAAGCCGATCTGGCCGAGGTAGGCGACGCACGTGATCACGGCGAACAGCAGGAGCGTCGCATCGAGGATGCGCTTGTACTCCGTCACCTCTCCGCCGAGGACACGGTCTTCGCGTGTGGCGTAGAACTTCAACAGGGCGGCCCACAGCACCACGATCATCGAGGAGACGATCCAGTAGTTCGCGAGCAGGCCCGCGATCTCCGGCTGATGGCCGGCCACGAACAATTCTCGGCTCTCCACTCCGAACCAGAAGAACTGACTGCTGAAGACCGAGAACACGATGACGAGGACATCGGTGATGACGAGTTTTCTGGCCACTGCTCGGGACCAGGAGCTCCGGCCCTTCTCGGAGGAAGCGCTCTTCGTGGAAGTGGGTGTTTGCAGTTTCACCGTGTGAGCCCTGTCTGCGACTGACCGCTGTTCTCTCGCATAAGCGACCTGCCCTCAGCGTAGTGGTCGGGCGTCGTGCTCCTCCGTCCTGAGCGAAGCTCCGCGCAAAGGCCCCTCCTAGGGGATGCTCTCGGCTATTCCGACTATTCCCCGACGATGAGGACGCGCTCGGACCTCCGTTGTGCGCCGTCGACGACCGCTCGGACGTCGGCGGCGGAGACGTCCCGAGCACGGGGAGTCGAGGTGGTTCGGCGGGTCGGATCCGTCGGGCGGCTCAGGTCTCTCGGCTCGCGCGGTCGGCGCTCGTGCGTCCGGTGCTGATGCGGTGTCGCGGCGTCCCGCCGCTGTCGATGGGGCGTGACGCGCAACGGCAGGAGAAGACTCGGGAGAGGCGCCGCGAGAGCTCGCGAGGGGAGACCGGCGGACGATCGTCGGGCACCGACGGCGGGCACTTCGTCGCCGGCAGGGACGAGCAGGACGCTTCCGCTGCCGGAAACGACGACGGCACACTCGTGCTCATCGAGACGGACAGGTGCTGCGCCGGAGTGCTCCTGGGCGTGGAGCCGAGATCGGCGCATGCGTCTGCGGTCATCGGCTCCGGCCACGGCCGCGGCCAGGCGCCCGTGGTCGGGCGCTCCGGGGGCGAGTGCCTCGCCGGCGGACGATCCTGCCTCGACGGGGAGCTGCTCGGAGCCGATGACGAGCCGTGTCACGGCTTCCCGGGGCGCTTCCGCTCTCCGTTCAGGACGTCGCGGATCGCTCGGGTCGTGTCGGGTTCGGGCCGGTGAGCGCGACCGGGGATCGAGGCCCTGTCCCCGTCCGCCCGAGCCGGTCGTCCTGTGAGCGAGGCATCCGCTCGCACGAGCGGGTCCGGTGACGTCCTCCCTCGGTGATCGAGGGGAGGACGTCACCGGACCCGCGAGTCCTGCTCGGGGGGCGCGCCGTCGTCAGGGCGCCCCCTGGTGATCAGCTCAGCCGCAGAGTGCCGCGCCTGCCACGTAGAACGCGCGGATGCCGATGTTCGGCGTCGAGGCCGACGCCACGCTGGTGACGTTCGTGATCGTGACGACGGGGCTGCCGGTGCTGTTGCTGTCCCACGTCCCGGGGTTGCTCAACGGGGTGCGGTAGTACTGGTTGTTGTCACCGATCACGTTGATCCAGTTGCCGCCGATCTCGACTCCGAGGTCCTTCGCCGTGCGTCCGGCCGGAAGTGCGGTGAGCTGGGTGCCGTCCTGGTCGAACACAGCGGCCGTCGTCGCGAAGATGCGACGCGTCGCGCCGAAGACCTGGGTGTCGGCGGCGACCTGACGCAGCCCGGTGACTGTGGCGAGGACCTGCGTCCACGGCGACCAAGACGCTCCGGCCTCGATGGTCTTCGTCGCCTCCCAAGCCGTCCCGTCGGTCGCGACGAGCGACACCCGCCACAGGCTGTCGTCGCTGAACGACACGGCGATGTCGAGGACAGTGCGGCCTCCGGGCGCGGCCGCGAGCGCGACGCCGTCCCAGTCGTACACCGTGCTGCCGCTGGCCGAGAACAGGCGGGCTCCGCGGTCGCCGCCGGCGATGATCAGACCGTCATCCGCCGCGATGCTGGTCATGCCGATGCGGATGGGGGTCGTCGTGTCCCACTCGTAGAAGCCGCCGGAGGGGGCGGTGTGCGAGTAGACGTCGCCGTCCTGGGAGACGACGTAGCTCAGGTAGGTCGCAGACGCAGCCGTGTCACCGACGCCGGTCCACGCGACTGCGAAATCGACCACAGTGGTGACAGCTTCCGGCATCTCGGACTCGACATTGTTGCGACGTCCGCGGAAGGTCGAGGTGCGGGTGCCGCTGGTGCCGTTCACGATCGCTGCGGTGGTCGCATCGGCCACGGGAACGGTCGGCTGGGCCGGATTCACCACGCCTGCTGTCGTGGCCGTGATGGTGCCCGTCTGGCTGACTCCGGCGGTGGCGAAACGCAGACCGTTGAAGCCCTCCAGGAGGAGGCTTCCGCCGGCACCCGTGAACAGCGTGCGAGGTGTGGCCGTGCCGTCGTACCAGCGCAGCGCGGTCGGCAGAGTCACCGTCACCGCGATGCCTGCGGCGGCCGGAACTCCGGAATCGCTCACCTGGAGGTAGGCGTTGAACGGGTTGCAGCTGCTCGTCGTGTAGGAAGTAGTGGCATCGCCACCCTCCTGGTCGACGAAAGCGACCGTGCGCACGGTCACCGGGGCCGATGCGGCGGCGAGCGGCGCACCGATCGCCGCGACGACGACGGGAGTGGTCCATGCGGCCGCCTGCAGGACGGTCCGGCGGCCGGGAACCGCATTGCGAGCCGGAACGGGCGAATCAGAAGGGGACGTGTTCGACATAATATGCCTCTCTGGTTGGACGAATGGCCTGCGGATCTTCAACGAACGACCTGAGCCGTAGACGGCAGACGTTCCCTCGGAAGATCCACTGCTCATGTCGCAGCGTCCCGAGAGTTTTTCCGCGACGATTGATTTCGCGAGAGGGCTGTCCTTCCCGCGGCAGGCCTGAGACTACTGCACACCAAGTAATTCCACGCAACGGGGTTCGACGATCTCGAGACAGATGAGAGAGGCTCCGAAACGGCGGCGGAACGACTATCCGCCTCACTCCGAGGTCGCCCTGTTCTGCCGCAAGAGAGATGATTGATCGACAGGTGAGGCGCAGAGCCGTCTCCCGCTTGTGTTCCTTCTCTCTCCTGGCGGATCGATCGGGCCGTGAGTCCGGCCGGATGAGGCGCTCCGGTGTCGGCTGCCCGGATGCGTCTCCCCGCTCGCTTTCCCGCCCGAGGAACCCCTACAAGGCCGATCGGAGGATGGCCTCTACGGCCTTCGTGATTCCGTCACCAGGCGCGCACGGGCAGGACCGCCTCCCGAGGGCGTCCTCCTCGTTCAGGTGCAGCGTCTCCGTCGGCTGCACGGCCTCGTCGTGATCCGACTGATCGGCCTCACCTCGGCCGGGCGCGGGCTCGTTCGCGGATCCCCGGCGGCGAGAGGAGGATCGCCGGCGCATCCGCAGTCGCTCATCGACCCATCAGGACGTCCGCTCCGTTCCGGCTCCTCCGACGCTGCCGTCGCGTCGTCCGACCTCGGCGCCGGAGCGGCGGCGACGGGCGCCGCTCCGATGGGACTCGGGTCGGGTCCGGTGAGCGGGCGCGTTCCGCCTCCGGCGCAGTCGGGTGCGGGAGGATGATCGGATGGACGACACGGCGGTACGGCGGCTCCTCGAGGGGCTCGCGGGGGCGGAGGCGAGCTTCCCGTTCGGCCCGGGCACGCGGGTGTGGAAGGTCGCCGGGAAGGTCTTCGCGCTCGAGTCGGAGCGCTTCGAGCGCCCCGTCGTGAGCGTCAAGGCGCTGCCCGAGAACGTGGTGCACCTCGTCGCGGGGGTCGAGGGCATCGAGCCCGGGTACCACCTGAACAAGAAGCACTGGGTGACCGTCGATGCGGGCGGGGCGGTGGAGTCCGGGCTGGTGCTGGAGCTGATCGAGGAGT
The DNA here is from genome assembly GCF_002931705.1 of Rathayibacter sp. AY1C5. Classification (NCBI taxonomy): domain Bacteria; kingdom Bacillati; phylum Actinomycetota; class Actinomycetes; order Micrococcales; family Microbacteriaceae; genus Rathayibacter; species Rathayibacter sp. AY1C5. The sequence goes on from NZ_PSWD01000003.1 coordinate 207,844, forward strand.
CCCACGCGATCGTCGTCGCCGGACTGCCCAAGCGGCTCCGGCTCGCCCTCGGCGGCACCGCCGCCGGCTCGCTGAACGAGGACCGCTGAACGCCGCCCGCCCGGCGCCGCCCTGCCGCAGCGCCCCCGCCGCGGCAGAGGCTCGCGGGGCGCGGCCTACAGGCCGTAGGAGCGGAGGTACGCGGCGGTGTCGTGCCAGCCCTCGACGGCGAAGCACTCGACGCCCATCGCCTTGACGGGGTAGTCGTTGCCGTCCGGGTCGAGGCGGTCGCCGACGAAGATCATGTCGTCGAGAGGGATGCCCGTCAGCTCGGTGAGCTTGTTCATCCCGTACGCCTTGTCGATGCCCTTCCGGGTGATGTCGACCGACGTCGAGCCGCCGGAGCGGACCTCGAGGTCGGGGAGCACGGCCTGCACGTTCTCACGGAGGGTGTTCTTCTTCTCGCCGTCCGGGTCCCAGGCCTGCTTGACCTCGACGGGCGCGGACTGGCCGAGGGCCGAGAAGGTGATCTGCGAGTCGCGGTCCTCGAGGATCGGGCCCCAGGTCTCGGACTCCCAGTAGCCGAGCTCCTTCGCCTTCTCCTCGACGGCGGCGAGCGCGCGCGACTTCTCGTCCTCGGTGAGGTTCTCGGCGTAGATCTGCGCCCAGTCGCCGTTCTCGTACCGGTAGTACTGCGTGCCGCAGGTGGGCATGAGGTGCAGCTTCGCGAGCACCTCGGGGTCGGCGCCCTCGAGGCGGTCGAGCACCTGCATCCGGAACTGGCCGATCTGGCCGCCCGAGATGATGCACACCTCGGTGGCCTGGAGCAGCTTCACGAAGAGGTCGGCCATCGCCGGGTCGACGGGGGACTTCGAGGCGGCGAGGGTGTCGTCGAGGTCGAAGGCCATCAGGCGGGGCAGGGTGCTCATGGAACTCGTTTCACGGTCTGCGGACGGGGCGGTAACGAGGATACGGGGCGCCGCCGGAACGCGCGCGCGGTCGGCGCGAGCGGGCTCCGAGCGCAGACTGGGGGGCATGACCGCCGCCACAGCGCCCGACGGAGGACGCCGCTCCGTTCTGCGCACTCTCGCCCGCATCCTCCTGGGCCTGCTGCTCGTCACGGCCGGCACGGCGCACCTGACGGTCGCGCGTCAGGCCTTCCAGGCGCAGGTCCCGCCGTGGCTGCCGGCCGACCCGGACCTGGTGGTCGTCGCGTCGGGCGTCGTCGAGATCGCGCTCGGGCTCGCGCTCGTCGTGCTCGTGCGGTGGCGCGTGATCGTGGGAGTCGTGGTGGCCGCGTTCTTCGTCGCGGTCTTCCCGGGGAACATCTCGCAGCTGGTGACGCGGACGCCGGCGTTCGGCCTCGAGACGGACGCGGCGCGCGCGGTGCGGCTCGTCTTCCAGCCCCTGCTGGTGGTCTGGGCGCTCTGGTCGACCGGGGCGTTCTCGGCCTGGCGGGCCCGCCGGTCGCGACGCCGCGGGGACTGAGCCGCCGGTCCGCGGCCCGATCGTCCCGCGATCCTCCGGAACGGCGAACGGCGGCCGGCGGGAGACCCCGCCGACCGCCGCCCGTGCCCTGCTCGGCTAGGCCGCGAGGCGGCGTCGCGCGACGACCAGCGCGAGACCCGACAGCAGCAGCACGAGGGCTCCGCCGATCAGGCCGGCCGCGTCGGCGCCGGTGTTCGCGAGCGAGCCCGGGCCGGAGCCTCCCGCGACGGGGGCCGCCGTGGTGGTGGGGTGCGGCGACGGAGCTGTGGTGGGCTGCTCCGTCGGGGTGCCGGGCTCGGTCGGCGCCGGGGTGACCGGGACCTCGGCGGCGGGCTCCGTCGTCAGCGACCAGTTGGGGTCGTAGAAGTCGGCCTGGTCGATCACGCCGCGGGCGGTCGACCAGTCGATGAGGAGCTGGCGGATCTCGAGACGCTCGTCGTAGACGAGCGGTGCCTGCGCGACGGCCGGGTAGGCGCCTCCGCCGCTCTGGCGGTAGTTGTTGACCGCCATCACGAAGCGATCGTCGTCGGCGACCGGGGTGCCGTCGGCGTGGGCGAGACCGCGGATCCGCGAGCCGGCGGGCTGGGAGACGTCGATCACGTAGTCCAGGCCCGAGATCGCGTCGTAGTTGTAGTCCGGGATGCCGTCGGGGCGGTCCTCGGTCGTCGCGTTGGTGCCGGTCTCGGGGTCGAACACGGCGCCCTCGGCGGTCTGCACGAAGTAGCGGGCCGAGAACTCGAGGTAGTCGCGCACCTCGGCTCCGGTCAGCTCCACTCCGCGGAGGGTGTTCTCGTAGATGTACAGGCCCGCGATGTCGCGGATGCTGACCTGCCCCTTCGGGAAGACGGCGGTGCGCGAGAACGGCGACGCCTGCGAGATCACCGGCAGGTCGGCCCACTCGGTGCCCTCGAGCGCCGACTCGACGGTCTCGGCCTGGACGGTGTTGATGAAGTCGATGATCGGGGTGTCCTCGTAGCGCGAGGTCGCGGCCGAGAGCTCCTCGACCGAGTCGGCGACGGGGGTGTTCACGTACTCGATCGTGGCGGCGTGCTGCTCGGCGAGGGCGTCGACCAGTGCGGGCGACTCCTCGGCGATGTCCTTCGCGTAGACGGGCTGCGTGACGGGTGCGTTCCCGGCCGACCAGTCGACCTCGAGGCCGCCCGCGGCGTCCGGCACCAGGTTCAGGGTGACCTCGGTGAGGCCCTGCGCCCAGAACTCGGGCTGGGTGACCAGCACCTGCTCGCCGGCGACGTTGGTGAACAGCGTCTGCGGCAGGTCCTTGTGGCTGTGGCCGGCGACGACCACGTCGATGCCGGGGACCTGCGTCGCGATGTTGTTGACGACGTCCTCGTTGAGGTCGGCCGGGTCGTACTCGGCGTCCGGCACCGTGCCCTGGCCGGTGTGCGCGAGGACGACGACCACGTCCGCCTGCTCCTGCACGATCGGGACCCACTGCTTCGCGGCGGCGACCATGTCCTGGAACTCGAGGACGCCGTCGACGTACTGCTTGTCCCAGACGCGGACGCCGGGGGTGACGAGGCCGAGGACGCCGACGGTGACCGTCTTCCCGTCGATCTCGCGCTCGATCAGCGTGTAGGGGTCGTGGTACGGCTTGCCGGTGGCGACGTCGACGACGTTCGCGCCCAGCAGCGGGGCGTTCAGGTCGCCCTCGTACGCGCTGAGCATGTCGAGCCCGTAGTTGTACTCGTGGTTGCCGACGACCTGCGCGTCGTAGCCGATGGTGTTGAACGCGGTGGCCATCGGGTGCGTCGTCTCGCCGGAGAGGACGCCCGCGGCGCCGTCGCCGAGGCCGTAGTAGTAGGTGAGCGGCGTGCCCTGGATCGCGTCGCCGTTGTCCATGACGAGCACGGACTCCTCGCCCTTCTCGGCGCGGAGGCGGTCGACCTCGGTCGCGACGCGGGTGAGGCCGAGCGCACCGTCGGCCGGGTACGGCGCGTTCGCGAAGTAGTCCCAGTCGTAGACGTGCCCGTGCGTGTCGGTCGTCGACACCAGGGTGAGCTCGACGCCGTCGTCGAGAGGGGCGGCCGAGGCGATCGGAGCGGCGGTGGCGGCTCCGAGTGCGACGACGGCGAGGAGGCTTGCGGCGCGGAGTCTGCGCATCGTGGTCCTGTTCGCGTGATGAGTGGAGTGTGAACGTCCTCGAATCTATGCGCCGCGTGTGAACTGCGCATGACGGGATCGAGAGCATTGCTCGGCGATGCGTCCGCGGTGCCGGCCCGGAGCCGGTCGAGTCCGCGGGGCCGACCCCGAGCGCTGGAGCCGTCCTCCGGCCCCTCCGCTAGAATCGAGCGGCTGGTCGCGCGGAGGCGGCACGACTGCCGCGCCGCACCGGCCCACCCCCGCCCCTCCCGTCGAGAAGGACACGCCATGCCAGCAATCGTCATCACCGGCGCCCAGTGGGGCGACGAGGGCAAGGGACGCGCCACCGACCTCCTCGGCAGCCGCGTCGACTACGTCGTGAAGTTCAACGGCGGCAACAACGCCGGGCACACCGTCGTGGTGGGCGACGAGAAGTACGCCCTGCACCTGCTCCCCTCCGGCATCCTCACCCCGGGCGTCGTCCCGGTCATCGCGAACGGCGTCGTCGTCGACATCGAGGTGCTGTTCCACGAGCTCGAGGCGCTGAGCGCCCGCGGCGTCGACGTGTCGAAGCTGCTCGTCAGCGCCAACGCGCACGTCATCACCAGCTACCACCGCACCCTCGACAAGGTGACGGAGCGCTTCCTCGGCAAGCGCCAGATCGGCACCACCGGCCGCGGCATCGGCCCGGCGTACGCCGACAAGATCAACCGCGTCGGCATCCGCATCCAGGACCTCTTCGACGAGAACATCCTCCGTCAGAAGGTCGAGGGCGCCCTCGACCAGAAGAACCACCTGCTGGTGAAGGTCTACAACCGCCGCGCGATCCTGGTCGAGCAGGTGCTGGAGGACCTGCTGCAGTACACCGAGCGCCTCCGCCCGATGGTCGCCGACACGTCGCTGATCCTCTCGCAGGCGCTCGACGCGGGCAGGACGGTGCTGTTCGAGGCCGGCCAGGCCACGATGCTCGACGTCGACCACGGCACCTACCCGTTCGTCACCTCCTCCAACGCGACCTCGGGAGGAGCGGCCACCGGCTCCGGAGTCGCACCGAACCGCATCGACCGCGTCATCGCGGTCATCAAGGCGTACACGACCCGCGTCGGCGCCGGCCCGTTCCCGACCGAGCTCTTCGACGAGTGGGGCGAGTACCTCCGCCGGCAGGGCTTCGAGTTCGGCACCACGACCGGCCGCCCGCGCCGCTGCGGCTGGTACGACGCCCCGATCGCCCGCTACTCGGCGCGGATCAACGGGGTCACCGACTTCGTCCTCACCAAGCTCGACGTGCTCTCGGGCCTCGAGACCATCCCCGTCTGCGTCGCCTACGACGTCGACGGCGTGCGCCACGACGAGGTCCCGGTCTCGCAGAGCGACTTCCACCACGCGAAGCCGATCTACGAGGAGTTCCCCGGCTGGCAGGAGGACATCTCCGGCTGCCGCGAGTTCTCGGACCTGCCGCAGACCGCGCAGGACTACGTGCGCGCGCTCGAGGCGATGAGCGGCGCCCGGTTCTCGGCGATCGGCGTCGGCCCGGAGCGCGAGCAGGTCGTCGTGCTGCACGACCTGCTCGACTAGAGGCGGCGAGGAGCCGGGCCGGGCAGCCCTCTCGGAGGCGGCCGACGTGGTCACAACGGAGGAAGAACCTCGGTGACCTCGCGGAGTGACGCGGATCCCCGGCCCTCTCGACGAATCCTTCCTGCGGTGTGGACACGAAGGCCGCCGAGCGCGCCGGATAATCGGCGCATGCAGATCTACGCCGACCTCCCGGCCGTCCGCGCGCGGCAGATCCTGGCCGACGCCCTCGCTCTCGGCGTGGCCGTCGTGGCGATCGCCGCGGGGATCGCGGTCGGCTCGCTGATCGCCGGCCTGGCCGAGATCGGCCGTCGGCTCGAGAGCGCCGGCAGCGGCTTCGGCTCGACCATGAGCGACGCCGGGACCACCCTCGGCGGCATCCCCCTGCTCGGCGACGCCGTGCGCGCGCCGTTCGACGAGGCGAGCGGGGCCGGCTCCGTGCTCGCCGCCGCCGGACGCGACCAACAGCAGCTCGCGAGCGCCCTGGCCGTGGTCGCCGGGCTCGCCGTCGGGGGCCTCCCGCTCCTGCTCCTGGCCGTGCTCTGGCTCCGGCCCCGGCTCCGCTTCGCCCGCCGGACCGCCGAGCTGCGCGCCCTCGGCTCGACCGGCGGCGGAACCGAGCTGCTGGCCCTGCGCGCGCTCACCCGGGCGTCCCCCCGCGACATCCTCGCCGCGCACCCGGAGGCCGCCGCGGGCTGGCGGACCGGTGACCCCGCCGTTACCGCCGCGCTGGCGGCCCTCGCCCTCCGCCGGGCGGGGCTCCGGCCCCGCTGACCCCGCAGGACCACCGCGGGTCCGCCGGAGGGATGACGCCGCGAGCCACTGCGGACGACGCCGGCGACACGGGTGCCTCCGTAGCGTCGAGGACATGCAGAACCAGACCTCCTCCGTCGTGGCGCGCGTCGAGGGCGTGCGCAAGCTCTACGGCAGCACGCCGCCCGTCGTCGCCCTCGACGACGTCACGCTCTCGATCGAGCGGGGCGAGTTCACCGCGGTGATGGGCCCCAGCGGATCCGGCAAGTCGACGCTCATGCACGTCCTCGCCGGCCTCGACACCGCCTCCTCCGGCCGCGTGTTCCTCGGGGACGCCGAGATCACCTCGATGAGCGACGCCGAGCTGACCGTGCTCCGCCGCCGCAGCGTCGGCTTCGTCTTCCAGGCCTTCAACCTCGTCCCCACGCTCGACGTGCGCGGAAACATCCGCCTCCCGTTCGAGCTCGACGGCCGCTCCGTGACCGGCGACGAGGAGCAGTGGATCGCCCGGCTGATCGAGTCCCTCGGGCTCCGCGAGCGCCTCACGCACCGGCCCCACGAGCTCTCGGGCGGGCAGCAGCAGCGTGTGGCGATCGCCCGCGCCCTCGCCACCCGGCCGCAGCTGATCTTCGCCGACGAGCCCACCGGCAACCTGGACTCGCGCACCGGCCGCGAGGTCCTCAGCCTGCTCCGGGCCTCCACCCGCGAGTACGGCCAGTCGATCGCGATGGTCACCCACGACCCGATCGCGGCGGCCTACGCCGACCGCATCGTCTTCCTCCGCGACGGAGCCGTCGTCGACGACCGCCGCGGGATGAGCGCCGAGGAGATCTCGCGCGCGATGCTCACGATGGAGGGCGCGGCGTGAGCGGCGTGCGCACGGGCTCGAGCCAGGGCGGGGGCGCCATCGTCACCGTCGCCGCACTCGCCGCGGCGTTCGGCGCCGTGCTGGTGCAGGTCATCGCCGACATGGTCGCGGCCTTCGCGGCAGCGGGGATCGACGGCATCGGCCAGGTCGCCCTCATGCTCGGGATGGTCGGCGCCGTCTTCTTCGGCATCGCGGTGTTCGTGGGCGGGATCGTCACGGCCAACGCGGTCTCGACCGTCATCGCCGGGCGCACCCGCGAGATCGCCCTGCTGCGCCTGCTCGGCGCCTCCGGCCGGTCGCTGCGCAGCGGGATCGTCCGCACGGGCCTCCTGCAGGGGCTCCTCGGAGCGGCGATCGGCCTGGTCGCCGGCGTCGCTCTCGTGGCGCTCGCCGCGGAGCTCGCCATCCGGAGCGGCACCCTGCCCCGCTTCGACTACCCGCTCGTCTCGCCCGGCCTCGTGCTGCCGCTGATCGCCGTGGTCGCCTCGACGGTCATCGCCTCGTGGTCCGGATCGCGCCGCGTGCTCGCGGTCGCGCCGTCGCAGGCCGCCGGATCGTCCGCCGAACCCCGCTACGAGGAGCTGCGCGGCCGCACCGCCCGCAACATCACGGCGATCGTCTTCGTCGTGGTCGGCGCGCTGCTGCTCGCCGGCGGCGTGGTGTTCGGGCTGGCCAACCCCGGCGGCGTCCTGCTCGGGCTGGTCGGAGGCATGGCGTCCTTCACCGGCGTGATCCTCGGGGCGCCCGTCCTGCTCCCTCCGCTCACGGCCCTCGTGGGCCGCGCCTTCGGCCGGGGCCCCGTCGCCCGCCTGGCGTCCGCCAACGCCGTCCGCAATCCGGCGCGCAGCGCCCGCGCCGTCATCGGACTGGTCATCGGAGTGTCGCTGGTCACGATGTTCGCGGTCGCCGCCGCCACCTTCGGCACGATCATGGAGCGCTCGGGTGAGACGAATCCCGAGGTGATCGCGGCGTTCGAGCAGTTCATCCAGGTGAGCACCGCGGTGATGAGCGTCCTGCTCGGCTTCTCGGTCGTCCTGGCCGCCGTCGGGATGGTCAACACGCTGTCGCTCAGCGTGCTGCAGCGCCGGCGCGAGCTGGGCCTGCTCCGCGCGCTCGGCTTCACCGGCTCGCAGGTGCGGTCGATGGTGGTGCTCGAGGCGGCGCAGATGATCATCGCTGCCGCGGTGCTCGGCATCGTGCTCGGGATCGTCTACGGCTGGTGCGGCGCGATCTCGGTGTTCGGCTCGCTGCCGGGCATCGGACTGATCCCGCCGACCGTCCCGGTGCCGATCCTGGTGGCGGTGCTCGTGGTCGGTGTCGTGATCACGGTCGTCTCGGCCGTGCTGCCCGCCCGCCGCGCCACGAAGGTGTCGCCGGTCGCCGCTCTCGCCGTGGCCTGAGGACCGGCACCACGTAGAACCCGCGGCCCGAGGATCGGCGCCCTCACCACGGAGGACCCGGTGCCCCGAGGGCCGGCGCCGCGCAGAACCCGCAGCCGGAGGGCCGGCGCCCTCACACCACCGAGAACCCCGCGGCGAGGGGCTCCCGCCCGCTCAGCGCGAGCAGGAGCTCCTCGCCGCGTCCGGCTCGAGCGGCCAGCCCGCCGGTCAGCGCGCAGCACGCCTCGACGGCCTCGCCGGGCAGCACGTGCGGGATCCCGGTGGCCCGCGAGAGGTCGAGCGTGTGCACGACCAGCTCGAGCAGCCGGGTCCGGAGGTACTCGTCCAGCTCGATCGCGTGGCCGCCCACGGCGACGAGGCGGCCGGGACGCTGGGCGGCGACCAGCTCGACCGCGCGGCCCGCCGCCTCCGCCAGCGCCTGAGCCGGCCTGTCGCCGAGCAGCAGCCCCGCCTCGACCCCGCGCCGCGCCACCGCCGCGGGGTCGGCGACGTTCCCGGCCAGCGCGTCGTAGTAGTCGAGCGCGTCCTCGATGGTCGGCTCGGGCGGCTCCGGAGCGAGGAGGTACGCGTCGACCGTCAGCACCGCCCGCGACGCGTGGCCCGCGAGGCCGCGGACGTCCCAGACGCCGAGCCCCGGCTGCTCCCACTGGTCGTCCCGCACCTGCGCGAGCAGGCCGACGAGGGCGGCGGCGGCGGACTCGAACAGCGCGGCGGTGCTCATGGAGCCATGCTGGCACGGTGCCCCACACTGATCGCATGAGCAGTCCCCGCCGCCCCGGTCCCGTCACGCTCGTCGGCCGCTCGATCGTCCTCGAGCCGCTCGCCGCCGAGCACGTCGAGCCGCTCGGGCGGGCGATCGGGCGTCCGGAGGTGTTCGCCGGCGGCTACGGAGGGGGACTCGCCGGCCTCCCCGGCACCCCGGAGGAGTTCCGCGCCTTCGTCGACCGCTACTACCCCTGGGGCACGGGCCTGCCGTTCGCTGTGCTGCAGGAGGGGCGCGTCGTCGGCACGACCTCGCTGGCCGACTTCGACGAGACGCGCGAGGCGGCCCACCTCGGCTGGACGGCCTACGCGCCCGAGACGTGGGGCACCGTCGTGAACCCGGAGGCGAAGCGGCTGGTGCTCGGACTCGCCTTCGACAGCGGCTACGAGCGGGTGAAGCTCCAGGCGGATGCGGTGAACGCGCGCTCGCGGTCCGCGATCCTCCGCCTCGGCGCCGTGTTCGAGGGGGTGCTCCGCCACGACCAGCGGCGGGCCGACGGCTCGTGGCGCGACACGGCCGTCCACTCGATCCTCGCGGCCGAGTGGCCGGCCGTCCGCGACGCGCTCGACCGCCGGATCGACGCGGCGCTAGCGCTCCCCGCCTCGACCGCGCAACCGCTGACCGGGCGGCCGCCCGAGGAGTAGGAATAAGGCATGGAACGCATCCACTACGCCGGCAGCTCCGTGCTGACGGGTACCGCCATCGCGCGGTCGCTGCTGGCCTACGCGGAGGCGCTGGCGCTCACCAAGGGGTCGATCACAGTCGACATCCCGATCCGCCAGGAGTCCGGCCGGCCCGGACGGGCGGCGCTGCTGATCGGACCGGCGAGCCAGCTGTTCTCGGAGTCCGAGGACGACGGAGCCGAGGAGCTGCTCGACGAGGAGCTCGTCGAGCGCTTCACCCGCGAGACGGCCCGCCTGGGCGTCTCGCACCCCGTGGCCGAGGAGGACGGCGGCGCCGGGCCCCTCTCCGCCGTCGACACCGAGATCCCGCACTTCCACGGCGAGGACGACTCCTGGTGAGCATCCGTGGCGCCGGTAGGATCGACACTCACGACTCCGCCCGACCCTTCGCGGACGGGCGACTTCCCGAACGGAGAACCGCCTGATGGGGCGACTGATCTACGACTCGACCCTCGAGGCCGACTTCGACGACCGTCTGCTGGCGCACCTGCAGATCGTGATCGGCTCGAAGCTCGCGCGCAACGAGTCCTTCTACTTCTCGTGGAAGGACTCGCAGGCGGTCGGCGACGGACGCACCTCGATCTGGCTGCACCCCGCCATCCCGCTGCGCTTCAAGTACCACGGCGGCCGTGCCCCGAACATCAACCCGGACTGGATCCGCCAGCTGCTCGCCGACTCGCACACGGCGCACGGGCTGCGGATCAGCGAGGAGCCCCACGGGACCACCCGTCAGAGCGAGGAGAGCATGCTGTGAAGCGCGTCGAGATCATCTACGGCGGGGCGCCGTTCAGCCTGAGCGAGACGTCGGCCGCGGAGGTGCGCGAGAGCATCGACCGCGCCCTGGACGGCTCCGCGTCGCGCTGGATCACGGTGAACCAGGGCGAGGGCGAGCCTCGCGAGACCTCGATCCTGATCACGCCGGGAGTGGCGTTCTCGGTCGCCGACGTCGCGCACTGAGGTCGACGCCGCGGTCACGGTGATCGCCGCCGCTCACGCCGCCGGCTCGGTCCGGAACGACTGCCGTCCTCAGCGCACCCGCCCCGCTCAGCCCGCCAGCACGCGCGGGAACTCCCCCGGGATCTCGCTCGCGAGGTACCCGGCCGGGCCGATGCGCGCGGAGAGGCGCGTGTCAGCCTCCGTGTGCAGGAACGCGCCCCACGCGGCCGCGCCCATCGGATCGACGCCGCGCCCGCGCAGGCCCGCCGTCGCTCCGGCGAGCACGTCGCCGCTGCCCGCGGTGGCCAGCCCGGGGTGCTCGCCCTCGATCCGCACCGCGTCGCCGTCGGGCGAGGCGATCGTGTTGAACAGGCTCACCACCGCGCCGTAGCGCTCGGCGACCGCGAGGGCGGCCCGCTCGACGTCGTCGACCTCCTCGCCGAGGAGCCGGGACGCCTCCTCCGAGTTCGGGGTCAGCAGGAGCCGGCCCGCGAGCCTCCGTGCGAGACGGCGCTGCCCGGGCAGGACTCCGAGCGGGAAGGCGTCGAGGTGCACGGCCGGCACGTCGTCGAGGAGCGGAGCGAGGGCACGGAGGGTCGCGGCGGTCGCGCGCGGGTCGTCCAGGCCGGGTCCGATCAGGGCGACGTCGGCGGAGGAGAGCTCGCCGGCCAGGACGTCGAGCCCGCGGCCCGAGACGGAGCCGGTGCGCGTCTCCGCGAGCGGGACCACTCCGCACTCGGGCAGCGCGACCGCGGTGGCCGACGCGACCGACTCGGCGACGCAGAGCGTGATGCGACCCGCGCCGGTCCGCAGCGCGGCGATCCCCGCGAGGATCGCGGCGCCGGGCGTCTTGCGGGCGCCGCCGACGACGACCACGTCGCCGCGGGAGTGCTTCGAGCCTCCGGGCTCCGGGAGGGGCCAGCGCTGCTCGAGCAGGGCGCGGGAGACGAGGTCACTCATGAGGGTCTCCTTCTCCGTCCGCGCGGTCGTCGTGCCGGGTGACGGGGGCGCCGGAGCGCTCGAGGTGGGACGTGCGGTTGAAGAGCTCGAGGCGCCACGCGTCGCCGTCGCGGACGAGACGGGTGACGGAGCCGTTGGCGACGGGCGTCGAGGCGCCGATGTCGAGCAGCTCGTGCTCGGAGAGGCCCTCGAGGACGTAGCGGAGGACGAGGACGACCGCGTCGTGGCAGAAGAGGATCGCCGGCCCGGGAGGCGCGGCGACGGCGAGGTGGTCGACGAAGGCGCGGACGCGGAGCGCGAGGTCCGTCCAGGCCTCGCCTCCCGGCGGCCGGTAGTAGAACTTGCCGAGCCACTCGCGCCGCGCCGCCTCCTCGGGCATCCGGGCCCGCACGCCGGCGGAGGTGAGGCGGTCGGTGACGCCGAGGTCGCGGTCGCGCAGGCGCTCGTCGGGGCGCAGCCGCAGGTCGATGCCGGCCTCGCCGAGGGCGAGACGCGCGGTCGCGGAGGCGCGGCGGTAGGGCGACGTCCAGGCGGAGGCGGGCCGCGCCTCCTCGGCCAGCCAGCGGCCGAGCGCGCGGGCCTGCTCCTCGCCGGCGGGGGAGAGCTCGACGTCGGGGTCGCGGCGGTCGACGGCGATCTCGTGCGCCCCCGAGGCCTCGGCGGCGCTCGCCGCGATGTTGGCGAGGCTCTCGCCGTGACGGACGAGGAGGAGCTCGGTCGGGCCGGTGGAGGAGGCGGGCATGGCTCCACGCTCCGCCTCGCGGGCCGGAGGCGCCAGGGGGTTCCGCCGCGGCGACGCGGGTTGCTACGGAGTCGTCAGGGGTTCCGCCGTCGTCAGGGCGCCTCTCCGTCGGCGCGCTCCTCCGCCGAGACCGCCGTGACGACCGCGGTGAGCGTCTCGGGGTCGCTCAGGATGCGGAAGTGCCCGCCGGTCTCGATCCGGACGTTGACCGCGCCCTCGAGCATGCTGCCCTCGGGGATGTGCGGATCGAAGAGGCCGAACACGGAGGTGATCCGCGCGTTCGCTCCGGAGCGGCTCGACAGCAGCAGGGTCGTGGCGTCGCGCGGCGAGAAGGCGCGCAGGCTCCGGAGGACCAGGTAGGGCGCGTAGCGGGAGCCGCCGAACGGGGTCGCCACGGCGACCATCCGGTCGACCCGGCCGTCCGGGTCGAGCTCGGTCATCACGTACTTGCCGATCAGTCCGCCCTTGCTGTGGGCGACGATCACCACGTCGCGGAGCCCGTGCTCGGCGAGGTAGGCGGCCACGTCCTCCGCGGTCCGGGCGACCGGGCGGCCGTTCCGGCCGAGGCTCGTCAGCACGTGGAGCGGGTGCCCGCGCTCGTGCAGCGGATCGATGATCGGGCGGAGGAAGGACCAGGTCTCCCAGATCCCCGGGAGGACCACGACGGGCCGCCGGTCGCCGTCGAGGTAGTCGTCCGGGGCGCGGCGCGAGAGGACGCCGCGTACCTGCCAGGCGACGGCGTAGGCGTAGTCGCGGATCCACCAGACGGCGTCGCGGACCAGGCGTCGGAGCCGGCTCATGCGGCCGGCTCCGACCGGAGGGGGAGCGGGGCGGCGGGCCTCTCGCCGAGCGCAGCGGCGAAGCGGAGGATCTCGCGGGCGAGCGCTCCGGGCTCGGTGCGGGGGACGACGTGGCGCGAGCCGGCGAACTCGACGAGCCGCCCCTCGCGCGCGTGGGCCGTGAGCCGCTCGCACCAGTCACGGGTGGCGATCGGATCGTCGCGGCCGCGGGCGACGAGGACCGGCACCTCCAGCCGGGCGACGCGCTCCTGCACCGGATGCCTCAGCATCTCGGGCAGCTGGCGCAGGTACCAGCGCAGGCCGCCGCGCAGGTAGTCGGCCAGCAGGATCGCGTCGACGCCCACCGGCTCGCCGAGGCAGTCCCGCAGCAGCGCGAGCCCCTGGCGGACCGCTCCGGGCCGCTGCGGATCCACCACCGGCCCGATCAGCACCGCGCCGTCGACCAGGCCGGGCGCGCGCAGCCCCAGCTCGACCGCCACCTGCGACCCCATCGAGTGCCCGACGACGACCGCGCGCGAGACGCCCAGTCCGCGGAGGACCTGCTCGACCTGCCGCGCGTGGTCCTCGAGGCCGACCCTCCGCCGCGGGCGCGCGTTCGCGCCGAAGCCGGCGAGGTCGACGCCGATCACCCGGCCGTGCCGCTTCAGGCGGGCGGCGAGCGGCGAGAAGGTGTGGTGCGACATCCCGATCCCGTGGATCAGGACGAACACCGCGCCCGCTCCGGCCGGACCGGTGTCGACCGTCCGCAGCGTGACGCCCTCGACCTCGTGTCGCACGGGGAGGACGCGGCGGGGCGGTGTCGGCAGCATCGTCCCAGGCTAGGGATCGGCGGCCGGCCGCGCGGGGGGATGCGCCCGCTCCCGCCGTGGTCTAGGCCGCATCCGCCCTGGGGAGGAGCGTTCACCCCGCCGGCCGCCGGCGGTCCCCGCCGAGCGTCCCGTCGTGCCCGCTGTCAAGCGGCTCCTCCTCGGCGGCGCCCCTGCCTAGCCTCGGAGAAGGGGGTCGGCGTGCGCCGCTCCCGGAGGGATGACGCCATGCGGATCGCGATCGTCGGGGCGACCGGCAACCTGGGGACGGCGCTGCTGCGGCGCCTGCACGGCGAGGCCGGGGTGGAGGAGATCGTGGGCATCGCCCGCCGGGCCCCTCGGCTCCGCTCGGAGGAGTACCGCGACGTGCGCTGGGTCGAGATCGACCTCGCGTCGAGCGTCGCCCCGCGGCGGCTCCGCGAGGCCTTCGCCGGCGTCGACGCCGTCGTCCACCTCGCCTGGGCGCTGCAGCCCAGCCACGACGAGCCGTTCCAGCGGCTGGTCGACGTCGGAGGCACCGCGGCCGTGCTCGAGGCGGTCGCCGCCGCGGGAGTCGGCCAGGTCGCCGTCGCCTCGTCCGTGGGCGCCTACAGCGCGGCGCCGAAGTCGATCCGGGTCACCGAGGACTGGCCCACGGGCGGCCTGCACACCTCGACCTACAGCCGCCACAAGGCCGCGAACGAGCGGCAGCTCGACGCCTTCGAGGAGCGGCACCCCGAGATCGTCGTCACACGCCTGCGCCCGGGGCTCGTCTTCCAGCGCGGAGCGGCGACGGAGATCGCCGGGCTCTTCGGCGGTCCCCACTACCCGACGCGGTGGCTGAAGGCGGTCCGGATCCCGGTCCTGCCGCTGCCGCGGAGCATCGTCTTCCAGGGCGTGCACGCCGACGACGTGGCCGACGCCTTCTGGCGCGCGCTCGACCGGCGCGCCGGCGGGGCCTTCAACATCGCGGCCGAGCCGGTCCTCACTCCGGAGCGGCTGGCGCACGCCTTCGGCGCCCGCCTGGTCACGGTGCCGTTCGGGCTGCTCCGCTCCGTCGTCACCGCGACCTGGCACCTGCGCCTGCAGCGCACCGACGCGGGCTGGCTCGACATCGCGGGCAACGTCCCGGTCATGTCGACCGAGCGCGCCCGCGCCGAGCTCGGCTGGGCGCCGACCCGCACGGCGGAGGAGGCGCTCGCCGAGCTCGTGGCCGGCCTGGCCGACCGCTCGACC
The DNA here is from genome assembly GCF_002931705.1 of Rathayibacter sp. AY1C5. Taxonomy (NCBI): domain Bacteria; kingdom Bacillati; phylum Actinomycetota; class Actinomycetes; order Micrococcales; family Microbacteriaceae; genus Rathayibacter; species Rathayibacter sp. AY1C5. The sequence continues at coordinate 222,909 of NZ_PSWD01000003.1, forward strand.
GTCCCGGGCTCGCCCCCGCTCCGGGGCTGATCCGGCCGGGAGTCGATCAGAGGCGAGCCCTCGCGGTCAGTCGGCGACGCGGATGAGCACCTTTCCCGTCGCGCCCTGCTCGACCGCGTCGTGGGCGGCCGCGGTCTCCTCGAGCGGGAACCAGGTCAGCGGGAGGCCCGCCTCCTCGCCCACCGGGAGCGCGCCGTCGACGAGCGCCGCGGTGATGTCCTCGGCCGCGGCCTGCAGCGCCCCCTCGCCCACCGTGTAGAGCAGCAGGCCCTGCCACCGGGCGTTCTTCGCGAAGCTCGCGACGATCGGCACGGTGAACTCGTCGCCGTTGTTGTTCGCGTAGTACCCGATGCTGCCGTGGTTGGCGAGCACCTCGACGTCGAGCGCGGCGTTCTGAGCCGGTGCGACCTCGACCACGTGCTGGACGCCCTCGGGGGCGAGCTCGCGGATCCGGTCGGCGAGGGCGTCGTCCGGGTACTGCAACACGTGCTGCGCACCGGCCGCACGGGCGAGCCGCTCCTTGGAGTCGCTGCTCACCGTCGCGATGACGGTCGCCCCGGCCCAGACCGCGAGCTGGATCGCGGCGTGCCCGACGGCTCCGGCGCCGCCCTGGACCAGGACGGTGCGGCCGGCGAGGGCGCCGGGGGCGAGGCGTGAGGGGCCGTGCTCGTGCACGGTGAGGGCGCGGTGGGCGGTCATCGCGGGGACGCCGAGGCTCGCGGCGACGTCGGTGCCGACGCCCTCGGGCAGGCGCACGACGTGCTCGGCGGCGAGCACCGCCGACTCCTGCGCGGTGCCGGTGGGGCGGCGGTGCGCGGAGAGGTACATCCAGACCCGGTCGCCGACGGCCAGGCCCTCGACGCCCTCGCCGAGCGCCTCGACGACACCGGCGCCGTCCTGGTTCGGCACGACCTCGTCGAACGCGAGGTCGCCGTCTGCGCGCGCCTTCCAGTCGGTCGGATTCACGCCCGACGCCAGGACGCGGACGCGGACCTCGCCGGAGCCCGGAGCCCGCTCCTCCCGGTCGACGAGGGAGAGGACGGAGGAGTCACCGGTGCGGGAGTAGACGATCGATCGCATACGGAGGGCAAGGAGCGCGGGCGGCGGTGTATTCCCGGCGGTACGACGAAGGGCGGCGGGCCCGGAGGCCCACCGCCCTGTCAGCGCCGACGGATCAGTGCTGCACGTCCTCCTGGACGGCGTGCTTGGCCTCGCGGGCCGAGTCCTTCACGTCGTCGGTGGCGGAGGTGCCCGCCTCCTTGACGTTCTGCGCGGCGTCGGTCGCGGTCTCCTTGACGGAGGCGAACGCCTGCTGCGCGGGCTCGCGGAGCTCGCTCGCCGCCTCCTTGGCTGCGTCGGTCACCTTGTCGACGACCGGCTGGGCCTGCTCCTTGACGCGGCTCGCCGCCTCCTTCTCCTTGCTGGAGGCGGGGATGAGCGAGGCGACGAGGAGTCCGGCGCCGAGGGCGATGAGCCCCACGGCGAACGGGTTGCCCTCGGCCTTGGCCTTCGCCGAGCCCGCACCGCTCGAGAGCGAGTCGGAGGCGTCGTGCGCCGAGCCCATCACGCGGTCGCGGACGGAGCCCACGGCCGACTTGACCTTGTCGGTCTGACGCTGCGCGATGGCGGACGGGCTGACCTTCTCGGCCAGCGCGTCGACGTCCCCGCCCAGCTCGAGGCGCGTGCGCTCGATGTCCGCCCGGATCTCCTCGGGTGTCTTGTTCTGTCCTGCGTCGTACGTCATCGTCCTGCCCCGTTCGGCTTGAGGGTGTCGGGAATCTTCTTGAGGGAGTCGACCGTCTCGGGAGCGCCGTCGACCTGCTTCAGGCTCTTGCGGCCCACCGCGTAGAGGATCGCGGCCACGATCGCCCAGATGACGGCCACGACCACTCCGGACCAGCCGTTGCCGATCAGAGTGCCCAGGCCCCACCAGAGGGCGATCGAGAGGAAGAGCACGGCCATCAGCGCGGCGTAGCCCGCCCCGCCGAGGAGGCCCGCTCCCTTGCCCGCCTTGCCGGCGGACTCCTTGAGCTCGGCCTTGGCGAGGGCCATCTCCTGGCGGATCAGCGTGGAGAGGTCGCGCGAGACCTCGCCGAGCAGATCGCCCAGCGACGTCGACCCGGCCCGCTGGTCGGGCGTCTCCGTCGAGCGGTGGACGCCCGTCGGGTCGGTCACAGCCGGCCGCCGTTCGGGAAGCCGCCGTCGAGCGGGTCGGCGACGGGCTCGGTCGGCGCGTAGTCGCGCTCGAGGGAGCTCGAGCCGACGGTGCCGTAGGCGGACGCGACGGGCGCGTCGTACGCGGAGGCGTCGGAGTGCGCGGTGGTCGAGGCGGGGGCGTCGAACTCGGGTCCGTCGGTGCGGGTGCTCGTCGCCTCCTTCTCGTCCTTCGCCTCGGCGGTCAGGGCGCGGATGAGGCGCCCGCCGACGAGTCCCGTCGCCGCGGCGATGAGGATGAAGGCACCCGGGCGGCGGCGGGCGAACGCGCGGACGTCGTCGAGGAGCTCGGACGGGTCGCGGTTCTCGAGCCACGAGGCCACACCCTGCACGCGGGTGGCCGCCTGGGAGACGAGCTTCGCCGCGGCGTTGTCGCTGCCGCCCTCGCCGTTGGCCAGCGCGGTCAGGTCGTCGCTGAAGGCGCGGGCGCCCTTGGCGGCGTTCTCCTTCTGGGCGTGGGCCTGCTCGGTGAGCTGGGTGCGGCTCTGGTCGTAGAGGTCCTTGACCTGGACCTTGGCCTCCTGGACCACGTTGGCGGCCTCGTCCTTGCCGGTCGAGAGCACTTCGCTCGCGGCCTGCTTGGCGTCGCCGGCGACGGCGCCGGCCTGGTCCTTGGCGGTGCCCGCGGCGGCGCTCGCCTTCTCCTTCGCGGAGTCGGCCGTGCCGCCCGAGGAGGAGCCGGAGGAGGTGTCCGTGGAGGCGACGTGCGCCCCGCTGTCGATGGGGGTCTCGGTCGCGCCGAAGTTCGCGGCGCCGTCTCCGAACGGAGGTGAAGCGGGATCGATGTTCGACATCGTCTGTCCCTTCCAGGATCGAGTGGGGAATGAATGCGTGCCGGCGTCGCCAGTCTGTTCGGGCCCTCGAGTACCGGGAAGGGCATAGCGGCTGACCCCCCGATGGGGCTACCATCCCGCGCCCACGAGGGCGGGGCCCGAGAGCCCGTGGATCGACTGCTCCGCCACCGCGTCAAGCCCCTTCTGACCCGCGAACAGGGCTCCCTACCGTCGAGAGGACAGACATCGGACGTCCGCACCCGGATCCGCCCGGCTACCCCGGAAAGGCAACCAGTCATGTTCTTCCACCGTCAGGAACTCCAGTTCACGTCCACGCCCTCGAAGCCCGACGCAGTCTTCGCCCGCCGCTTCCAGGAGGTGCTCGGCGGCCAGTACGGCGAGATCACCGTGGCGATGCAGTACGGCTTCCAGGCCTGGAACGCCCACGACCCGGGCAAGTACCGGGACCTGCTCTTCGGCATCGGCGCCGAGGAGTTCGGCCACGTCGAGATGATCGCCGTGATGATCGCCCAGCTGCTCGAGAAGGCCCCGGTCGAGCAGTCCGAGGACGCGATGAAGAAGGACCCCGTGCTCGCGGCGGTCATCGGCGGCTCCGACGTGCAGCACGCCATCGTGGCCGGCGCCGGCGCGCGCCCCGTCGACAGCATGGGCAACCCGTGGCAGGGCTCCTACATCACCGCCAGCGGCAACCTGCTGGCCGACTTCACCGCCAACGCGAACGCGGAGATGCAGGGCCGGCTCCAGGTCGCCCGGCTCTACCACATGACCGACGACCACGGCGTGCGCGACCTCCTGTCGTTCCTCCTGGCTCGCGACACCATGCACCAGAACCAGTGGATCGCGGCAGCCGCCGAGCTGCGCGCGGAGGGCCGGGAGGACCTGCCCGTGCCCTCGAACTTCCCGATCTCGAAGGAGGAGCGCTCCGTGTCGTACGAGTACATCAACTTCTCGGACGGAGCAGCGGCCTCCGAGGGCAGCTGGGCCTCGGGCCCGACCCCGGACGGCAAGGGAGAGTTCAGCTACCGCGTCGCGGAGCCCGGCGGCAACGTCCCGATGCCCCCGCCCACGCAGCCGGACGAGCGCCTCTACGGCACCGACCCGAAGCCGAACATCGTCGAGAAGGCAGTGGGGGCCGTCAAGGACGCGGTGACGGGCAAGTGAGCGCCGCAAGGGTCCTCGGGGCGCTCGGCGCCTCCGCCCTGACGATCGGCCTGCTGGCCGGCTGCACCGGCGACGCCCAGACGCCGTACCAGTCGGGGAGCGCGGTGCCCACCAGCGCCGACGACGGATCGTCGCAGACGCCCACTAACGCGCCCTCGCAGTCCGCTCCGTCCGAGTCCGCCACCCCGGCGACCTGATCCCGCGCCCTCGGCCGGCCGGCCCCGGTCGAGGGCGCGAATCATCGCAGTCCAGCGGGCACCCGGGCAAGCCCCTTCCCGCTCCCAGGAAGCGGGCAGTTCCCGGTCCTACGGTCGTGCCAACGATCAGCGAAGGAGGCACCACCATGGGGCTCGATGACAAGATCAAGAACGCCGCTCAGGACATCGCCGGCAAAGCGAAGGAAGCCCTGGGCGACCACAAGAACGACGACAGCCTGAAGGCCGAAGGCCAGAAGGACCAGGCCGCGGCCTCGGCCAAGAAGGCCGGCGAGGACGTCAAGGACGTCTTCAAGTAGGTCTCGGCAATACCGCGAAGGCGGCGCTCCCCTCGGGGGGCGCCGCCTTCGCTGTTCCCCGGCTAGGGGTGCAGGACGACCTTGATGCAGCCGTCCTCCTTCTTCTGGAAGGTCTCGTAGAGGGCCGGAGCGTCCTCGAGCGGCGCCCGGTGGGTCACGAGGTCCATCACGCCGAGCGGATCGGAGGAGTCCTCCACCAGCGGCAGCAGGTCGTCGATCCAGCGCTTCACGTTGCACTGGCCCATCCGCACCGTCACCTGCTTGTCGAACATCGACTTCAGCGGCATCGGGTCGGCCTCTCCGCCGTAGACCCCGCTCAGCGAGACGGTGCCGCCGCGGCGGACCAGGTCGAGGGACGCGTGGACCGCGGCGAGGCGGTCGACGCCGACCGTGTCCATCGCCTTGCGGGCGATCGGGTCGGGCAGGAGCCCCGCCATCGACTGAGCGAACGAGCCGACCGGCGAGCCGTGCGCCTCCATGCCGACCGCGTCGACGACGGAGTCGGGGCCGCGCCCGTCCGTGAGGTCGCGCAGCTGCGCGGCGATGTCGTCGGACAGGTCGAACGTCTCCACGCCGTACCGCTCGGCCATCGCGCGCCGCTCGGCGACGGGCTCCACGGCGAGGACGCGGTAGCCGCGGTGGGCGCCGATCCGCGCCGCGAACTGGCCGACCGGGCCGAGTCCGAAGACGACCAGGGTCCCTCCGTCGGGCACCTGCGCGTACTCCACGCCCTGCCACGCGGTGGGCACGATGTCGCTGAGGAAGAGGTAGCGCTCGTCCGGCAGGTCCGTGCCGACGACGATCGTGTTGTAGTCGGCCAGCGGCACGCGGAGCAGCTCGGCCTGCCCTCCGGGGACCTGGCCGTACATCTTCGTGTAGCCGAAGAGCGCCGCCCCCGAGCCGTACTCGGTGACCTGCGTCGTCTCGCACTGCGACTGCAGCCCTCGGCGGCACATGAAGCACTCGCCGCAGGCGATGTTGAAGGGCACGACGACGCGGTCGCCGGGCTTCAGGGTGGTGACTCCGGAGCCCACCTCCTCGACGACGCCCATGGGCTCGTGGCCGAGCACGTCCCCGCGGTCGATGTAGGGCCCGAGGAGGCGGTAGAGGTGCAGGTCGGAGCCGCAGATCGCGGTCGAGGTGATCCGGACGATCGCGTCGGTCGGCTGCTGGATGCGGGGGTCGGGGACGGTCTCGACCGAGACCTTCTCGATGCCCTGCCAGGTGAGTGCTCGCATGCTCGTGTCCGTTCTCCGGCTCGCGCCGGTCGGGGTCGGTGTCCCTCCACCGCACACCCGGAGGGCGCCGAGGGGGAGGGGCTTGACGCTCCCCGGAGCGTTCCCGAGGGGGATTCCCGGGAGAACGCACGGACGTGCATCCCGCGTTCACCCGACTCACGGCGGCCGAGTGGTGGGATGGGGGGATGGATGCTCTCTACACCGCCATCGCCCACGCCTCCGGTGGAGGACGCGACGGCCACGTCCGCACCGAGGACGACCGTCTCGACCTCGACACCCGCGCCCCGCAGGAGCTCGGCGGCTCCGGCGAGGGGACCAACCCCGAGCAGCTGTTCGCGGCCGGCTACTCCGCCTGCTTCCTCAGCGCCCTGCACGGAGCCGGTCGCCAGCTGAAGATCGACACGACCGACGCGGCCGTCTCGGCCAGCGTCTCGATCGGGAAGAACGACTCCGACGGCTTCGGCCTCTCGGTCGAGCTCGACGTCTACGTGCCGAAGGCGAGCTCCGAGGACGCGCAGAAGGTCGCCGACGCGGCGCATCAGCTCTGCCCGTACTCCAACGCCACCCGCGGCAACATCCCCGTGCAGATCAACCTGGTCGACTGACCGGGCCCTCTCGACGGCCCCTCCCGGACTCCGGGCAGGGGCCGTCGTCGTGTCCGGGGGCGGTCCGTTAGGGTCGGGGCATGACCGAGGAGCTGTCGCACGAGGAGCCGTCGCACGAGGAGTCCCTGGCGCGGGCCGAGCTCGTGCAGATCCGTCAGAGCATCGACAACATCGACGCGGCGCTGATCCACCTGCTCGCCGAGCGCTTCAAGTTCACGCAGAAGGTCGGCCGGCTGAAGGCCGCGCACGGGCTGCCCGCCGCGGACCTCGAGCGCGAGGCCCGCCAGATCGCGCGGCTGCGGGCGCTCGCCGAGGAGTCGCACCTCGACCCGGCATTCGCCGAGAAGTTCCTCGGGTTCATCGTCGCCGAGGTCATCCACCACCACCAGCGCATCGCCGACGGCGCCGAGGACTGAGGCTCAGCCCTCGATCCGCAGCAGCCCCGCCGTGCGCTCGCGCAGCACGCCGAGCAGCAGCGGGTAGTCGGGGAAGAGCTGGTCGCGCCGCAGCGTCGGCACCCGCAGCCCGAGGGGGACCTCCGTGATGCGGCCGTTCGTCTCGGTGAGGGTCAGGCGGAGGCTATGGCTCCCCGTCGGGCTCGAGGCGACGACCGAGCGCAGAGCCTCGAGCGGGAAGATCAGCCCGTCGATCTGGATGGCCGACTCCGACACCACGATCGAGCCCGGCAGCCCGGGCCGCAGCGCCAGCCGCGCCGCGACCAGCCCGAGCGGGAGGGAGAGCGCCACGAAGACCGCCCCCAGCGCGATCTGCGCGCGGTCGCCCGACGGGGATCCCGCGAGGGCGACGGCCAGGACGCCGGCGGCGAACGCCTCCGTGGCGACGACGACCAGGGCGACCGCCCGGCGCTGGAGCGGAGCGCGGTGCGGCCGGAAGCGGACGGCCGAGGCGGGCCCGGCCAGAGCGGGCGGCAGGGCGTCGCGGACGCGGGCGGCGGCGCCGATGTCGGCGAGCAGGGCGGCGAGGTCCTCCGGGCGGAAGTGGCCGCAGCGCACCTCGACTCCGTCGCCGCGGCACCACGCGACGAAGCCGTCGCCGTCGGCGGACTCGAGGAAGCGGACCGACCGGCGGGGCCACTGCTCGCGGCGGCGGCGGCCGCGCATCAGCACGACCTGCGTCTCGGTCGTCATCACGCGGGTGGGGGAGACGACGAAGAGCGAGACCGCCGAGGCCAGTCCGATGACGACGGTGAGGGCGAGGAGCCCGAGCGCGAGCACCGACTCGTCGAGGACACCGCGGCGGTCCGCGAGGACGGCGAACGGGATGAGCACGGCCGCGAGGCCGGCGCCGAGGAGCCGCAGGAGGAGGGCGCGGAGGCGTCGCAGGACCGACGGGCCGTACACCCGTCGCGTCCGGATCGCCATCGGTTCCGACTCCATCGCGTCAGGCTAGCCCCGGCCGGGGCCGGTCGCCCGGAGAGGCGCGGCGGTGGCGCGATCCTCGCGCCACCCGTCCCCGGTTCGGGGGAGGAGTGGCGCGAGGCGCGGCCTACGCCTCCGCGGTGCGGTGCAGGGCGCGGACCGAGACGACCCGGCGACGGGCGATCGCGGCGACGGTGAGCAGCAGGCCGAACAGCAGCCAGATCACCAGGCCGACGACGGCGCCGGCCGTGCCGTCGGTGCCCTCGACCACTCCGGACAGCGCGTTCTGCGCCGCCGAGAGCGGCAGGAACCCGAGCACGTCGTCGAACAGCCCGGGGACCGTCGAGATGATGCCCGCGCCGAGCGCGATCACCGCCGCGACCATCGCGAGGAAGCGGCCGATCCCTCCGAGCAGGGCGACCAGCCCCTGGTTCACCGCGGCGAACGAGGCGCCGGTGAGCATCGCCAGGAGGGCGAAGCCGACCCAGCGGCCCGGCTCCAGGCCCGCGACCCCGCTCATCACGATCGCGACCGCGAGTCCCTGCACCACGCCGATCACGAGCGCAGGCACGTAGGAGGAGAGGGCGAGCGCCGCGGAGGAGCGGGTCGAGGAGAGTGCACGGTGCGAGAACGCCGCGAGCACCAGGAACGTCGCGAGGGCGCCCAGCCAGAGGGCGATCGTCGCGAAGAACGGGACGCTGGAGGCTCCGAACAGGTCGGTCGCGCTGCTCGCGTTCTCGACCGGGTCCGAGACGACGTCGGCGAGGTTCGTCGACTCCGACTCGGTGTAGGTCGGGAGCTGCGCGACCGCGGCGTCGAGGCCGGTCGCGAGCGTGCGGGTGCCGTCGGCGAGCTGCACGGCGCCGTCCGAGACCCCGCTCGCGCCGTCGGCGAGCTGGTCGGCTCCGTCGGCGGCGGAGGAGGCTCCCGCGGCGAGGTCGGCGGCGCCGCCCGCGGCCGTGGTCGCGCCGGTCGCGAGGTCGCGGGCACCGGCCGCGGCGGTGGTGGCGCCGGTCGCGAGCTGCGCCGACCCGGCCGCCGTGGTGTCGAGGCCGTCGGCGAGCTGGGACGCTCCGCCCGCGGCGTCGTCCGCGCCGTCGGCGAGCTGCGTCAGGCCGCCGGACAGCTGTCCGATGCCCCCCGAGAGAGTGCGCGCGCCGGTGGCGGACTGCCCGACCGCGTCGATCAGCGAGGGCTGCCCGTCGCCGCCGAGGCGGATGCCCGCGTCGATCCCGGCGACGGCTCCCGCGGTCGTCGTGGCGAGGGTGGTCGCGCCGGTGGGTCCGTCCGCCGAGGCGATGACGGCGCGCGCGGCGAGGCACTGCGTCGTCTCGCAGCCCTCGAGCGCGGCGCTGAGCGCCTCGAAGGTCCCCGCAGTGGCGGCGGCGGCGCCGGCGCTGAGGGCGGCGACCTGCTGGGTCCCGTCGCCGGTCCTCACCACTCCCTCCCTCAGCTGGTCGAGCCCGTCGGCCAGGTCGGAGGCGCCGCCCTGCAGCGCGGTCGCCCCGGTCGCCGAGTCGCGGGCGCCCGTCGCGAGCTGTCCCACTCCGCCGGAGAGGCCGCGCGCACCGGTGGCCAGCTGCGCGACCCCGCCGGAGAGGTCGGAGGCTCCGGTGCCCAGCTGTCCCACGCCGTCGGCGAGGGACGAGGCTCCGGTGCCGATCTGCCCGACGCCGTCGGAGAGCGAGGAGGCGCCGCTGGCGAGCTCGTCGATCCCGTCGGCGAGGCTGCTGGTGCCGTCGGCGAGGGTGGAGGCGCCGGTGCCGAGCTGGTCGGCGCCGTCGGCGAGCGTGCCCGCGCCCTCGGCCGCCTGGCCGATCTGCTCGTTGAGGGTGTTGAAGCCGACGTAGACGTTCTCGAGGTAGGCCGTGGTCAGCTGCGTGTTGAGCAGCGAGGTGGCGGTGCTGGTCACCGTGGCCGAGATGGCGTCGTCGACGAGCTTGGCCTTCTCGCTGGTGGCGATGTCGATGGTCGCCTTCGTCGCCTCCGCGGCGTCGCCGGAGTACGAGGTGGCGGCGGCGGAGAAGGAGGAGGGGATCGTCACGACGGTCGCGTAGCTGCCGTCGGCGAGGCCCTTGGCGGCGTCGTCCTTGTCCGTGAGGACCCAGGTGAAGTTGCCCGTCGAGTCCGAGCCGGAGACGTTGGGCACCGGGGTCGTGCTCGCGGACGGCGTCGCGCTCGCCGAGGGGGTGGAGGAGGGGGCGTCCGAGCTCGCGGAGTCGGTGCCGCCCGTCACCAGGCCGGCCGCGAGCTGGCGCCCGAGCGGCACGGTCTGCCCGTTGATCTCGACCGGGGTGTCCTCGTTGACCACGGCGGCTGTGATCGTGTCGAGGCGCTCGGTCGGGTTCCAGAGCGCCCACACCAGGAGGCCGCCGATGACGAGGGGGACCAGGACGATCCCGAGAAGGGTCAGCCAGGACACCTTCTTGACGCCGCGGGGGCGTTCGAGGGAGAGGAGAGCCATCTGTCAGAGGACCTTTGCGATCGCGCGGCGCTCGGCCGCGGGCGAGACCGCGAGCACGCCGCGGTCGGAGGGGAGGAGGTCGTCGAGCGCCTCGGCGTCGACGGAGGAGGCGACCACGGTGAACGCGTCGTCGGCGGCGCGGGCGGCGTCGAGCTCGGCCCGGATCGCGCCGCGCAGCTGCGGGTCGGTGACCGTGTCGAGGTCGTCGAGCACCAGGATCGGCGGAGCCGACTCCAGGGCCGACCGGACGTCGGCGACGGGGTCGGCGGCTCCGGCGAGGCGCACCAGCCCGACCCGGCCGCGCACGGCGGCGGAGCGGATCGGCACGACCAGGCCCGCGACCTTCAGGCGCCCGGAGTCGGGGGCGAGCCGACCGGCGATGCTCAGCAGCAGCGCGGTGCGGCCGGAGCGGTGCGGCCCGTGGACCACGAGGGAGGAGCCGGGAGCGACCCGCAGCGAGACGCCGCTGTAGACGGGACCGTCGGGTCCGTCGAGGCGGAGGTCCTCGGCCGCGATCACGTCCGTGGATCCGGGCTCCGGCCAGTCGGCCAGCGCGAGCTCCTTCGTGAGGCCCTCGCCCTCGACGTCGAAGGACGGGAGGATGCGGTCGAGCCAGCGCGGCATGTGCCAGGCGCGGTCGCCGAGCAGGTGCAGCACGGCGGGCACCAGCGTCATCCGCACGATGAACGCGTCGACGAAGACGCCCACGGCGAGCCCGAGCGCGATCGGCTTGATGTTGGTGTCCCCCTCCGGCACGAAGGCGGCGAAGACCGAGAACATGATGACCGCGGCGGCCGTGACCACCTTGGCCGAGCCGACGAAGCCCGACTCGACAGCGGCGCGCGCCGGCCTCCCGTGCACGTAGTCCTCGCGCATCCGCGAGACCAGGAACACCTCGTAGTCCATCGCGAGGCCGAAGAGCACGCCCATCAGGATGATCGGCATGAAGCTGATAATCGGGCCCGTCTTGTCGACGTGCAGAGCGTCCGAGAACCATCCCCACTCGAACACCGCCGCCACGGCGCCGAAGGACGCACCGACCGACAGCAGGTAGCCCAGCGTCGCCTTGATCGGCACCCAGAGCGAGCGGAACACCATCGTCAGCAGCACCAGCGACAGGCCCACGACGAGCAGGCCGAACGGCAGCAGGGCCTTGGCGAGAGTGTCCGAGATGTCGATCCCGACCGCGGTCTGGCCGGTCACTGCGAGGTCGACGCCGTACTCCTGCTGGAAGTAGTCGTGCTTGTCGCGGATCTCGGCGACCAGCGCCTTGGTGGCCTCGGAGTCGGGGCCGCCCTCGGGAATGACCTGGATGATGCCGGTGTCGGCGGTCTCGTTGGGCGTCGCGAGCGGCACCGAGGCGACTCCGTCGAGCTTCTCGATCTCGCCCTTGAGGTCGTCCATCAGGCCGAGCGGATCGGTCGAGCCGATGATCGTGCCGGTGACGATGAGCGGGCCGTTGTAGCCGGCGCCGAAGTTCTCGGCGAGCAGGTCGTAGGTGGTGCGCGCGGGAGTGCCCTCGGCCTGGTAGCCGGCGTCCGGCAGGGCGAGGCGGAGGCTGAGCGCCGGGATGCTCGCGACGCCGAGCACGCCGATCACCGCGATGATCGTCACGATCGGGGAGCGCGTGACGACCCGGACCCAGCCGCGGAAGAACCCGCGCGGGACCTCGGCGTGCACGTGGCCGCCGGGGGAGGCGGTCGCCGCCTCCTCGTGCGCCTCGGTGTCGACGTGGGTGCCCGCGGCGGCGGCCTTCGCGGCCTTCTTCTTCGCGCGGCGCTCCTTCGGGCGCAGCCGCGCGCCGGCGAAGCCGAGGAGGGCGGGGGTCAGGGTGAGCGCGATGACCACGGCGATCGCGACTCCGCCCGCCGCTGCGACGCCCATCGTGGTGAGGAACGGGATGCCCGCGACCGAGAGGCCGACGAGCGCGATGATCACGGTCAGGCCCGCGAAGACGACGGCGGAGCCCGCGGTCGCGGTCGCCCGCGCGGTCGACTCCTCCGGGTCCATGCCCTGCTTCAGCTGGTCCTGGTGGCGGCTGATGATGAAGAGGGCGTAGTCGATCCCGACCGCCAGGCCCAGCATCAGCGCCAGGAGCGGCGTGGTCGAGGAGATCGAGGCGAAGCGGGTGGCGATGAAGATGGCCGACATCGAGAGGGCGACGCCGAGCAGTGCGGTGACCAGCGGCATGCCGGCGGCCAGGAACGAGCCGAAGGTGAGCACGAGGACGACGAGGGCGACCACGAGGCCGATCGCCTCCGTGATGGTCACGCCGGGGAGGTTCTGGGCGAAGAGATCGCCGCCGAGCGAGACCACGGAGCCGGCGGGCAGCGCGTCCTGGAGGGTCGTCGCCTCGGCCTTCAGCGCGTCGCGGCTCTCGGGGCTCGTGGTGGTGGCGGAGCCGTCCATCTGCGCGGTGATGACGAGGGCGTTCCCAGCGTCGGAGATCGTGCCGGACACGCTGTCGGAGTAGGGGTCCGTGACGGCCGCGACCTCGTTGACGTCGCCGAGCGCGGCGACCGCGTCGCTGACGGGGCCCTTCACGTCGGCGTCCTGGACGCTGCCTCCGTCGGGCGCGACGACCACGTACCGCGCGGACGTGCCGCTGACCTGGGGGAAGGTGCGCTCGAGCTGGTCGAGGGCGGTCTGCGACTGCGTGCCCGGGATGGAGAACGTGTTGTCGGTGCCCTGGTTGAGCAGCAGCGCTCCTCCTCCGCCCGCCACCACGATCAGCAGCCACAGGACGGCGACGAGGCGGTGGGCGCGGTACACGCGACGACCGAGACGGTAGAGCAGCGACGACACGCGGTCTCCTGACGATGGGTGGGGAGGGTGGCGATACGTCTCTGTACCAGGGCGGAGCCGGGCTCCGATACACGAGCGTATCCGATACAGGACCGTATTCGATACGTGAATGTATCGGATAAGGTGAACGGCGTCGAAGGTGTTGACAGGGCGGGCAGGAGGCTGGTGATGACGGCGATCGACTCCACCCCTCCCGAGACCTCCCGCCGAGGCCGCACCCGCGAGCGCCTGCTCGACGCGGCCTACGACGTCTTCGCCGAGACCGGCGTGCACAGCGCGTCCGTCGAGCAGATCTGCGAGCGCGCCGGGTTCTCGCGCGGCGCCTTCTACTCCAACTTCTCCACCAAGGAGGAGCTGTTCTTCGCGCTCATGGAGCGGGAGAACGGCGCCCGGGTGACCGCCCTCGTCGAGCAGATGGACCGTACGATCCCGCGCGTCGTCTCGGCCGACGAGCCGCTGACGGCCGAGACGCTGGCCGTGGTCATCCTCGACTTCCTCCAGGGTCCTGCCACCGACAACCGCCGCTGGTGCGTGGTCGAGTCGGAGTTCGAGCTGCTCGCGCTCCGCGACCCGCGGATCGCTCCGCAGTACCGCGACTTCCGCGCCGGCTTCGACGCCTCGCTCGTGCAGATCGTGCACGGGGCGCTGCGCCAGGTGCGCCGCGAGTTCTCCCTCGAGCCCACGACCGCCGTGCGCCTGCTGGTGGCGGGCTACGACGACGCGGTCAAGCAGTCGATCCTCGAGGACGAGTCGGAGCCCGAGTCGCTCGAGCGCCTGCGGGCGACGCTGACGGCGATCGTCCTCGCGATCTCGTCCGCCGACGCCTGAGCCGGGCCGGCTCTCGCGACGGCGGCCGCCGTACCCGCCGGCCGAGTCCGCACCCGGCGGCCGAGCGGCCGCTGGGGAGTGCCGGGTCCGGTCCCCGCTCCTCCGCCCGCGCGACGAGGATGGACCCATGGAACTGCGTCAGCTCGAACACTTCCTCGCCGTCGCGAAGGAGCAGCACTTCACCCGCGCCGCGAGCGCCCTGCAGATCTCGCAGTCGGGCCTCTCGGCGTCGATCCGTGCGCTCGAGAGCGAGCTGGGCAGCCCCCTCTTCACCCGCAGCACGCGCCGGGTCGAGCTGACGCCGGCCGGCCGGGCGATGCTCGCGGAGTCGGAGCGCTCGGTCGCCAGCGCGCTCGCCGCCCGCGACGCGGTGCTCGCCGTGCAGGGGGTGCTCCGCGGGAGCCTCGCGGTCGGCACGGAGGAGTGCCTCGGCGGCGTGCACCTGCCGCGCGAGCTCGCGACCTTCCGCGAGCAGCACCCGGGAGTCGCGCTCCGGCTGATCCACGAGGGGTCCGGCACGCTGCTCGACTCCGTCGCCGCCGGCCGCCTCGACCTGGCGCTGGTCGCCGACATCGGAGCCGTGCCGGGCGGCGTGCGGACGATGCCGCTGGCGAGCGAGGGCTTCGCGGTGCTCGTGCGCCCGGGTCACCCGCTCGCGAGCCGCGTCGGCTGCCGCATCCCGGACCTGGCGGGCGAGACGATCGTGGGGCTGCAGGAGCACTGGGCGGCGAGTCACCTCGCGGCGCGGGCGTTCGCGGCGCACGGTCTCGCGTTCGAGGTCGAGCTCGAGGTGAACGACGTGCACACGCTGCTCGACCTGGTCGAGTACGGCATGGGGATCGCGGTCGTGCCGGCGCACTTCGCCGAGAAGCGCCCGGCCGGGCTGCGGGCGGTGGCGCTCGCCGATCCGCTCCTGGTGTGGCGGACGATGGTGGCGGTGCCGGAACGGCCGAGCGCCGCGGCCCGCGCGTTCGTCTCGGCCCTCCCGCAGCCGCTGCAGGACGCGGTCTGAGTCGGATCGCGCTCGCAATGGAGGAGGGACCAGCGCCGAGATCCCGCGATCCGCGCCGGACCGGTGCCTCGACCGGATCCCTCCTCCGTCATGAACGGGCTCAGTCGAGCGAGGCCAGCTCCTCGGGCGTGAGCTCCAGGTCGGCCGCCGTCGCGGAGTCGCGGATGCTCTCGGGGCGGGAGGCGCCCGGGATCGGCAGCACGACCGGGGCCTTCGCCAGCTCCCAGGCGAGGCAGACGACCTGCGGCGTCACGCCGCGGGCCTCGGCGACCGCCGCGAACGCGGAGTAGCGCGAGCCGAGCTCGCCCGCCGAGGAGATGCCGCCGAGCGGGCTCCACGGCAGGAACGCAAGTCCCAGCTCGGCGCAGAGCTCGAGCTCCGGCTCGCTGGAGCGGAACGACGGCGAGAACTGGTTCTGCACCGAGACCAGGCGCTCGCCGAGGATGCCGTGCGCCTCGCGGATCTGGTCAGGGTCGGCGTTAGAGATGCCCGCTCGGAGGACGACGCCCTCGTCGAGCAGCTCGGCCAGCGCTCCGATCGAGTCGGCGTAGGGGACCGCCGGGTCGGGCCGGTGGTACTGGTAGAGGCCGATCGCGTCGACGCCGAGGCGCTTCGCGGACGCGCGGGCCGCCTCCTTGAGGTACTCGGGGCGGCCGTCCTGGTCCCAGGGGCCGGGCTCGCGCCGCAGGTGGCCGCCCTTGGTGGCGACGAGCACGGCGGAGGTGTCGCCGCCGTAGCTGCGCAGCGCCTCCGCGATCAGCAGCTCGTTGTGGCCGAGGTCGTCCTGGGTGGCGAGGTGGTAGGCGTCGGCCGTGTCGATCAGGGTCACGCCGGCGTCGAGGGCGGCGTGGATCGTGGCGATCGAGCGCTCGCGGTCCGGGCGGCCCTCGATCGACATCGGCATGCCGCCGAGTCCGATCGCGCCGACCTGGAGGTCGCCGAGAGTGCGCTGCTTCATGAATGCTCCTTCGCAGTGGGGTGGGTGGTCACCAGGCGTAGTCCTCGGGGGCTGCCCGGTGGCCGGGGAAGATCTCGTCGAGGCGCGCGAGGGCCTCGGCGTCGAGGGTGATGTCGACGGCGGCGACGGCGCTCTCGAGCTGCTCGAGCGTCCGCGGCCCGGTGATCGGACCGGTGACGGCGGGCTGGTGGAGGAGCCACGCCAGCGCCAGCTCGCCGGGCGCCTCGCCGCGCTCGCGGGCGAACGCCTCCCACTGCTCGAGCGCGGGACGGTGCTCCTCGATCGCGGCGAGGGTGCGCTCGGAGGAGCGGCGCCCGCCCTCCGCGGTCTTCTCGAGCACGCCGCCCAGCAGTCCGCCCTGCAGCGGCGACCAGGGGATGACGCCGAGCCCGTAGTGCAGCGCGGCGGGCAGGACCTCGCGCTCGACGTCGCGGACGAGCAGGTTGTAGATCGACTGCTCGGAGGCGAGGCCGGTGAAGTGGCGGGCGCGCGCCGCCTCCTGCGCCTGGGCGAGGTGCCAGCCGGCGAAGTTGCTGGAGCCGACGTAGAGGACCTTGCCCTGCTGGACGGCGACCTCCATCGCCTGCCAGATCTCGTCCCAGGGAGTCGTCCGGTCGACGTGGTGGAACTGGTAGAGGTCGATGTGGTCCGTCTGCAGGCGGCGGAGGCTCTCGTCGAGCGCGCGGCGCAGGGTGAGCGCCGAGAGACGGCCGCCGTTGGGCCAGGAGTCGCGGCCGCGCTCGGCTCCGGGAGCGGCGAACTCGCCCATGTCGCCGAAGACCTTGGTCGCGAGGACGGTGCGCTCGCGGCGCTCGCCGCCCTGCGCGAACCAGCGGCCCACGATCTCCTCGGTGGCGCCGCGGCCGGCCTCGCCTCCGTACACGTTGGCCGTGTCGAAGAAGTTGACGCCGAGCTCGTGCGCGCGGTCCATGATCGCGAACGAGTCGGACTCCTCGGTCTGCATGCCGAAGTTCATGGTGCCGAGGACGGTGCGGGAGACGGACAGGCCGGTGCGGCCGAGGTGCGTGTACTGCATGGTCCCAGTCGACTCCGGTTCGGGCCGCGTGTCCAACAGGTGCTCGGCATGGGTGCGATCGACGGGGGAGGTCAATCGGGGGCGCGCCGTCCAGGGGCCACCCCGCGCCCCGCCTCGGGCCTGCGCGTCGGCCGGGTCCAGCGGCCTCGACCGGATCGCCCGCAGCCCGCTGGGCGCGGTGGCGCCCGGCCGCCCGGGTGCCGGGTTAGAGTCGCGGAATGGTCCGGACGACGCAGCGCCTCGTGATCGCCCTCTCCGCCGTGGTCCTGCTCGCCGGCTGCACGGCGGAGGCGACGAGCCCCGCCGCCCCACCCGCCGAGCCGACCGCCTCCACCGCACCGCCCGCCGCCGGAGCCGAGTCCACGCCGCGGCCGGTGCCGAGCGTCTCGACCACTCCCGCACCCGTCGAGGACGTCTCGGGCGAGTGCGTCGTCCAGGCGCTCGACGAGGGGACGCTCGACGGCGTCGACCTCGAGCGCGTGCGCGACCGCGGCACCCGCGTCGGCGCGACCGGGACGGCGAGCACCGCCTCCGACGGCGCCCCGGCCTCCTACCTGGTGGCAGCGGGCGACATCAGCGAGCGGATCGCGGACCGGTTCTGCATCAGCTCCGACTACCTCTCCGCGCTGAACTCGGTGCGCCGCGACGGCGTCGACATCGACAGCCTCTACGGCGGCGACACCCTCAACCTCCGCCCGACGACCGTCCTGAGCGTCGGCGACCAGAACGGCCGCGTCCTCGACAACGCCGAGCCCGACGACCTCCCCGCGCAGACCGGCTGACGCCGCTCCCGCCCGCGCCCGCCGCCACTCCTCCCGCCTCGCAGCAGCACGCGACCACCGCGGAAGGCGCGGATCCGACGGCACGTGCGCGGCGCTCAGCCCAGGACGCCGATCAGGACCGCCGACACGGCGACGGTCGCCGCGAGCCCGGTCGTCCGCGAGCGGCGGCGCGCCGGGTCCTCGAACCACGGCAGCCCGTCCCAGCGCAGCACGGCGCCGGCCGCCCCGGCCGCGGTGAGAGCCACCAGCACGGCCCAGGGGAGCAGCGTCAGCGCCGACCAGTCGACGAGCGCCCGCCCGAGCAGCAGCACGGCGACGGCCTCGACGCCGCGGGCGAGCGTCCGGACGCGGTCGCGGTCGAGGAACCCGGCCGCCCGGCGCCGGGGGATGCTCCCCAGGGCGAAGCGGCCGACGGTGAACGCGACGACGAGCAGGACGAGGATCGAGGCGATCATCACGACTCCTCCCCGGCGCGCTGCAGCAGGCGCAGACCGAGCTCGTCGACCGAGCTCGCCGTGTCCCCGTTGACGAACACGGCTAGGCCGCGCTCCCGGTCCATCGCGAGCATCGTCGAGTAGCCGGAGGTCCCTCCGTTGTGCCAGGTCACGGATCCGCCGTCCTCCGACTCCGAGGTGAACCAGCCGAGGCCGATCCGCGCCCCGTCGGCGTCGAATCGGGGATCCAGGACGCTCGCCGCGGGCACGCCCAGCGCGGGGTCGTCGGTGAGGAGGGCCTGCGCGTAGCGGGCCATGTCCGCCGCCGTGGAGCGGACGCCGCCCGCCGGCGCGTAGCCCGCCATCGTCCACGCGTCGACGGACCGCCCGCTCGCCGAGAAGCCGGTCGGCGCGTCGGCGGGGAGGGCGTCCGCGGTCTCCGGGACGGAGGTCGCGGACATCCCGAGCGGAGCGAGGACGCGCTCGCGGAGGAGGCCGGCGTAGTCGCGGCCCTCGGCGCGGGCGAGCGTCTGGCCCAGTACCGCGGCACCGAGGTTCGAGTAGGCGTGCACGTGCTCGCCCTGGTCCGCCTCGGCGGCCTGCCGGAGGACGTCGTCGGCCGACCAGCCCGCGTAGGGGTCCGTGCCGCGCAGCTGGGCGACGAGCGTCGAGGCGAGGTCGCCGATACCGGTGGGGAGTCGCGGCAGGCCGGAGCGGTGGGTCGCCAGCTCCTCGAGCGTCCCGGTGAAGCCGCCGACGTCGGCGTGCTCCGCGGCGGGGTCCTCGAGCCCGACCGTCCCCTCGGAGGCGCTCCGGGCGAGGAGGAGCGCGGTCATCGTCTTCGTGACCGATCCGATCTCGACCTCGGTCCGCTCGTCGGCTCCGAGTCCGCCGTAGCGCACGCCGTCGGGCGTGATCACGGCCGCGACGAGGTGATTCCGCGCCCTGTCTCCGACGTCGGTCCGGAGCCACCCGGCGATCTCGGCGTCGCCCGTCGCCTCGGTCGAGAGGGTCGGAGCGGAGGGACCGAGCAGCACTCCGCCGAGCAGGACGACGGCCGCGGCGGAGGCGGCGGCGAGGGCGAGGCGGCGGCGGGTCATCGGGGTCCTCCGGAGGCGAGCAGGATCACGAGCAGGGGGACGAGGCGCTCCGGCGGGACGCCGTAGCGGCCGCGGCCGCGCGCCTCCAGCCAGCCGGCGGCGACCAGCTGGTTGACGTGGTGGTAGATCTGCCCGGTGGTACCCGCGCCCTCGCTCTCGGCGAGCTGCGCGACGGTCTCGACTCCGCCGGCCACCGCCTGCAGGAACCGCAGGCGCACGGGGCTGCCCAGCGCTGCGAGCGCGGTCGGCCCGGGGCTCGCTCCCCAGTCGCGCTCGAAGAACGCGTCGGTGCTGAGGCCGTACTGCCACTCGACGGGGCCGGCCGGAGTGGCGACCGAGCCGGCGAAGACGACTCCGCCGGGAGAGGGCAGGCGCTCGCGGAGAGCGGTCAGGGCCCAGAGCGGATCGTCGGCGGCGGGCGCGGCGGGCGCGGCGGGGGTGTCGGCGCGCTCGAGGCGGTCCAGCCGCGCTCGGAGCTCGTCGACCTCGCCGGCGAGGTCTCGGGAGGAGGTCATGCCTCCACTATTGCAAATATTCCGTAATCACGGAACTCCGGAGCTGACCGGTACCGCAGGAGTCGCGGTGGTCCAGCTCGACGACCGCGACTCCTGCGGACTCGGATCGCCCGGAGGCTCAGCCGAAGTGGCGCGGCAGCACGGCGCCGTTCACCGAGCGCAGCTCGTCCAGCGGCAGCGTGAAGAGACCCTGCACCTCGACCGCGGGGGTCGCCGCGTCGGTCACGCCGATGCGCAGCACCGGGTAGCCCCGGCCCTCGCAGAGCCCGCGGAACTTCACGTCGTCCTCGCGCGGCACCGACACGAGCACGCGGCCGGTCGACTCCGAGAACAGCGCGGCCGTCGCGTCGACGCCGTCGCGCTCCATCAGCTCGTCGAGCCAGATGCGCGCGCCGACGCCGAAGCGCAGCGCGGACTCGGCCAGCGCCACCACGAGCCCGCCGTCGGCGAGGTCGTGAGCGGAGGCGATGAGCGACTCCTTCGCGCCCGCCGAGATCAGCTCGGCCAGCGCGCGCTCGGCGCCCAGGTCGAGCTGCGGGGGCAGCCCGCCGAGGTGGTCGTGGATGGTGCCGGCCCACGCCGAGCCGTCGAGCTCGTCGCGGGTGGTGCCGAGGAGGTAGAGGTTGTCGCCCTCGTCCTGCCAGCCGGAGGGGATGCGGCGCGCGACGTCGTCGATCACGCCGAGGACGCCGACGACGGGGGTCGGGAAGATCGGCACGTCGCCGGTCTGGTTGTAGAACGAGACGTTGCCGCCGGTGACGGGGATCTCGAGCTCGAGGCAGGCGTCGGCGAGCGCGCCCACGGCCTCGCGGAACTGCCACATCACCTCGGGGTTCTCAGGGCTGCCGAAGTTGAGGCAGTCCGAGACGGCGACCGGGGTCGCTCCGGTGACGGCGACATTGCGGAACGCCTCCGCCAGCGCCAGGCGGGCGCCCTGTGCCGGGTCGAGCTGGCACCAGCGCCCGTTCGCGTCGGTCGCGACCGCGAAGCCGAGGCCCGACTCCTCGTCGACGCGGACCATGCCGCCGTCGTCGGGGTAGCTGAGCGCGGTGTTGCCGAGCACGTAGCGGTCGTACTGCGAGGTGATCCAGCTCTTGTCGGCGAGGTTCGCCGAGCCCAGGAGCGCCAGGGTCTCGGCGCGCAGCGCGTCGCCGCCGGTCGAGCGGGGCAGGCGGGAGGAGGAGTCGGCCTGCAGCGCGTCGAGCCAGGAGGGGTACTCGATCGGGCGCTCGTAGACCGGGCCGTCGACCGCGACGGTGCGCGGGTCGACGTTGACGATCTCCTCGCCGTGCCAGTTGATGATGAGGCGGCCGGAGTCGGTGACCTCGCCGAGCACGCTGGTCTCGACGTCCCACTTGCCGACGACCTCGAGGAACGCGTCGAGCTTCTCGGGCGTGACGACGGCCATCATCCGCTCCTGCGACTCCGACATGAGGATCTCCTCCGCCGTGAGCGAGGGGTCGCGCAGCAGCACCGAGTCGAGCTCGATGAACATGCCGCCGTCGCCGTTGGATGCCAGCTCCGAGGTGGCGCACGAGATGCCCGCGGCGCCCAGGTCCTGGATGCCCTCGACGAGGTCCTTGCGGAACAGCTCGAGGCAGCACTCGATGAGCACCTTCTCGGCGAACGGGTCGCCGACCTGCACCGCGGGGCGCTTGGTCGGTCCGCCGTCGGCGAAGGTGTCGGAGGCGAGGATCGACGCGCCGCCGATGCCGTCGCCTCCGGTGCGCGCCCCGAAGAGCACGACCTTGTTGCCGACGCCGCGGGCGTTCGCGAGGTGCAGGTCCTCGTGGCGGAGGACGCCGACGGCCAGCGCGTTGACGAGCGGGTTGCCCTGGTAGACGGAGTCGAAGTAGGTCTCGCCGCCGATGTTCGGCAGGCCGAGGCAGTTGCCGTAGAAGGAGATGCCGGCCACGACGCCGTGCACCACGCGCGCGGTGTCGGGGTCGTCGATCGCCCCGAAGCGCAGCGCGTCCATGACCGCGACCGGCCGGGCGCCCATCGAGATGATGTCGCGGACGATGCCGCCGACCCCCGTCGCCGCACCCTGGAAGGGCTCGATGTAGCTCGGGTGGTTGTGGCTCTCGATCTTGAAGGTGACGGCCCAGCCCTCGCCGACGTCGACCACTCCGGCGTTCTCGCCCATGCCGACCATGAGGTTCTTCTTCATGGCGGGGGAGACCTTCTGCCCGAACTGGCGGAGGTACATCTTCGACGACTTGTAGGAGCAGTGCTCGCTCCACATCACCGAGTACATCGCGAGCTCGCCGCTCGTGGGGCGGCGGCCGAGGATCTCGCGGATGCTCGCGTACTCGTCGGGCTTGAGTCCGAGGGCCGCGTAGGGCTGCTCCCGCTCGGGCGTCGCCTCCGCGTTCGCAGTGGTGTCGGGAACGGCGGTGCGGCTGTCTGCCATGTGCTGGAGGCTCCAGGGGAGGGGGACGGGATGCGCGTCGATCCTACCCGCCGCGGTCGCCGGGGTCCGGGCCCTCCGGTGGAGCGGTGCGGGCACCGGCGCCTAGGATCGGGCGGGTGAAGCGGGCGGCTCTGATCGGGACCGTGCTGTGGGGGCTCTACCAGTGCTTCGGGAACCTCGGAGCGGCGAACATCTCGTCGGACGAGCCCGTGTACCTCGCCGCGGGGTGGGACTACCTGCACGGCGACGTGAGCGCGAACCTCGAGCATCCGCCGACGGCGAAGTACCTGATCGGGCTCGCGCAGGTGCTGCTCGGCGAGGGGCTGCTCGCGGGCAGGATCGCCGCCGGCGCGGCCGCGTTCCTCACCGGGGTGGTGCTCTGGCTCTGGTTCCGGCGCGAGCTCGGCCCGACGCTCGCGCTCGTCCCGGCCGGCCTGTTCCTCCTCCTCCCGCGCACCGCCGTGGGCGCCGGCACCCGGATCGACCGCCTCGCGCTCCTGGAGCCGTTCATGGTGCTCTTCGCCGTCGCGGCGATGGCGGCGGCGTGGACCTGGTCGCGCGCCTCGCCGGGCAGGCGGAGCGGCTGGCTGATCGCGCTGGCCGGTGCGCTGCTGGCGCTGTCGGTCACCTCGAAGCTGACCACCGCGGTCCTCGCGCCCGTGCTCCTGCTGCCGCTGCTGTGGTCGGGGAGCAGGGCCCGGGCTCTGCGGGGCGGCCTCGCCCTCTCCGTCGCGTTCGTCGTCACCGGGGTGCTCGCCTACCTGCCGGTGCACCCGGTCGAGGCGATCCGGTACCTGCTCGAGTTCCAGTCCGAGCACAACGTCGACGGCCACCTGATCGAGGTCGCCGGGACCGCGTACGTCTTCCCTCCGTGGTGGGCGAACCTCTGGTTCATGGTCGTCGGCATCGGGCCGGCGGCGCTCGCCGTGCTGCTCCTCGGGACCCTGCTGGCCCTGCTCGCTCCGCGGCGCCGCGCGCTGGTGCTCTACCTGGGCGCCGCGACGCTGCTCCTCCTCGTGTTCCACCTGGCGATCAGCTCGGTCGCGCTGCCGCACTACTACGCGGCGTGGGCGTGGCTCCTCTGCGCGCTGGCGGGCATCGGCATCGCGGAGGCGCTGCGCGGCGGGATCGTGCTGCCCGCACCCCTCGCCCGCGGCGTCGGCGCGGTGCTGGTGGCCGCCTCCCTCGTGATCGCGATCGCCACCACGGCGGGGATCGCCCAAGAGCGGCCGACCGGGATCGCGCGGGTGGCAGACGTGCTGCGCGAGCGCGGCCTCGACGGCGGCCTGGTCCTCGCGCAGGGCATGTCCTCGGGCGTCTACGTGCCCTACATCGGCGACCGGGTGACGACCGATCCGTCGTCCGCAGGGATCGTCGCCATCGCGATCGAGCTGTCGGCGCGCTTCCCGGTCGATCCGCGCGTGTCCGCCTACCTCGAGTCGGCGCGGCCCGAGACGGTGCGGCTCGACGACCTCACCCTCGTGCTGGTCGACGGACCGCTGCCGTGACCGCTCACTTCGAGCGGCAGGCCCCCGGATCGACGGCGTCCGTCAGCGAGGCGGCCTGCTCGACCACGGGAGTGAGGACCGAGAGCGGGATGGCGTAGCCGACGTTGTCGACGGAGGCGGCCTTGCCGAAGACGACGCCCGACACGGTGCCCTCGAGAGAGAGCAGCGGGCCGCCCGAGTTGCCCTGGTTGACGACGGCGGCGAGGGTCAGCACCTCCCGTGAGGTCGGTGCTCCGTCGACCATCAGCGAGACCGTGGCGTCGGAGGAGATCTCGGCCGAGCCGAGGGTCAGCGGGCCGCCGAAGGGGTAGCCCGCGACCACGGCGTCGTCCCCGGCGGCGACGGCGTCGTCGAGCGGGAGCGGAGAGGCGTCGAGCCCGTCGACGGCGATCACGGCGAGGTCGGCGGCCGGGTCCAGGTAGACGACGCGGCCGGTGCGCGGGGCCTCGCCCGGCGCCTCGACGACCGGCTGCGAGACTCCGCCGACCACGTGCGCGTTGGTGATGACGCGGTCGTCCGAGACGACGAAGCCGCTGCCCGTCACTCCGACGTCGCAGGCCCAGGCCGTGCCGGAGACGCGCACGACCGAGCGGGTGGCGGCGGCGACCTCCGGGTCGTCGGTCGAGACGTCCGGGATCGCGGGCGCCTGGGTCGGAGCGTCGAGCGCCTCGACGACCCAGGACGTGCCCTCGTCGACCACGGTCGACTGCAGCTGGGCGAGGAAGGCGCGGACGGGGGAGGGGGTGAGGTCGTCGATCGTGCGGATGACCGTCGATCCGGCGACCGAGGTCGTGACGAGGGGGACGCCGAGGAGGGAGACGGCCGAGGTGACGGCGATCCAGACCAGGCCGGAGATCGCGACGCCGGCGACGCCGCCGGCGAGCCGGTCGAGCAGGCCGAGCTTCACGCGGTCGGCTCCGCGGCCGATGACCGCGCCGAGCGTCGCTCCGATCGCGTAGCCGACGCCCAGCAGCAGCACGGCGGTGCCGATCACGGCGAGCAGGCGCCACTCGCTGCCGGCCGCCCACGACGAGACGGCGGGCACGGCGAACGAGGCGCCCATCGCGCCTGCGACGATCCCGGCGAGACCGCCGAGGGTCCGGAGCAGACCGCGCCGCAGACCGTCGACGAGCGCGCCGATGAGGCTCAGCACGACGATGACGTCGACGATCACGGATGCACCCACGCGGAACTCCTGCCGGTGTCGGGGACGGGTCCTCCAGCATGACCGACGCGGGATGCGCGGACGCCCGGAGGCGGCTGGCAGTCCGCGGCGGCTGAGGTGCGCGGGACGGCGGCGGCGGCGCGGGAGCCGGACACCGCCGGCAGCGCGCTGCCGCCGGCCGGGCGCTGCAGCCGAGCGGGCGGTGCCCCCTAGAAGAACGAGATGCAGTACGGCGTCGCGATCGGCGCGAACAGGCGGTCCATCCGCCCCGCCTCGCCCGTGACGCGCGCCAGCCCGGCCTTCACCAGGATCGACGGCCGCACCGAGCCCAGCAGCAGCGAGCCCAGGTCGGCCACGTCCAGCGCGAGCTCGGCCTCGTCCCCGGTGCGCTCCACGGTGGCGGAGCCGCCCGAGGCGGTGAGGCGGTAGCGGCCGTCGGCGAGCCCGAGCCCGTCGGCCACCTCGACCACGACCGAGCCGTCAGCGGTCCACGGCCGGGCCGAGAACGCGGCGGCGACGTCGAGGATCCGCAGCCAGATCAGGTCGCCCACGTGGCTCACCTGCACCACGCGCGCGTCGCTGAGCGCCCAGGTCAGCGGGTCGTCCACCGGGGCCATGTCCCAGGTCACCGCGGAGGCGAGGTCGACCGCGCCGAGGTAGCCCCAGAGCGCGAGGTAGGCGTCGGCGCCGGGGGCGACGAGGTCGACGATCTCGAGGGTCTTGTCGTCCTCGGGCCCGACCGCGCGGTAGGTCACGAAGCCGTCGAGCGTCCCCTCCTCGTCGAGGTGGACGGCCGAGCGGACGTCGAGGCCGGGCGTGGTCTCGCCGGACGCGGTGCCGACGGAGTTCGCCTCGTAGCGCGACTGCCGGGTGAGCGAGCCGGGGGTCGACGCCTGGAACGAGGCGAACACCGCGGGGATGCGCGGCTGCAGCCAGCTCGTCGCGACCACCTCGACGCGGCCGGCGGGCTCGGTCTGCAGGCCGAAGCGCGGCCCGGTGTCGACGCGGATGGAGCGGGTGAAGGCCGAGCGGCCGAAGCCGAACCGGCGGTAGATGGAGGCCTCGCTCGCCGTGAGCGCGGCGACCGGGGTGCCGGCCTCCTTCGCCAGGCGCAGGTCCTCGGTGATCATCGCGCGCAGGATGCCGCGGCGCCGGTGCGTGGGCCGCACGGTCACCTGCGACACCAGGTGCGCCGGCAGCTCGCGTCCGCCGCCGACCTGCAGGGCCCCGGGGAACGCCGCGTAGGTGCCGACCGGCACGCCCGCGCCGTCGAGTCCCTCGGGGGCGGAGGAGTCGACGACCGCGGTCAGCACGCGCTGGTCGGCGACCATGTGCTCGGCCCAGTCCCGCAGCTTCTCCGGCGTGAACTCCTTCTCGTGGAAGCCCGCGTTGATCGCGGTGGCCCACGCGGCGGTGGCGGCGTCGGGACCGCCCTCGTCGTTCAGGGCGGCGGGGAAGCGGCGGAGGTCGAGACCGGTGAGAGGCATCCGTCCAGCCTATTCACCCGGAGTGCGCGGGGGCTGAACCGGTGCGCGAACGGTCACTGCGGCGGGCGCGCCCGTAACGCCGACCGCCGTCAGAGCACGGTCCACCGCTTCTCGAGCGCCGCGTCCACCGCCTCCGCGAGCTCGTCCAGCCGCCGGGAGTCGAGGCGCCCCGGGTCCGCGGCCGCCCGGATCCGCCCGCTCATCGCCGCGATCGCCGAGCGCCGCCGCGGCAGGGTCGCGGTGAACGCGCAGTCGCGCAGCAGCATCAGCAGCTCGCCCGCCCGGCCCTGCGCCTCCGCGAGGACCTCGAGCCGCCGCTCGAACGGCGACTCCGGGACCGACACGCGCAGGAACCCGTCCGGATCCTGGAACGCCGCCGGCGGATCCGGGACCCGCGCGAGCAGCGCCAGTGCGGCGCCCAGTTCGTCCAGACCGCCCTCGTGCGCCAGCTCCCGCAGCCGGGAGTCCACGTCCTCGGCCGGCCCCGCCCCGAGCTCCACCGTCCGCAGCACGAGCGCGTCGAGCCGGCGCTCCTCCTCCTCGCCCGGGACCGACGGAGTCGCCGACCACCACGAGAGCACCGGAGTCGCGGCCACCGCGTGCTCGCCGATCCGCCGCTCCAGCGCGATCAGCAGGTCCTCCCGCGCGGCGAGCGCCACCAGCGCGTCCACGTCGAGGTGGAGCAGGGTGCCCGAGGCGGGCGGCGCCACCAGCCGGCGTCCGGAGGGAGGGACGGTCTCCGCCCGCGTCCTCGCCCCGGGTCCGCGCTCGCTCGCCCGCAGGATCTCCTCCTCGAGGGTCCGCCGGGGTCGTCGTCGTCCGCTTCCGCGTGCCATGCCGTCACGCTACCGTCGGCCGCATGACCCGGTTCCTCGCCCTCCTCCGCGGAGTGAACGTCAACGGCCGCACCGTCCGCAGCGCCGAGCTCGCCGAGACGGTCGCCGGGATCGGCGTGGACCGAGTGCGGACGGTCCTCGCGAGCGGCAACGCGGCCTTCGACTCCGATCGCCCGGCCGCCGAGCTGAAGCCCGCGCTCGAGGCGGCGCTCGCCGAGCGGTTCGGCTACGACGCCTGGATCGTGCTCGTGACGCAGGAGGCGCTCGCCGCGGTGCTCGCCGCCTACCCGTTCCCGCGGATCGACGAGGAGGCGCATCCGTACGTCGTCTTCGGCTCGGACGAGGAGGCGCTCGACGCCGCGCAGGCCGCGATCGGCGAGCCGGATCCGGCGGTCGAGCTCGTCGCCCGGGGCGCCGGTGTCCTCTACTGGCGCTGCCCGCGCGGCTCCTCGACGGACACTCCGGTCGCGAGGATCCTCGCCCGTTCCGCCTACCGCTCGAGCACCACGACCCGGAACCTGCGCACCGTCGAGAGGCTCGCGACGGCGTGACGTCCGCGGCCGTGGCAGGGCCGTCTCCGGGCTCCGCGAGCGGCACCTCGGGGCGCCTGCGACCTCGGGAGGCGAGGAATCGGGGCTGAGAGCACGCACATTCTTTGGTTAGGCTGTCCTTAGTGCCGGTCCACTCGGACCCTGCGCCGCCTCCCGCACAGCCTCTCGAAAGGGACCCATGCCCCGCGCCACCACGCCCCTCGCCCTGCTCGCCGCCACCGCGCTGACGATCGGCCTCGCCGGCTGCAGCGGCTCGGCCGCCGGAGACGACGCCGCCGCCGACAGCGGCTTCACGCCGATCACGATCGAGCACGCTCTCGGCACCACCACCATCGAGTCGGCGCCCGAGCGCGTGGCGACCGTCAACTGGGCCAACCACGAGGTGCCGCTCGCGCTGGGTGTCGTCCCCGTAGGCATGGCCGCCGCCAACTTCGGCGACGACGACGGCGACGGGCTCCTCCCCTGGGTGAGCGAGAAGCTCGACGAGCTCGGCGCCGAGACCCCCGTCCTCTTCGACGAGACCGACGGCATCGACTTCGAGGCCGTCTCGGACACCGACCCGGACGTCATCCTCGCCGCCTACTCCGGCCTCACGCAGGAGGACTACGACACCCTGAGCGAGATCGCCCCCGTCGTCGCCTACCCCGAGACCGCCTGGGGCACCTCCTGGCGCGACATGATCACGCTGAACAGCGAGGCGATGGGCAGGGCCGACGAGGGCGCCGCCCTGATCACCGAGCTCGAGGGCGAGATCGAGGAGAAGGTCGCCGCGCACCCGCAGCTGGCCGGCACCTCGGCGATGTTCCTCACCCACGTCGACCCGACGGACCTCAGCCAGGTCAGCTTCTACACCTCGCACGACACCCGCCCCGCGTTCTTCGAGGACCTCGGCATGGCGACCCCGGGCAGCATCGCCACCGCCTCCGCCGCGACCGACAAGTTCTCGCTCACGCAGAGCGCCGAGCAGGCCGACGCCTTCAGCGACGTCGACGTGATCGTCACCTACGGCGACGACGAGCTCGTGAGCACCCTCAAGGCCGACCCGCTGCTCTCGCAGATCCCCGCGGTCGCCGACGACGCCATCGTGCGCCTGCCCTCCACCCCGCTCGGCACCGCCGCCAACCCGACGCCGCTCTCGATCTCGTGGGTCCTCGACGACTACCTGGACCTGCTCGACGAGGCCGCCGCCAAGGCCGCGCAGAGCACTCCGGCCGCCTGAGCCGGGACCGACCCGCGTGACCCTCGCCGCTCCTCCCGCCGCCTCGGGCGTCGCCGCCGTGCGCCGCCCGAGGCGGCTGCGCGCCCTCTGGCTGGTCGCGGCCGTGGCCGTGCTGCTCGCCGCCGCCGTGGTCTCGGTGCTGGTGGGATCGCGGGAGGTGGCGTGGAGCGACGTGGTCGCCGCGTTCGGCGGGTCCACGGACGGGTTCGCGCAGGCCGCGGTCGCCAAGCGCATCCCGCGCACCGTGCTCGCCGCGATCGCGGGCGCGGCCCTCGGCGTCGCCGGCGTGCTGATGCAGGGGGTGACCCGCAATCCGCTGGCCGACCCCGGCATCCTCGGGGTGAACACCGGAGCCTCGCTCGCGGTCGTGACGGGCATCGTCTTCTTCGGGCTGACGAGCTCCGCCGCCTACGTCTGGGTCGCGATCGGCGGGGCCGCGGTCGCCGCGGTCTTCGTCTACACGGTCGGGTCGCTCGGGCGCGGCGGCGCGACTCCGCTCAAGCTCGCCCTGGCCGGGGCCGCCACCTCGGCCGCGCTGGTCTCGGTGATCAGCGCGATCGTCCTGCCGCGCGCCGACGTCGCGGGCGGCATCCGCTCCTGGCAGATCGGCGGAGTGGGCGGCGCCACGTCCGCGAGCATCGCGCAGGTGCTCCCCTTCCTCCTGGCCGGCCTCGTCCTCTGCGTTCTCTCGGCCAAGAGCCTCAACACCCTCGCGCTCGGCGACGAGCTCGCCGCGGGCCTGGGGGAGCGGGTCGCCCTCGCGCGCGGCGGGGCCGCCCTGGGCGCGGTCGTGCTCTGCGGAGCGACGACCGCGGTCACGGGGCCCATCGGCTTCGTCGGCCTGGTCGTCCCGCACGCCTGCCGCCTCCTCGTCGGCGTGGACCACCGCTGGCTGCTGCCGTTCTCGGCGGTGACCGGCGCCGTGCTCCTGATCGCGGCGGACATCGTCGGCCGCGTCGTCGCACGCCCGAGCGAGATCGACGTGGGCATCGTCACCGCGCTGGTCGGCGCCCCGGTGTTCATCGCGATCGTCCGCCGCCAGAAGGTGCGCGAGCTGTGACCGCGCTGCTCGAGGCGCCCTCCGCCACCGCCCGCGCCGTCGCGGCCGGCCGCCGCCGCCGCGGGGCCCGCCGCCGGATCGTCGTCGCCGTGCTCGCTGTCCTGATCGCGGCCGTCCTCGCCGTCTCCCTGCTGGTCGGCCAGACCGTCTACTCGCCCGACGAGGTGCTGCGCGTGATCCTCGGCGAGCAGGTCCCCGGGGCGAGCTTCACCGTCGGGCGCCTCCGCCTCCCGCGCGCCGTCCTCGCCCTGCTGGTGGGCCTGTGCTTCGGGCTCGGCGGAGTGAGCTTCCAGACCATGCTCCGCAACCCGCTCGCCAGCCCCGACATCATCGGGATCAGCGCCGGGGCGAGCGCCGCCGCGGCCTTCGCGATCGTGACGCTCTCGCTCGGGGCGGCGCAGGTCTCGGCCCTCGCGATCGTCGCGGGACTCGTGGTCGCCCTGCTCGTCTACGCCCTGTCCTACCGCAGCGGAGTCGCCGGCACCCGGCTGATCCTGATCGGCATCGGGGTCGCCGCGATGCTCGACTCCCTCACCGCCTACGTGCTCTCGCAGGCCGCCGCGTGGGACCTGCAGGAGGCGTCCCGCTGGCTCACCGGGAGCCTCAACGGCGCGAGCTGGAGCGAGGTCGTGCCGGTCCTCGCCGCGGTCGTCGTCCTCACCCCCGTCCTGCTCTCGCGCTCGCGCGACCTCTCCGCCACGCAGCTCGGCGACGACACCGCCTCCGCGCTCGGCATCCGCGTGAACGCCACCCGCCTCGTCGTGATCGTCGCCGCGGTCGGGCTGATCGCCTTCGCGACGGCCGCCGCCGGCCCGATCGCGTTCGTGGCCTTCCTCTCCGGCCCGATCGCCGCCCGCCTGATCGGGCCCGGCGCGTCGCTCCTCATCCCCTCGGCCCTCGTCGGCGCGCTGCTCGTGCTCGTCGCCGACTTCGTCGGGCAGTTCGGGCTGGGCCTGCGCTACCCGGTCGGAGTGGTCACCGGCGTCCTCGGGGCGCCGTACCTCGTCTACCTCATCGTCCGCAGCAACAGAGCGGGAGGCTCACTGTGACCACCGCGCACACCCTGACGGCCGAGGGGGTCACCCTCGGCTACGGCGACCGGACGGTCGTCGACGGCCTCGACCTCGTCGTCCCGCCCGGCCGCATCACCGCGATCGTCGGAGCGAACGCCTGCGGCAAGTCGACGCTCCTGCGCTCGATGTCGCGCCTGCTCGCGCCCCGCTCCGGCGCCGTGCTGCTCGACGGCAGGGCCGTGCACCGGACGCCGGCGAAGCAGCTCGCCCGCACGCTCGGCCTCCTCCCGCAGTCGCCGATCGCCCCGGAGGGCATCACCGTCGCGGATCTCGTCGGCCGCGGCCGCCATCCGCACCAGGGGATGCTGAGCCGTTGGAGCGCCCACGACGACGAGGCCGTCGCGACCGCGCTCGACGCGACCGACACCGCCGCCCTGGCCGACCGCTCCGTCGACGAGCTCAGCGGCGGGCAGCGCCAGCGCGTCTGGATCGCGATGGCCCTCGCGCAGGAGACGGACGTGCTGCTGCTGGACGAGCCGACCACCTTCCTCGACGTCAGCCACCAGATCGAGGTGCTCGACCTGCTCGTCGACCTCAACCGCACCCGCGGGACGACGGTGGTGATGGTGCTGCACGACCTCAACATGGCCGCCCGCTACGCCGACCACCTCGTGGCGATCGCGCACGGCGCGGTGCACGCCTCCGGCGCCCCGGCCGCGGTGCTCACCGAGGAGACGGTGCTCGCCGTCTTCGGCCTCGACAGCCGCATCATCACCGACCCGACCTCAGGCACTCCGCTCATGCTCCCCCTCGGGCGGCACCGCCTCGCCCCCGCGCGGATCGACGCCCCCGGCGGCGCGCAGATGACGGACGTGTAAACGGTTCCACACGGCGGCCGGGGGGCGTATACGATACCTGCAGTCCGCGGCGGACGACCGTCATCGGCGGAACCGCCGAACGCCTGCCCCCGATCAGAGGTCCTCCCCGCCGTGACTGCATCCCCGACGCGCCCCGACGCCTCCGCCCTCCGCGGCGTCCGCGCGCTCCTGTTCGACCTCGACGGCGTGCTCACGCCGACCGCCGACGTCCACATGCAGGCCTGGTCGCGGCTGTTCACGGAGTACCTCTCCTCGCGCGGGATCGCCGAGGGCTACACCGACGCCGACTACTTCCGGTACATCGACGGACGCCCGCGGTACGACGGCGTCCGGGCGCTCCTCGCCTCGCGCGGCATCACCCTCCCCGAGGGCGCGCCCGAGGACGACCCGTCGCTCGAGACCGTCTGCGGGCTCGGCAACCGCAAGAACGACGCCTTCAACCGCACCCTCGCCGAGACCGGCGTCGCTCCCTACCCGGGCTCGCTCCGCTTCGTCGACGCCGCGATCGCCGCGGGCGTGCAGGTCGCCGTCGTCACCTCCTCCCGCAACGGCGTGCCGGTGCTCGAGGCGGCCGGCCTCCGCGACCGCTTCGAGGTCATCGTGGACGGGCTCCTCGCCGCCGAGCGCTCGATCGCCGGCAAGCCCGCGCCCGACACCTACCTCTACGCGGCCGAGCTCCTCGGCCTCCCGGCCGCCGAGTGCGCCGTCCTCGAGGACGCGCACTCCGGAGTCGCGGCAGGCCGCGCGGGCGGCTTCGGCCTCGTCGTCGGCGTCGACCGCGGAGTCGGGGCCGACACCCTGCTCGAGCACGGCGCCGACCTGGTCGTGGACGACCTGGCCGAGCTGCTCCCCTTCCTCCCCACCGCTCCCGCCCCCGAGGACGCCGCATGAACCCCATCACCTCCGACCCGCTCGACCGGAACCGCTTCCCGATCGACGAGTGGGCCCTCGTCGAGACCGAGTTCGCCTCCGAGCTGCAGGGCCGCACCGAGACGCTCTTCGCCACCGGCAACGGCTACCTCGGCCTCCGCGGCAACGTGGAGGAGGGGCGCGACGGCTACGCCTACGGCACCTTCATCAACGGGTTCCACGAGACCTGGCCCATCCGCCACGCGGAGGAGGCGTTCGGCTTCGCCCGCGTCGGCCAGACCATCGTCAACGTGCCGGACGCCAAGATCATCCGCCTCTACGTCGACGACGAGCCCTTCGTGCTGAGCGAGGCCGACGTCCTCGCCTACTCGCGCCGCCTCGACTTCGCGAACGGCGTGCTCACCCGCGAGCTGGAGTGGCGCACCCCCTCCGGCAAGCGCGTCCTGATCCGCTCGCGCCGCCTGGTCTCGTTCACCGACCGGCACCTCGCGATCCTCGACTACGAGGTCGAGATGCTCGACCACGACGCGTCCGTGCTGATCTCGAGCCAGATCCTCAACCGCCAGGACGGCGTGGACGAGTACCACGCCCCCTCCGGCAGCGAGGGCGCCGGCTTCGACCCGCGCAAGGCGGAGTCGTTCGAGGACCGCGTGCTCCAGCCGCGCCTCAAGCGCGTCAGCGGCACCCGCTACCTCCTCGGCTACCGGACCACCAACTCCCAGATGACCGTCGCCTGCGGCGCCGAGCACCAGCTCGAGACCGAGAACGAGTGGGACCAGACCTCCCAGATCGACGACGACCTCGCCAAGCACGTCTACCGCGTGAAGGCCAAGGCCGGCCGGCCGGTCCGCCTGGTCAAGACGCTGACCTACCACACCTCCCGCGGCGTGCCCGTGCGCGAGCTCGCCGACCGCTGCGACCGCACGCTCGACCGCGCCCGCGAGACGCCGGTCGAGGAGCAGTTCGTCAAGCAGCGCGAGTGGCTGGACGACTTCTGGACCCGCTCCGACGTGCAGCTGGACGGCCAGCCCGCGATCCAGCAGGCCACCCGCTGGAACCTCTTCCAGCTCGCCCAGTCCACCGCCCGCACCGACGGCGGCGGAGTCGCGGCCAAGGGCGTCTCGGGCTCCGGCTACGGCGGCCACTACTTCTGGGACACCGAGGTCTACGTCCTCCCGTTCCTCAGCTACACGGCGCCCCTCGTCGCCCGGAACGCCCTGCGCTTCCGGCAGAACATGCTCGAGGCCGCCCGGGCGCGCGCCTCCGAGCTCAACCAGCGCGGCGCGCTCTTCCCCTGGCGCACCATCAACGGTCAGGAGTCGTCGGCGTACTACGCCGCCGGCACCGCTCAGTACCACATCGACGCCGACATCTCCTACGCGCTCATGCAGTACGTGGGTGCCACGGGCGACGACGACTTCCTCGCCCGCGGAGCGATCGACATCCTCGTCGAGACCGCGCGGATGTGGGCCGATCTGGGCTTCTGGCGCAGCAACGGCGACGATCACTTCCACATCCACGGAGTGACGGGGCCGGACGAGTACACGACCGTCGTCAACGACAACCTGTACACGAACGTCATGGCCCGGGCGAACCTCCGCTCGGCCGCCCGCGCCGTCGAGCTGCTGAAGGCCGTCGAGCCCGCCGCGTACGAGCGGATGGCCGACCGCCTCGCTCTCGACGAGGGCGAGGTGCTCGAGTGGGCGCGCGCCGCCGAGAAGATGCACATCCCCTTCGACGCGCGGGCGGGCATCCACCCGCAGGACGCGGCCTTCCTCGAGAAGGAGCTGTGGGACCTCGAGAACACCCCCGCGAGCAAGCGCCCGCTGCTGCTGCACTTCCACCCGCTGGTGATCTACCGCTTCCAGGTGCTCAAGCAGGCCGACGTCGTGCTCGCGCTGCTGCTGCAGGGCAACGAGTTCACCGCCGAGCAGAAGCGTGCCGACTTCGAGTACTACGACGCGCTGACCACCGGCGACTCGACCCTCTCGGCCGTCGTGCAGTCGATCATCGCCGCCGAGGTCGGCTACAGCGACCTGGCCCGCCACTACTTCCTGTCGGCGCTGTTCGTCGACCTCGCCGACCTGCACCGCAACACCGCGGACGGCATCCACGTCGCCTCGACGGGCGGCGTCTGGAGCGCCCTCGTCTACGGCTTCGGCGGGATGCGCGACCACGGTGGGCGGATCACGCTCGACCCGCGCCTGCCCGACGACTGGGACCGCCTCGCCTTCCGCATCACCCTCCACGGCACGCGCGTGCGCGTCGAGGTGACGCAGACCGAGGTCCTGCTGACGGTCGAGACCGGCGACTCCGCCGCGATCACCGTCCGCGACGAGCGCGTGCACGTCGCTGCCGGCAGCCCCGTGCGCGTCCCGCTCACGCACCAGGGCCGCCGCCTGCACGGCGCGCCGACCACGTCCGACATCGAGGGCACCCGCCGCTCCGACGGCACCGTGATCACCGCCTCGATCCCCACCATCTCGATGACCCCC
This sequence comes from Rathayibacter sp. AY1C5, assembly GCF_002931705.1. Taxonomy (NCBI): domain Bacteria; kingdom Bacillati; phylum Actinomycetota; class Actinomycetes; order Micrococcales; family Microbacteriaceae; genus Rathayibacter; species Rathayibacter sp. AY1C5. The sequence continues at coordinate 258,243 of NZ_PSWD01000003.1, forward strand.
GAGCCCGAGGTCCTGACCGGGCCCTGAGCGGCTCCGTGAACATCGCCCATCACGCACGAGACCCCCGGCCGGAACCGGGGGTCTCGTGCGTCGCGGGCGGGCGGAGCCGCCCGGACCGGATGCGTCAGGCGGAGGCGAGCAGCGACTTCAGCGCCGACGTGAAGAACGTCAGCCCGTCCACACCCGAGCGCATCGCGGCGGCCGTGTCGGGCCCGAAGCCCTCCTCGACGGCGTGCTCCGGGTGCGGCATGAGCCCCACCACATTGCCGCGGCGGTTGCTGATGCCGGCGATGTCGTTCATGGAGCCGTTCGGGTTGTGGCCGAGGTAGCGGACGACGACGCGTCCCTCCGCCTCGAGCTCGACCAGCGTGTCGGCCGAGGCGATGTAGCCGCCCTCGCCGTTCTTCAGCGGGATCGTGATCTCCTGGCCGGGCTCGAAGCCGTTCGTCCAGGCGGTCTCGGTGCTCGCGACCATCAGGCGCTGGTCGCGGCAGACGAAGGATCCGATGTCGTTCGCGATCAGGCCGCCGGGCAGCAGGTGCGCCTCGGTGAGCATCTGGAAGCCGTTGCAGATGCCGAGGACCGGGGTCCCGGCGTTCGCCGCGTCGACGACCTCGCGCATGATCGGGGAGTGGGAGGCGATGGCGCCGCAGCGCAGGTAGTCGCCGTAGGAGAAGCCGCCGGGCAGGACGATCGCGTCGACGCCGTCGAGGTCGTGGTCGCCGTGCCACAGCGCGACCGGCTCCGCACCCGCGAACCGGACGGCGCGCTGGGCGTCGCGGTCGTCGAGCGAGCCGGGGAAGGTGATGACGCCGATCCTCATCGGGCGGCCTCCGCCGGGTAGTGGATCCCGACGACGTCCTCGATCACCGAGTTCGAGAGCATCTCGTCGGCGATGCGCTGCACCGAGGCGCGCACCTCGTCGGTCACCTCGTCGACGGTGATCTCGAAGCGCTTGCCCACCCGCACGCCGTGGAGGGCGGAGTGGCCCAGCCGCGCGAGCGCGCCGGCGACGGCCTTCCCCTGCGGGTCGAGCAGCTCGGCCTTGGGCATGACTTCAACGACGATCGTGGGCACCGTGTTCTCCGGAGTCTCGGGGGAGTGCGGTCTTCCGCGCGACCATCGTACCCGCGGGGGTCCCCGCGGTCGGCGGCGCTCAGAAGGTCGTGACGCGGATCGCGTTCGCCCAGGGGTCCTCGAAGGCGAGGGTGCGGCCGTCGTCGCGGGTGGCGACTCCGGAGCGGGCCAGCCGCTCGCCGAGCGCGCCGAGGTCGTCGGCGCCGGGCACCACGATCTCGACCTGTCCGAGGCCGAGGGCCTGCTGCCGGCGTCCGGCGCCCGCCGAGTTCCAGGTGTTCATCGCCATGTGGTGGTGGTAGCCGCCCGCCGAGACGAAGAGCGCCTGCCCGCCGTACGCGATCGTCGTCTCGAAGCCGAGCCGGTCGACGTAGAACTCCTTCGCGGTGGCGACGTCGCCCACGCTCAGGTGCACGTGGCCGACGGAGGCGCCGCCGAGGCGCGGCTGCGCGATCGACTCCTCGGTGAGGTGCTCCTGCAGGAACGCGTTCGGGTCGAGGAAGAGCGTGCTCATCTCGATCCGCCCGTGCGTCCACGACCACTGCGTGCGGTCGCGGTCCCAGTAGAGCTCGACGCCGTTGTGCTCGGGGTCGTCGAAGTAGAAGGCCTTGCTGACCAGGTGGTCGGAGCTGCCGGTGAAGGAGCCGGGGTGCCGGGTCGCGACGCTGTACACGGCCGCGGCGAGCGCCGCCTCCGATTCGAAGAGGATCGCCGTGTGGAAGAGGCCGGCGCTGCGCGGCGAGGCGTGCACCAGCTCGGGCGCGTGCTGGAGGATCACGGCCGGCACTCCGCCGCGGCCGAGCACCGCGACCGGTCCGTCGTGCGAGAGCAGCTCGAGCGTCACGGCGTCGCGGTAGTAGGCGATCATCCCGTCGAGGTCGGCGACGCGGAGGGTCACCGCGCCCATCGCGGTGTCGGGAGCGAGCAGGTCGGGGGAGGAGGTGGTCACGGCGGAGACGCTACCCGCTTTTGGTTGAAGCTACAACCATTCAGAGGGGCGAGCGCTCATAGGAACCGCATAAGCATCGTCCAGGCGGCGCGGGGAGGCCGGGCGTGGAATGGGAACCGGTCGCCGTCAGGGGCGGCCCCGGCACGAGGACGACACCATGAACGAGCGACACGAATCCGACGAGCGAGAGCTCACCGACCAGCCCGCCATCACCGAGGCGACGGGCGCCGACGAGGTGCGCGCGCTGCGCGCGGACGACCGTCGTCGTCGTCGTCGGGCGCTGATCGCCGGCGGCCTCGGCCTCGCCGTGCTGATCGGAGTGACAGCAGGCGGAGTCGCCACCGCCGGCCGCACCGAGGCGGCCTCCTCCGCCTCGGCCGGCGCCGCCACGATCGTCTACCCCGGCGGCTCGCGGGGATCCTTCGGCGGCGGGTACGTGATCGTCCCCTCCTGGGGCGGATCGACGCAGGGCGGATCGACGCAGGGTGGCTCCTCCGCGTACGGATCGACGCAGGGCGGCTCCTCCGCCTCCGAGCCGGCCACCGGCGCGACCGACGCCGTGGCCGCGAGCACCGCGCAGACCGCCGGCGTGGTCACGATCACCTCCGAGCTCACCTACCAGGGCGCCCGCTCGGCCGGCACCGGCATGATCCTCACCTCCGACGGCATGATCCTCACCAACAACCACGTCGTCGAGGGCGCCACCGCGATCTCGGTCACGGTGGAGTCGACGGGCCGCAGCTACACCGCCCGCGTCGTCGGCACCGACGCGACGAACGACGTCGCCGTCCTGCAGCTGGAGGACGCCTCCGGCCTCACCCCCGCCTCGCTCGACACGGACGGGGTCGCTGTGGGCGACACCGTGACCGCCGTCGGCAACGCGGGAGGGACGGGCGACCTGGTCGCCGCCACCGGCACGGTCACCGGTCTCGATCAGCAGATCACCACCCGCTCCGAGTCGGGGATCTCCGCCGAGACGCTGACCGGGCTGATCCAGACGGACGCAGACATCGTCTCCGGCGACTCCGGCGGCCCGCTCGTCGACTCCGCCGGCCGCGTCGTGGGGATGGACACCGCCGCCTCCAGCGGAACGGCCGACATCACCGGCTTCGCGATCCCGATCTCGAAGGCCCTGGACATCGTGGCCACCATCGAGGCGGGCGCCGACACGGCCACCGTCGAGATCGGCTATCCGGCCTTCCTCGGCGTCTCCCTCTCCTCCGGCACCGCGTCTCCGACTTCGCGCGCGCTCGCGACCACCGCGTCCGGCGCCGTGATCGGCGGAGTCGTCGAGGGCGGGCCGGCCGCGCAGGCGGGCCTCGAGGCGGGGGACGTCGTCACCGCGGTCGACGGGGTCGCCGTCGCCTCGGCCGATCAGCTGTCCGCCTCGCTCGCGCAGCGCGAGCCCGGGGAGTCGGTGACGATCTCGTGGACCGACTCCGCGGGCGCCGCCCGCTCCGCCCAGGTCGTGCTGGTCGAGGGTCCGGTCGCCTGATCGGAGCCTCCGCGTGGCCGCCGGAGCGTTCCCGGCCGTTCACCCGGGCGAGCGCGCCACGCCGCCCGTTGTTTTGATCCGCTCAAGACAACTCGGGTAGTGTCCTCGGCATGACGACAGTGGACGAGCGGCTCCGAGCCTCCGGGCTCAAGGTCACCGCCACCCGGCGCGCGGTGCTCCTCGCTCTCGAGGAGCACCCGCACTCCGGGGTCGACGCGGTCCTGGCCCGAGTGCGCGAGGGCCTCCCCGAGGCTTCGGCCCAGGCCGTCTACGGAGTGCTCTCGGCGTTCACCGACGCCGGGATCGTCCGCCGCATCGAGCCGGAGGGCCACCCCCGCCGGTTCGAGCTGCGGGTCGGCGACAACCACCACCACGTGGTGTGCCGGCGCTGCGGGGCCGTGGCCGACGTCGACTGCGTCGTCGGGGAGGCGCCGTGCCTGCATCCGCAGACCGCGAGCGGCTTCGCCGTGGACACCGCCGACGTCACGTTCTGGGGCACCTGCCCCGACTGCCTGGCCCTGGCCCACTGACCGACATCCGCTACACCGCAGCGGCGGGCCCCGTGCCCCTCGCCGACAGGAGGAACATGACCGAGGAACGATTCACCACCACGAACTCCGGAGCACCGGTCGCGAGCGACGACCACTCGCTGAGCGTCGGAGCCGACGGACCCCTCGCGCTCCACGACCACTACCTCGTCGAGAAGCTGGCCCAGTTCAACCGCGAGCGCATCCCGGAGCGGGTCGTCCACGCCAAGGGCGGCGGAGCCTTCGGACGCTTCACCACCACCGCCGACGTCAGCGCCTACACGCGTGCCGCGCTCTTCCAGCCCGGAGTCGAGACCGAGATGCTCGCGCGGTTCTCCACGGTCGCCGGCGAGCAGGGCTCGCCCGACACCTGGCGCGACCCCCGCGGCTTCGCGCTGAAGTTCTACACGAGCGAGGGCAACTACGACCTCGTCGGCAACAACACCCCCGTCTTCTTCATCCGCGACGGCATCAAGTTCCCCGACTTCATCCGCTCGCAGAAGCGCCTGCCCGGCAGCCACCTGCGCGACCACGACATGCAGTGGGACTTCTGGACCCTCTCGCCCGAGTCGGCCCACCAGGTCACATGGCTCATGGGCGACCGCGGCCTCCCCTCCTCGTGGCGGCACATGGACGGCTTCGGCTCGCACACCTACCAGTGGATCAACGCCGCCGGCGAGCGCTTCTGGGTCAAGTACCACTTCAAGACCGATCAGGGCGTCGAGATCCTGAGCCAGGAGCAGGCCGACCAGATCGCCGGTGAGGACGCGGACTTCCACATCCGCGACCTGTCCTCCGCCATCGACCGCGGCGACTTCCCCTCGTGGACGCTGTCCGTGCAGGTCATGCCGTACGAGGACGCGAAGAGCTACCGGTTCAACCCGTTCGACCTCACCAAGGTCTGGCCCCACTCGGACTACCCGCTGATCCAGGTCGGCACCATGACGCTCGACAGGAACCCCGAGAACTACTTCGCGCAGATCGAGCAGGCGGCGTTCGCCCCCTCGAACTTCGTGCCCGGGATCGCGGCCAGCCCCGACAAGATGCTCCTCGCGCGCATCTTCAGCTACGCCGACGCGCACCGCTACCGCGTGGGGACCAACCACGCGCAGCTGCCGGTGAACGCGCCGAAGTCGCCCGTGCACTCGTACTCGAAGGACGGCCCCATGCGGTTCGACTTCCAGAAGTCCGAGGTGCCCGTCTACGCGCCGAACACGATGGGCGGCGCCCACGCCGATCCCGCCCGGGCGGCGGAGTCGGCCGGCTGGGAGACCGACGGCGAGCTGACGCGCGCCGCGGCGACCCTCCACCCGGAGGACGACGACTTCGGTCAGGCGGGGACGCTCTACCGCGAGGTCCTCGACGACGACGCGCGCGCCCGCCTGGTCGCGAACATCGCCGGCCACGTGTCGAAGGTCACCCGTCCGGAGCTGCGGCAGCGCGTGCTCCAGTACTGGGCGAACGTCGACTCGTCGCTCTCGCAGCGCGTCGCCGAGGCGCTCGAGCCCTCGGCTCCCGGTGCGGACGTCTCCCCCGAGGCGGTCGGCATCAGGGCGTAGTCCCGGCATCCCCTCGAGGAGCGCGCGGTACCGGAGCGATCCGGGTCGCGCGCTCCTCGTCGTTTCCGGGGAGGGTCCTTTCACTCGGTGGAGTCGGATCCCGCGCGCGCGGGTGCCCGCCTCGGTCCGATGCAGCCGGCTCGGACCCAAGATCCGCCCGCGGAACCGGGCGCCGACGGGGAGGACCCCTGATCCCGACACGCCCGGGATGTGCGATTTCGGCCCGTCGTTTGACAGCACCGCGATCGCTGCGTAACTTATTCCGAGTCGCCACAAAGGCCGCAGGGAAATGGAAAGAGCAGCAGCTCCTACGTCCCGGCCTCAATCGGGACCATCCACTCGGCAAGACAGCTTTTCGGAGCAGGTCTGCCGCAGGGATGTAAAGCCTTCGCAGGATTCCTCGGATCCAGCAACTTCGCCGCCCGGCGCAGGACTCAGGTCCTGAACCGAGCAACGTCGGAGCGCCTATGAGCGTGACGGCATCGCGAAGAAGCCGGATTTGACACGGCCTGCGGATGTGCTAAGTTATACAAGTTGCCACGGCGACAGGGAGAAAGAAACTTCTCCTAGTCTACCGAGAAGACGCGTATGACGCAAGCAACAATATCTTCGATCACTTCCGTTGTGAAGCACCGTTCTGGTGTGGAGGCGGGATGTGTCCGATTCTTGAGAACTCAACAGCGTGCACTATGTTCAATGCCAATTTTATACCCCCGGCCTTGATCTTCGGATCGGGTTGGGATTCCTTTGGAAATTGATGTCAGCTTCCGACTTTCGGGTCGGAGAGATGTCTTATTTGCTAGAGGTCAAACTTGACTCTCCTTCTCTTCGGGGTTGGGGGTCGTAATTTTTTTACGGAGAGTTTGATCC
>NZ_PSWD01000030.1:0-32239 GCF_002931705.1 Rathayibacter sp. AY1C5
AGCTGGAGCAGGCCTTCGTCGGCGGGCGCAGCACCGAGGACACCATCGCCGGCCTCACCTCCGGCGCGAGGACCGACCGGCTCACTGCGTCGCGGCCGCGATGCCGGAGGTGAGGCCGGCGATGGTGTCCTCGGTGCTGCGCCCGCCGACGAAGGCCTGCTCCAGCTGCTCCTTGAGCACCGTGATGATCGCGGCCATGTCGGGCGAGGCGACCTGCGCCGAGTCGGACGCCTGGACGGTGCCCGCCTGGCCGAGGAACACCTCGGCGAGCTCGGGGCGCACGGCGAACTCGATGCCCGACTCCGTGAGGTCGCGACGGGTGGGGAGGAGGGAGGCGCCGGCGCAGAAGTCGCGCATCGCCTCCTCCTCCGTCACGAACGCGAGGAAGGAGGCGGCCAGCTCCGGGTTCTTCGCGGCCTTGGTCGCGACGAGGGCGTTGCCGCCGAAGTCGCCGCCTCCGCGCACGTTGCGCGGGGAGTAGGTGGCGCCCCACTCGAAGTCGAGGGTGGAGTCGGCGTCGGGGATGAGGAACGCGCCGGCGAAGGTCATCGCGGTGGTCTGCGAGTACCAGAGGTCGCTGGCGTAGGTGGTCGCTTGCACGGAGCTGCTCGGCGGCACGAGGCCGTCGGTGAAGAAGCTGCGGCTGAAGTCGATCGCGGCGCGGCCGGCGGCGGAGTCGATCGCGGGCCCGGACAGGTCCTCGGTGAGGAAGCGGCCGTCGGCCTGGAAGAGCAGGCTCAGCCAGCGGGTGACGCCGTTGCCCTGCCAGTTGTAGGCGAAGGGGTAGCGCTCGGCGGGGAGCGAGGCGCGCAGCTTCCGCCCGACCTCGGTGAACTCCTCCCAGGTCCACGCCTCCTCGGGCGAGGAGGGGAAGGAGGTGACGCCCGCGTCGGCCAGCACCTGCGTGTTGTAGAGGATCAGCGAGGTGTCGGTGTGGTGGGGGACGCCGAAGGGGCTCCCGCCGCTCTGCACCGCGGCCCAGGCCGGATCGGTGAACCGCTCGGCGACGTCGGAGTCGAGGAAGCCCGACAGGTCCAGGAGCTGGTCGCGGCCGGCGTAGCTGCCGAACGTGTAGTACGGGACCCGGAAGACGTCCGGCGGGTTCCCCGCCTGCAGCTGCGCGTCGATGTTGGTGAACATCTGCTCGTACGGGACCGCGTTGAGGGTCACGGTGGCGCCGGCGTTCGCCGACTGGAACGCGTCGATCGCGCGCTGGAAGCCGGCCAGCTCGGCGTCGGTGCCCCAGGTGGTGAAGGTGAGGGTGTCGCTGCCGGCGCTCGCCGCGGGGCCCGCCGGGGCGAAGCCGCAGCCGGAGAGGACCGGGACGGAGGCGGCGACGCCGAGCGCTCCGAGGAAGCGGCGGCGGTCGAGGACCGCGCGTCCGAGCTGCGAGAGGTCGAGAGCCCCCGCGGGGAGCCCCTTGCTGGTCAGGCCCATGACGGCCTCCTTCCGGGGGCCAGCGGCAGGCTCCCGGGGGCAGGCTATTCCGGCAGGGCCGCGGGAATCGCGGCTGGACGGATCGGCCGATCCATGAGAGGAGCGGCCGATCCGCGCGGCGGGCGTTCAGCCGCGGCGGCCGAGCATCCCCTCGAACGAGCCGTCGAGCGCCCACGGGTCGGGCGTGGAGCCCGAGCGGGAGGAGCGGGCGGCTTGATCGGCCAGCTCGCGTCCGGCGCGCTCGATGCGCGAGGGCAGCGCCCGTCCGTCCTCGGTCGCGCCGCCCCAGTCGTCCGTCGCCGCGAACACGGTGGTCGCGAGGGGCGCCGCGTGCAGGTAGGTGAAGAGCGGGCGCATCGCGTAGTCGACGGCCAGGGAGTGGCGGGGGGACCCGCCCGTGGCCGCCAGCAGCACGGGCAGACCGCGCAGCGCCTCCGTGTCGAGCACGTCGACGAACGACTTGAAGAGCCCGCTGTAGCTGGTGGTGAAGATCGGCGTCACGGCGATCAGGCCGTCGGCGCCGGCGACCGCGTCGAGCGCGGTCTGCAGAGCGGGGCTCGCGAAGCCGGTGAGGAGGTTGTTCGTGACGTCGTGCGCGAGGTCGCGCAGCTCCACGACGCTCCGCTCGACGGCGAAGCCCTGCTCGGTGAGGGAGGACTCGGCGGCGTCGGCCAGGCGGTCGGCGAGCAGCCGGGTCGAGGACGGCTGGCTGAGGCCGGCCGAGAGGACGGTGATCCTGCGGGTGTCCATGGAGAGCTCCTGACTAGACGGTGACGGGCTCGGCCGCGGGCTGCGCGTCGCGCGCGGCCACGAGGGAGGCGTGGGTGGGGGCGTCGGGCACGTGCGAGGGGCGGCCCTCGGCGAAGCCCGCGCGGAGGGCGGGGAGGATCTCGCCGAGCATGTCCATCTGCTCCAGGACGGTCTTCAGCGGGAGTCCCGCGTGGTCCATCAGGAAGAGCTGGCGCTGGTAGTCGCCGACGTACTCGCGGAAGCCGAGGGTGCGGTCGATGATCTGTTGCGGGGAGCCGACGGTGAGCGGGGTCTGCTCCGTGAAGTCCTCGAGCGAGGGGCCGTGGCCGTAGACGGGGGCGTTGTCGAAGTAGGGGCGGAACTGCGAGACCGCGTCCTGCGAGTTCTTCGCCAGGAAGATCTGCCCGCCGAGGCCGACGATCGCCTGGTCGGCGGTCCCGTGGCCGTAGTGCTCGAAGCGCTGGCGGTAGAGCTGCACCATCTTCTGGGTGTGCGAGGCGGGCCAGAAGATGTGGTTCGCGAAGAAGCCGTCGCCGTAGTAGGCGGCCTGCTCGGCGATCTGCGGGGAGCGGATCGATCCGTGCCACACGAACGGCGCGACACCGTCGAGGGGGCGCGGGGTCGACTGGAAGCCCTGGAGGGGAGTGCGGAACTGGCCCTCCCAGTCGACGAAGTCCTCGGTCCACAGGCGGTGCAGCAGGTCGTAGTTCTCGATCGTCAGCTCGATGCCGCGGCGGATGTCCTTGCCGAACCACGGGTAGACGGGGCCGGTGTTGCCGCGGCCGAGCATCAGGTCGACGCGGCCGCCGGCGAGGTGCTGGAGCATCGCGTAGTCCTCGGCGAGCTTCACGGGGTCGTTCGTGGTGATGAGGGCCATCGCGGTGGAGAGCGTGATCCTCTCGGTCTTCGCCGCGAGGTAGCCGAGCGTGGTGGTGGGGGAGGAGGACCAGAACGGCGGGTTGTGGTGCTCGCCCAGGGCGAAGACGTCGAGGCCGATCTCCTCCGCCTTCAGCGCGATCGCGAGGGTCGCCTGGATCTTCTCGGACTCGGACGGGGTCCGTCCGGTCGTGGGGTCGGTCGTGATGTCGCTGACCGTGAAGATGCCGAACTGCATCAGGCGCTCCTTCTGTCCTCCGGCCCGGTGGGGCCTGGTCCATGCGTTTGCATGTACATCCTCATTCAACCACGTGCGGCCGGATCTATTCCCGTGGATCCTCGGGCCTCCGCCGGCCTGTCGGAGGACGGCGCCGGTGCCGTGCCCGGACGTCGCCGACCCGCCCCGCTCGCCCCGCGGCCGCCCGAAACATCCCCGCAATACGCCCCGCACTAGAGTCGTGCCATGGGTGACCTCTTCGACGGATACGGGTCCCAGAAGGTCGAGCGGCCCGACACGGGCGCCACCCCCTGGGACGAGATGTTCGCCGACGTGGCGTCGACCGGAGGCCCCGACGGGGTCCGCGGCGCCTACCGCGACATCTACTCCTCGCTCGCGCGGATGACCCAGGAGGAGCTGCGCGGCCGCACCGACGCGCTCGCCTCCTCCTACCTCGCGCAGGGCGTCACCTTCGACTTCGCGGGGGAGGAGCGGCCGTTCCCGCTCGACGCCGTCCCCCGGGTGATCGAGCGCGCCGAGTGGAACGAGGTGCAGACCGGCATCAAGCAGCGGGTCCGTGCTCTCGAGGCGTTCCTCGCCGACGTCTACGGCCCGCAGAACGCCGTGGCCGACGGCGTCATCCCCGCCGGGCTCATCTCGAGCTCCAGCCACTTCCACCGGCAGGCCGCGGGCATCGTCCCCGCGAACGGCGTGCGGATCCAGGTGTCCGGGATCGACCTGATCCGAGACGAGAAGGGCGGCTGGCGGGTCCTCGAGGACAACGTCCGCGTGCCCTCCGGCGTCTCCTACGTCATCTCGAACCGCCGGGTGATGGCGCAGACGCTGCCCGAGCTGTTCGTCTCGATGCGGGTGCGCCCGGTCGGCGACTACCCGAACAAGCTGCTGCAGGCCCTCCGCGCCTCCGCCCCCGAGGGCGTCGACGACCCGACCGTGGTCGTGCTCACCCCGGGCGTCTACAACTCCGCCTACTTCGAGCACACCCTCCTCGCCCGCCTCATGGGCGTCGAGCTGGTCGAGGGCCGCGACCTGTTCTGCACGGGCGGCAAGGTGTTCATGCGCACCACCTCCGGCCCGACCCGGGTCGACGTGATCTACCGGCGCGTGGACGACGAGTTCCTCGATCCGCTGCAGTTCCGCGCCGACTCGATGCTCGGCTCGCCCGGGCTGATGCTCGCGGCCCGGCTCGGGAACGTCACGATCGCCAACGCGGTCGGCAACGGCGTCGCCGACGACAAGCTCGTCTACACCTACCTGCCCGACCTCATCCGCTACTACCTCTCGGAGGAGCCGGTGATCAAGAACGTCGACACGTGGCGGCTCGAGGATCCGGGAGCGCTCGAGGAGGTGCTCGACCGCCTCGACGAGCTCGTCGTGAAGCCGGTCGACGGCTCCGGCGGCAAGGGCCTGGTCGTCGGGCCGGCCGCCTCGGCGAAGGAGCTCGCGGAGCTGCGCTCCCGCCTCCAGGCCGACCCGCGCGGCTGGATCGCGCAGCCGGTCGTGCAGCTCTCCACCATCCCCACCCTCGTCGACGACGGGATGCGCCCCCGGCACGCCGACCTGCGGCCCTTCGCCGTGAACGACGGCACCGACGTCTGGGTGCTGCCCGGCGGCCTGACCCGCGTCGCGCTCCCGGAGGGGCAGCTCGTCGTCAACTCGTCGCAGGGCGGCGGATCGAAGGACACCTGGGTGGTCGGCCTCGAGGAGGCGCGCAGCGCCGAGCCCGAGGCGCGCGACATCCAGGCGCTCGTCGCCGAGCAGGCCGCGGTCACCAGCTCCATCCCGATCGTCTACCCGCTCAACCACACGCCCGACCACTCGCCGCAGGACGCGCCGAACACCGACCAGGACCAGCAGCAGCAGCAGACGCTCGCGGCGGGGGAGGACGACTGATGCTCTCCCGGATCGCCGAGTCGCTGTTCTGGATCGGCCGCTACATCGAGCGGTCCGACGGCACCGCCCGCATCCTCGACGTCCACCTCCAGCTCCTGCTCGAGGACCCGTGGATCGACGAGGACACGGCCTGCCGCTCGCTCCTGTCGGTGATGGGCTCGACCCCGCCCGACGACATGCGCGAGATCACCCGCGCCGACGTGCTGGCGATCCTCGCGATCGACCGCACGAACCCCGCCTCGATCGCCTATTCGCTCGGCGCGGCCCGCGAGAACGCCCGCCGGGCGCGCGAGATCGTCTCGACCGAGCTCTGGGAGTGCCTCAACACCACGCGCACCCGGATGCCGCGCCGCGTCTCGGGCGAGCGGGTGTCGGAGTTCTTCAGCTGGGTGCGCGAGCGCTCCGCCCTCGCCGTCGGCATCATCGAGTCGGCGACCTCGCGTGACGAGGCCTGGCAGTTCTTCACCCTCGGCCGCTCGATCGAGCGCGCCGACATGACCGCCCGCCTGCTCGCCACCCGCTCGCTGACCGAGGCGAGCGGCCCCTCCTGGACCACGATCCTCCGCTCCTGCGGCGCCTACGAGGCGTACCTGCGCACCTACCGGGGCGTGCCGAGCGCGCGGAACGCGGCCGAGTTCCTCCTCCTGGACCGGCTGTTCCCGCGCTCGATCCTCTTCTCGGTCTCGCGGGCGGAGGCGTGCATGCGCGACATCGAGCCGCGCACCGGCCGCATCGGCCACTCCGGCGACGCGCAGCGCGTCCTCGGGCGGATCCGCAGCGAGCTGGAGTTCCGGCCGATCACCGACATCCTCGAGGACCTGCCGCGGCACATGGACAGCGTGCAGGAGGCGACCTCGGCCGCTTCCGAGGCGATCCGCCAGCGGTACTTCCCCACCAACGTCATGCCGAGCTGGATCGGGGAGGCGCTGTGAGCAGGCTGCGCATCAGGCACACCACGGGCTTCACCTACGCGGGGGACGTGGTCGCGTCCTACAACGAGGCGCGGATGCTCCCCGCCTCCTCGGACGGGCAGCTGGTGCTGTTCTCGAACCTCGACATCAGGCCGGTGACCTCGGTGCACGCCTACACCGACTACTGGGGCACCCGCGTCTCGTCGTTCGACGTGCTCGACGCCCACCGCGAGCTCTCGCTGACGGCGACCTCGCTCGTCGAGATCCGGCCGAAGCAGCACCCCGACCACCCGACCGGGTGGGATCAGCTGTCCGAGCAGGTCGAGACGCGCACCGAGTACGTGGAGCAGTCGAAGCAGACCCACCGCACCGCGCCGCCGGAGGACCTCTCGGCGATGGCGCGCTCGCTCGCGGACGAGGCGGCCGGGCCGTGCGAGGCCGCGCTCACGATCGCCGAGACGATCGGCCGGGCGATGACCTACCGGCAGGGCGTCACCGGCGTGCACTCCACCGCGACGGAGTCGTGGACCGCGCGAGAGGGCGTCTGCCAGGACATCACGCACATCGTCCTCGGGGCGCTGCGCTCGGTGGGCATCCCGGCGCGCTACGTCTCGGGCTACCTGCACCCCAAGCCGCACGCCGAGATCGGCGAGACCGTGGTGGGGGAGTCCCACGCGTGGGTCGAGTGGTTCTGCGGAGGAGCCTGGCGCGGCTACGACCCGACGAACCTGATCGACATCGGCGACCGCCACGTCATCGTCGGCCGCGGCCGCGACTACAACGACATCGCGCCGCTGCGCGGGGTGTTCGCCGGGCCCCGCTCGTCGAAGCTCTTCGTCCGCGTCGAGATCACCCGCGAGGCCTGAGGGCGGGCGGCGGTCGCGCCCCGCGTCGGGGGCGACCCGTCGAGTGGGCGGTCCGCGGATCCGCCCGGCGTGCGGACCGGCCGACGGAGCCTAGGCGCGCGGGCGCAGCAGGGGGACTCCGCCGGTGGACGGCGGAGCCTCCGGCCCGGGGGCCGCGAGCCGGGCGGCGCGGCGCAGGCGGAGGTGGAAGGCGAGTCCCATGGCGGCCGCCGCGATCCCGGAGGCGGCACCGACCAGCATCGCCTGGCGCGGACCGTAGGCGTTCGCGACCCAGCCGATCAGCGGTGCGCCGATCGGGGTGCCGCCGACGAAGATGGCCATGTACAGCGCCATGACCCGGCCTCGCATCTCGGGGGCGGTCGAGAGCTGCACGTAGCCGTTGGCCGAGGTCATCAGCGTCTGCGCCGCGATGCCGACGAAGGGGAGCAGGATCGCGAACGCCCAGACCGTCGGCATGACGCCGGCCAGCGCGAGCGCGACGCCGAACGCCGCGGAGGCGCCGACGATGAGCCGGAGCCTCGGGCGATCGCGGCGAGCCGAGAGGAGCGCCCCCAGCACCGAGCCGACGGCGATCGCGGAGGAGAGGAGGCCGAACTCGCTCGCCCCCATGTCGAACTCGACCGTCGCCATCGTCGAGGCGAAGATCGGGAAGTTCAGGCCGAAGGTGCCGATCAGGAACACGATCGCGAGCACCACGAGGATGTCCGGCCGCTTCGAGACGTAGCGGAACCCCTCCAGCAGCGCACCCGGGCCGCGGGTGGCCCGCGGGGCGCTGCGGAGCTGGTCGCGGTGCAGCGCGCGCAGCGAGAGCAGGACGGCGAGGAAGCTCGCGGCGTTGAGGAGGAAGACCCAGCCGGAGCCGACCGCGGCGATGAGCACGCCCGCGAGGGCCGGTCCGATCATCCGCGCCGAGTTGAAGGAGGCCGAGTTCAGCGAGACGGCGTTGGTGAGGTCGCGCTCCTCGACCAGCGCCGAGACGAACGTCTGGCGCACGGGCGCGTCGATCGCCGCGGCGAAGCCGAGCAGCAGAGCGAAGAGGTAGACCATCCAGAGCTGGACGACCCCGGTCACGACGATGAGTCCCAGGCCGAGCCCGAGCGCGCCCATCGCGCCCTGGGTGGCCATCAGGAGCTTCCGCCGGTCGAAGCGGTCGGCGATGAAGCCGGAGAAGGGGACCATCACGAGCTGCGGTCCGAACTGCAGTGCCATGGTCACGCCGAGCGCCGTCGCGTCGTGGTCGGTCAGGTCGTTGATCACGATCCAGTCCTGGGCCGTCCGCTGCATCCAGGTGCCGACGTTCGAGACCATCGCGCCCGCGAACCAGATGCGGTAGTTCGGCACGGCGAGGGAGCGGAACATCGCGCTCATCGGTCGGCCACCGCGCGCAGGACCGCCGCCGCGTCGTGGAGCAGGCGCAGGTCCTCGGGAGGGAGCTCCTCGAGGCGCGCCACGAGCCACGCGTCGCGGCTGCGGCGCACGTCGAGCACCAGTGCGGTGCCGGCCCCGGTGGGGCGGATGCGGGTGACGCGGCCGTCGGCGGGGTCGGCGAGGCGCTCCGCGAGTCCTTCGTCGACCAGGCAGCCGACCGTGCGGGTCATCGAGGGCGGGCGGACCCGCTCCGCCTCGGCCAGCTCGCCGAGGGTCTTGGCGCCCTCGCGGTGCAGGAGTGCGAGCACGCTGAACTGCGGATCGCTGAGCTCGTGCTGGGCCTTCTCCTGCCGGAGCCGCCGTCCGAGCCGGCCGACCGCTGCCCGCACCTCGCCCGCGAGGGAGGTCAGCGGGAGATCGGTCTGCAGGGTCTCGGTCTGAGGGGTCTCGGTCTGCAGGGTCTCGGTCGATGGCACATAGTTAGCCTAACAAAAGAACTGCCGCTCAGGCGGAGGTCCGCGCGGTCCGCACCGCCCCGATGCTCGCGGCGACCACGAGCGCGATCCCGACGGCCTCGACGGCGCTGAGGCGCTGGCCGAGCACGAGGAAGCCCGAGAGCGCGGCCGCCCCGGGGGAGAGCGACATCAGGATCGAGAAGGTGGAGGAGCGCAGGCGCCGCAGCGCCAGCAGCTCCAGCGCGTAGGGCACCGCGGAGGAGAGCACCGCCACGGCGAGCCCGAGGAGCAGCACCGGCGGCACCACGAGGGCGGGCCCGGCGGAGGCGAGGCCGAACGGCAGCGACACGATCGCGCCGGCCGCCAGCGCCAGCGCGAGCCCGTCGATCCCCTGGAATCGCCCGCCGGTGCGGCCGGCGAAGACGATGTACGCGGCCCAGAGCACTGCGGCCCCCAGCGCGAAGCCGACGCCGACCGGGTCCAGCGCCGAGAACCCGCCCTGCGACAGGGTCACCACCCCGGCCAGCGCGAGCACCGCCCAGACCAGGCTCAGCACGCTCCTCCCGGCGATCACCGAGAGCGTCAGCGGCCCGAGCACCTCGAGGGTGACGGCGGCGCCCTGCGGGATCCGGGCGATGGCCTCGTAGTAGCAGGCGTTCATCCCGCCGAGGGCGAGACCGTAGGCGGCGACAGTGGCCCAGTCGCTCCGGCTGTGGCCGCGCAGCCGCGGACGGCAGACCAGGAGCAGCACGACGGCCGAGAACACCAGCCGGAGCGTGACGGTGCCGATCGGCCCCGCGGCGGGGAAGAGCAGTACGGCGAAGGAGGCGCCCAGCTGCACGCTCGCGACCGACCCGAGCACCAGGCCGATCGAGCCCGCGCTCGCCGGGCGCCGCTCCGGAGCGACCGCTGCGCTCAGCTGGAGCGCCGCTGCGTCTGGACGGGCGGGACGTTGTAGCCGAGCAGGCCGACGCCGGTCGCGTCCCAGCGCAGCGTGGTCAGCGAGACGTTGTCGACCACCGGGAAGGTGTGCCGGTAGGTCTCGGGGTTGATGCCGAGGTAGGCGCACAGCAGGAGGCGGATGAGCGTGCCGTGCGCGACGACGAGCACGCGGCCGTCGGGGTGCTCGCGGTGGATGCGGGCGAGCGAGGTGTTCGCGCGGGCGACGGCGTCGAGGCCGGACTCGCCGCCGGGCATCGGCTGGATGGCCGGAGCGGCGACCCACGCGTGGTACTCGTCCGGGAAGCGCTTCTCCATCTCGTCGGTGGTCAGCCCCTCGCCCCGGCCGAAGTCGACCTCGACCAGCGCCGGGTCGGGCTGCAGCTCGAGGTGGGCCGCCCGCGCGGCGGGCACGGCGGTGCGCACTGCCCGGACCAGGGTGGAGGAGTACACCGCCTCGAGGTCGGCGTCGACGGCCCAGGCGGCCAGAGTCGCCGCCTGGTCCTGGCCCCGGGGGGTCAGCGCGATGTCGGAGGAGCCCGCGAAGCGGTTCTCGGAGTGCCAGACAGTCTCTCCGTGCCGGGCGAGGATCAGGGTCGTCACCCCCTGAGCCTACCGACCGTGCGGGCCAGTGGGCCCCGCGCTCAGGCGGCGGGGACGCCGTAGTGCGCGTCGACCATCACCGGGAGGTGGTCCGAGACGCCCTGGGGCAGCGTGGAGACCCGCTCGATCCGCACGGAGTCGCTGATCGCGAAGTCGAAGTGGCCGCTGAAGTAGCGGTAGCGCGCGTAGGTGGGGGAGTCGCTCCGCGAGACCAGGTAGCCGTTCCGGGTCATCCGGCGGTCGAGTCCGCGGAAGAACCACGGGTAGTTGTAGTCGCCGACCATCAGGGAGGGGGTGTCCGGCGCGTACTCGCGCAGCCGGTTCAGCGCCTCGTCGATCTGCTTGCGGCGCAGGGCGTTGCCTGCCGACAGCGGAGCGGCGTGGAAGGAGGAGACCGCGATTGATCCGCCGTCGCGGTCGTCGAGGCGGACGGCCAGCAGGCGCTCGTGAGCGGGGGACATCACGCGGTCGTGCATGGACTTGCTGAGCTCGAACGCGGCGCTGCCGGAGAGCTCGAAGCGGTCCTGCGAGTAGTAGACGGCCAGGCCCAGGCGGTTGCGGGCCGTGACGGACGCGAGCCGGAGCGAGCCCACCTCCTGCGGCAGCTTCGTGGTGTCGCACTCCTGCAGGCACAGGACGTCGATGTCGTGGCGGGCGGCGAGGGGGGCGATCTCGGCGTGCGCTCGGTGCTCCCGGAGGTTGTAGGAGATCACGCGGAGGGCGCGTTCGGTCGGCTGCATTTCGCCAGTGTAGGGCGCGGCGCCCGAGCGCCGGCCGACCCTCCGGCGAACACGGAGGGACCTCCTCGGAACGCGGTCGGAACGTTCGCCGACCGGCCGGGGAGGTCCCTCGCGGAGCCGTGTCAGTGCTGCTCGGTGCCCGAGACGTCGGCCTCGGCGTCGGTGCCGTGGACGCCGTCGGTGGGGCCCCAGTCGGGCAGCGGGGGGTTCTGCTCCTCGCCGTCGGCGCCGACGCCGTCGGCCAGGGGGGAGGCCGCGCCGCCGACCTCGTCGAGGCCCGCGGAGGTGCCGGTCTCGGTGACGGGGTCGGGCGTGCGCGCGCCGTCGGTCGTGTCGGTGGGGGTGGGCTCGATGTCGTAGTCGGAGCTGCTCATGCCCCGACGCTACGACTCCGCCGCCCGCGGGGGCACCCCCTTGCGCTCCCGCGAACGACGCAGGCCCCCCGCACCGGGAAGGTGCGGGGGGCCTGCGAGGGGGAGTGCTCAGCGTCCGTAGGCGGAGGCGGCGGGGCAGTCGAACGGGTCGCCGCCGGCCGACAGGCCGACCTTGTTGAGGTAGCGGACGACGATCGCGTACGACTCCATCAGCGAGGTCTCGGTGTAGGGGATCTGGTGGGTGGTGCAGTACTCCTTGGCGATGACCTGCGCGCGGCGCAGCGCCGGGCGGGGCATGTTCGGGAAGAGGTGGTGCTCCACCTGGTAGTTGAGGCCGCCCATGTAGAGGTCGGTGAACCAGGTGCTGCGGATGCTGCGCGAGGTGAGGACCTGGCGGCGGAGGAAGTCGACGCGCGCCTCCTTCGGCAGCAGCGGCATGCCCTTGTGGTTCGGCGCGAAGGAGGCACCCATGTAGAGGCCGAAGACGCCCAGCTGCACGCCGACGAAGGCGAACGCCATGCCGAGGGGGAGGGCCCAGAAGACGACGGCGAGGTAGAGGCCGACGCGGGTGACGAGCATGGTGATCTCGACCCATCGCTTGTCGACCTTGCCCTTGCCGAACACGGTGCGGAAGCCGTGCAGGTGCAGGTTGAGGCCCTCGAGCAGCAGCAGCGGGAAGAACGCGTAGCCCTGGCGGCGGGTGAGCCAGGCGTAGAGGCCGCGCGAGCGGGCGGCGTCCTCGGCGGTGAAGGAGACGACGTCGCGCTCGATGTCCGGGTCCTTGCCCAGCACGTTCGGGTTCGCGTGGTGGCGGCTGTGCTTGGTCATCCACCAGGAGTAGCTGATGCCGACGAAGAGGTTCGCGAGGGTGCGCCCGGCGACGTCGTTGGCCCTGCCGGACTCGAACACCTGGCGGTGCGAGGCCTCGTGGGCGAGGAAGGCGAACTGCGTCAGCACGATGCCGAGGGCGGCGGCGAGCAGGAGCTGGAACCAGGAGTCGCCCAGCAGGACGAAGCCGGTGACGATGCCGCCGAGCGCGAGGACCAGCGCGCCGAACATCGTGTAGTAGAAGCCGGTGCGGCGGCGGAGGAGCCCCGCGTCGCGGACCGTGCTGAGGAGACCGGAGTACTCGGTCGTCGGGTTGACGCGGCCGTCGGCGCGGGGACGGGTGCGGACGACGCGGGGGGCGCCTCCGGTGACGGACGTGGTGGTGGGGGTGCTCATCGGCGCCTCGCTCTTCGTGGTGACCGTCGGCGTCGACGATCTCTCGGTGAGCGATCCCGACGGGGGCGGTCCGCTCATGGTTCACCGCGTCGGTAGGGGCCGGGCGCGGCATCAGGGCGACCGGGGTCAAGGGCAACCTGGTGTGAACACTACGGGGACGGCGGCGGCACCGCACCATGGCGATTGCCAGCCTTCGCCCCGCGCGTGTCGGGAAGGGTGGGTTGCGCCTCCGGCGGGACCGCCGCCGGAGGCGCACGGGCTCAGGAGCCGATCGAGTCCTGCGGGCGGCCGGACTTGAGCGCGGCGAGGCGCGCCTCCACCTCGGTCATCTCGCCGAGGTCCTCGAGCGACTCGAACTGCGCGTCCAGGCTCGAGGAGGCGAGCTCCTCCGCGCCGCGGACGCGCGCCTCCTCGCGGCGGATCTTCTGCTCGAAGCGGCTCACCTCGCTCGTCGGGTCCATCAGGTCGATGCTCTTCACGGCGTCCTGGACCTGGCTCTGCGCCTCGACGGTCTTCGAGCGCGCGATCAGCTCGTCGCGCTTGCTCGAGAGCTGCTGCAGCTTCTCGCGCATCTGGTTCAGGCCCGTCTTGAGCTTGTCGACGACCTCGGTCTGCGAGGCGATGGTCGGCTCGGCGTCCTTCGCCTCCTTCTCGGACTGGATCTGGCGCTGCAGAGCGACCTTGGCCAGCGCGTCGAACTTGTCGGCGTCGCCGGCGCTCCCGCCGGTGCGCAGCTCGTCGGCCTTGCGGCTCGCGGCGAGGGCCTTGCCGCCCCACTCCTGGGCGTTCTGCACGTCCTCGCGGTAGTCGTCCTCGAGCAGGCGCAGGTTGCCGATCGTGGTGGCGATCGCCGCCTCGGCGTCGCGGATGCTGTCGGTGTAGTCGCGGACCATCTGGTCGAGCATCTTCTGCGGGTCCTCGGCCTGGTCGAGGAGCGCGTTGATGTTGGCCTTCGCGAGCTGCGCGATGCGGCCGAAGATCGACTGTCTCTGAGCCATGGGTGTCTCTCCTTGCGTCGTGGGTGGTGCCGGATGTCGGAGGTGGTGCCGGAGTCGTGGGGGAGGTGGTGGTCGTCGGTCGTGCGCGGATGCCCGGGGGCGCTCAGAAGCGACCGCCGCCGCCACGGCGTCCGCCTCCGCCGCTGCTGCGCCCGCCGCCGAAGCCGCCGCCGCCGGAGCGCCGGGACGAGCCGCCGCCGCCGAAGCCGCCGCTGAACCCGCCTCCGCCGAAGCCGCCCGAGCGGTAGCCGCTGCGGCGTCCGCCTCCCAGGAGCGACTCGACCAGGATCCCGCCGAGGAACGCGCCGGTCGTGTCGCCTCCGTAGGGGCTGCCGACGGCGTTCGGGGCGGAGTAGGAGCCGGCGTCGGCCCGCGCCCGCTCGAGCGCCTGCTGGGCGAGCTGCGAAGCGCGCTGGGCGGAGGCGAGAGCCTCGCGGGGGTCGGTGGCGGCGATGCGCTCGGCGTACTCGGCCGAGCGGGCGGCCTCGGCGACGCGGGTGCGCGCTTCCGAGCCGACCGCGCCGCGGCGGGCCGCGATGAAGTCCTCGGCGGCCGAGACGCGGCTGCGGGCGGAGGTGAGCTCGGCGCCGAGGGCGGCCCGCTCGCGCTCGCGCTGGGCCTGCGCGTCGCGGAACCCGCCGACGGCGGCGTCGATCGTGGCGTCGGCGGCGGTGAGCGCCCCGAGCAGGGCGAGCGGGTCGTTCGGCCGCACGGAGGCGGCGCGCTCGACGTCGTCGAGGGCGGCCTCGGTCGAGGCGACCGCCGCGGCGACGTTCTGCGCCTGGGCAGCGGACTCCGCGTCTTGGGAGGCGGCGAGCGCTCGTCCCTGCGCCACGTCGGCGCGGATCTCGGCGATGCGGCCGGCGAGCGACGCCTCCGCCTTCTGCAGCTCGTCGCCGCGCGTCGCCACCGCGTCGACGAGCCCGGAGGCCTGCTCGGCGGCCTGCTGCCCGGCGCGCAGCAGCACGGCGGCGCGGCCGGAGTCGCCGGCCTGCAGCGCCTGCTGGGCGCCGGCGAGCTGGTCGCGGGTGAAGCGGAGGCGGTCCTCGGCCTGGTCGGCGTCGTCGCCCACGTCGTCGATCGCGGTCGGCGCGTAGCGGGAGGCGAGCTCGGCGAGGCGGGCGCGGGCCGAGGGGAGGCGGTCGCCGACCTCGGCGGCGCGAGCCGAGAGCGCGGCGGCGACCTGCGGCGCGTTCTTCTCGAGGTCGCGCAGCTCCTCGAACGCGCTCGCGCGCTCGTCGAGCGTCTGCTCGGCGTCGGCGCAGAGCTGGAGGATGCGCTGGTAGCCGTCGCGGCGCTCCTGATCGGTCTCCGGCTCGGCGTCGTCGAGGCGCTGCTGCAGGGTGAAGGCCTCGCCGAGCAGGCGCTTCGCGGTGACGAGCGCCTCGCGGAACGCGCCGGTCGCGTCGGCGCCGAACTGCGCCTCCGCGAAGCCGACCTCCTGCTCGCTGGTGCGGACGGCGTCGTCGGCGTGGACGAGGGCCGACCCGGCACGGGTGGCGAGTTCGTCGATCGAGGCCTCCACCGCCTCCTGGGCGCGGCGCTTCCGCGCGCGGCGGACGAGCAGCAGCACCACGAGGCCGACCACGACGAGGGCCGCGAGCACGCCGAGCGCGATCAGCAGCCCCGAGCCGAGGGACTCGCCGGCGCTGGGCGCGTCGAGGCGCTGCCCGATCCCGTCGGCGGCGGCCACCGCGGCTCCGGCCCAGTCGCCGTCGGCGAGCCTCGGCTCGATGTCGTCGGACTGGAGCGAGGAGACCTGCGCGTCGTCGAGGGCGAAGCCCTGCGCGACCGACACCTGGTACTGGCGGGCGTCGACCGCGACGGCCAGGAGGACGTCGTCGGTGCCCAGTCCGTTGCGGGTCGCGGTCTCGTCCGCCCACGCGGCGCGGTCGGACGGATCGGTGAAGGAGTCGACGAAGGCGACGAACAGCTGCACGCGGTGCTGGTCGTAGAGGGCCCGCGAGGCCTGCTCGATCTCGGCGGTCTCTCCGGAGCTCAGCACCCCGACCGAGTCGAGGACGGTGGAGGAGGAGAAGGAGACGGGCGATTCGGCCAGCGCCGCGGTCGCGGGGACCAGCGCGAGGACCGCGGCGATCAGGAGGGCCGCGAGCGCCGGCAGCAGCCGGGAGCTCACGGGGTGGTGGGGTCTCGCCGGCATCGCGCACACTCCTTCGTCGTCGCCTCCCGAGTGTAGACAGCCCCGGTGTCCGAGCAGGGGTCGGGAGGCGGCAGGCCGTCGACCGCGTGCCCGGGGCGCGGGGGATGGGAGAACGCCGGGAGGAGGAATGACCGTGCTCCGCTCGCGGTTTCTGCCCGGAGTGCGCCGCAGGTGCACGTGCCTCCCCCCTCAGGGCAGCCCCCTGAGACAGCTCCGTAGAAAGGCGATCCCGTGGATCCGTTCTCCCCCCTCACCGCCGGCGACCTCGACCTCCCCAACCGCATCGTCCTGGCACCGATGACGCGACTGCGCTCCGACGAGCAGGGCGTGCCCGGCGCGATCGTCGCCGAGTACTACGCCCAGCGCGCGAGCATGGGCCTGCTGATCAGCGAGGGCGTCTTCCCCAGCGCCGAGTCCAAGGGCTACGCCGGGCAGCCCGGCATCGAGACCGACGCGCAGGCCGCGGGCTGGCGCGCCGTCGCCGACGCCGTGCACGCCGCGGGCGGGCGCATCGTCATGCAGCTGATGAACGCGGGCCGCGTCTCACACACCGAGATCACCGGCACCGACCGCATCGTCGCCCCGAGCGCCGTCGCCATCGACGGAGAGGTGCACACCCCCTCCGGCAAGAAGCCCTTCCCGGTGCCGCACGCGCTGACCACCGAGGAGCTGGCGACCGTCCGCGACGAGTTCGTCGCCGCCGCCCGCCGCGCGATCGACGCCGGCTTCGACGGAGTCGAGGTGCACGGCGCCAACGGCTACCTGCTGCACGAGTTCCTCTCGCCCGTCTCCAACGTGCGCACCGACCAGTACGGCGGGACCCCGGCCGAGCGCGCCGCGTTCCCGCTCGAGGTCACCCGCGCGATCGTCGACGAGGTCGGAGCGGGCCGCGTCGGCATCCGCCTCTCGCCGGCCCACAACATCCAGGACGTCGTCGAGACCGACGCCGACGACGTGCGCGCCACCTACGAGGCCGTCGTCGACGGGCTCGCCCCGCTCGGCCTGGCCTACCTCAGCGTCCTGCACGCCGAGCCCGCCGGCGAGCTGGTCCAGGACCTCCGCTCGCGCTTCGACGGCGTCTTCATCGCCAACAGCGGCTTCGGCTCGCCGACCAGCCGCGAGGAGGCGACCGAGCTGATCAGCGAGGGCCACGCCGACGCCGTGGCCGTCGGCCGCCCGGCGATCGCCAACCCCGACCTGGTCGAGCGCTGGCAGGGCGGGCACCCCGAGAACGAGGTCGTCCAGGAGACGGTCTACGGCGGAGGAGCCGAGGGCTACACCGACTACGAGCCCCTCTCGGCGTAATCGCGACTCACGCGGAAGGCCCGCTCCCTCGAGGGGGAGCGGGCCTTCCGCGTACCGGGGGATCAGCTCTCGCTGCCCCGGCTCTTCAGCTCGGACTCGATGCGGGCGTCCTGCTCGGGCGAGAGCTCGTGGTCCTCGTCCTCCGGGCCGGCCGTCTCGCCGACGCGGCCCTCGCCGAGGGCGTGGATCGAGGTGATCTCGTCCTCGAGCGCGGCGTCGCGGTCGTGCTCGCTCACGAGCCGGTCTCGATCTCCCCGGCGGAGACGGCCTCGGCGTACTTGCGGAGGTCCGGGCCGGGCTCGAAGTCGATGAAGCGGTCCTTGAGGCGCGCGTTCAGCTCGGCGAACACGTCCTCCCAGGGCTCGCCCTTCTTGCTCGTCGCGAGGTCGAGCACCGCCTCGCGGAGGACCCTGTCCGAGTCCTCGAGGATCTTGTCGCGGGCTTCGTCGTTCCAGCGGATGTCCTGTGCGTCCATGCTCCGACCGTAGGCGCGGGGCCGGGACGCCCCAAGGACTTGCGGGCGGGGGGCGGGAGGCGTAGGAGCCCCGCCGCTCCGCGCTCAGGAGAGCGCCGGCAGCACCTCGCGCTCGAACAGCTCGATGCCGGACCGGTCGTAGGCGGCGTCCGGGAAGTAGAGGATGCCGTAGTCCATCCCGCGCGACTGCATGCCGGCGAGGCGGTCGACGATCTGCGCGGGAGTGCCGACCGCGAGCGCGTCGGGGCTGCGGTACTCGGCGACGAAGGACGCCGCTCCCTCCGCGCCGAGGTACGGGACCACGCGCTCCTCGAGACGCTGCAGCGCCGCCTCGACCTCCGCCTCCGTCTCGCCGATCACGACGTTGTAGTTCGAGCTCCGGGTGATCGCCGAGAAGTCGGTGCCCAGGCGCTCGCAGTGCCCGCGGAGGACCGAGCTCTTGTGGTCGAACGCCTCCGGGGTCCCGGCGAAGTTCGTGTACTGCGCGTACTGGGCCGCGATCCGCAGCGTGACCTTCTCGCCGCCGCCGGCGACCCACAGCGGGATGCCGCCCTCCTGCAGGGGCAGCGGCCGGTTCTGCGCGCCGTCCACCTGGTAGTAGCGGCCGTCGAGGGTCGCGGACCCGGTCGTCCAGGCCTGCTGCAGGATCTGCACTCCCTCGTCGAGCCGGCCCAGCCGCTCGGCGATCGGCGGGAAGCCGTAGCCGTACGCGCGCCACTCGTGCTCGTACCAACCGCCGCCGATGCCCATCTCGACCCGCCCGCCCGAGACGATGTCGACGGTCGTCGCGACCTTGGCGAGGTAGGCGGGGTTCCGGTAGCCCATGCAGGTGCACATCTGGCCCAGCCGCACGCGCGACGTGGTGGCGCCGAACGCGCTCATCAGCGACCACGCCTCGTGCGTCGCCTCCTCCGTCACCTGCGGGACGGTGTGGAAGTGGTCGTAGACCCAGATCGACTCCCAGGCGCCGTCGTCGGCGTGCCGGGCGAGGTCGCTCATGGTGCGCCACTGGTCGGCGGCCGGGACGCCGACGAGGTCGTGGCGCCAGCCCTGGGGGATGAAGAGTCCGAATCGCATGCCGCCGACCCTAGGGCGGCCCGGCCCCCGAGGTCGAGGGGGTCGCGGTGCTCGCGTACGCTTCCGACCGATGCTGACCTTCACAGAGGATCTCGGACTCCCCGTCCTCGCGCTGATGATCCTCGCCGCCTTCGCGGCCGGCTGGATCGACGCGGTCGTGGGCGGCGGCGGACTCCTCCAGCTCCCCGCCCTGCTCCTCGTGCCGGGGATCTCGCCCGTGCAGGC
Source organism: Rathayibacter sp. AY1C5 (assembly GCF_002931705.1). Taxonomy (NCBI): domain Bacteria; kingdom Bacillati; phylum Actinomycetota; class Actinomycetes; order Micrococcales; family Microbacteriaceae; genus Rathayibacter; species Rathayibacter sp. AY1C5. The sequence goes on from NZ_PSWD01000030.1 coordinate 18,913, forward strand.
GCTCGCCACGAACAAGCTGGCCTCGATCTTCGGCACGACCACCAGCGCGATCACCTACTACCGGCGCGCGAAGCCCGATCTGCGCACCGCACTGCCGATGGCGGCGGTCGCCCTCGCGGGCAGCTACGGAGGCGCGACGCTCGCCGGCCTCCTCCCGGCCGCGGTGTTCAAGCCGATCATCGTCGTCGCGCTGATCGTGGTCGCCGTCGTGACGATCGCCCGCCCGGCACTGGGCAGCGTCACGGTGCTCAAGCACGCGGGCCGGCGCCACCTCGTCACGGCGGCCGTGCTGGGACTCCTGATCGGCTTCTACGACGGCCTGATCGGACCGGGCACCGGGACCTTCCTGATCATCGCCCTGATCACCGCGCTGGGCTACGACTTCCTGCTCGCCAGCGCCAAGGCGAAGATCGTCAACGTCGCGACCAACCTCGGCGCCCTGCTCTACTTCGTGCCGGGCGGGCACGTGATCTGGCTGCTGGGCCTCCTGATGGGCGCCGCCAACGTGGCGGGCGCGTACCTCGGCTCGCGGATGGCCGTCGCTCGTGGCAGCCGCTTCATCCGGGTCGCGTTCCTCGTCGTGGTCGGCGCCCTCATCCTCAAGGTCGGCTCCGACGTGTGGACCGAGAACCTGGCGCCGCTGCTGCGCTAGCGCGGGCTGCGGGACCGAGCCGCGGAACGAGGACGGGACCCCCGCCGCAGCAAGGGGTCCCGTCCTCGTTCCGATCGCTCGGCGATCCGCTCCGCCGGCCTCAGCCGAAGGGGATCGAGCCGACCAGCACGCCGACGGCGAGCATGACCAGCGAGACGACGACCGCTCGCCACAGCACCTTGCGGTGGTGGTCGCCGAGGTTCACCGCGGCGAGGGAGACGAGCAGGAGGATCGCCGGGACCAGCGGGCTCTGGAGGTGCACCGGCTGCCCGGTGATCGAGGCGCGCGCCATCTCGACCGGCGAGATGCCGTAGTTCGCCGCGCTCTCGGAGAGCACGGGGAGGATGCCGTAGTAGAACGCGTCGTTCGACATGAAGAAGGTCATCGGGATGCTGAGCACGCCGGTGATCACGGCGAGGAACGGTCCGAGCGCCGGCGGGATCACCGCGACGACCCACTCCGCCATGGCGTCGACCATGCCGGTGCCGTTGAGGACGCCGATCAGCACGCCGGCCGCCAGCACCATCGACACGACGCCCACGATGCTCGGCGCGTGCTTGACGATCTCGGCCGCCTGGTCCTTCATCTTCGGGAAGTTGATCAGGAGGGCGACCGCGGAGCCGACCATGAACACGTAGGGCAGCGGCAGGATGTCGGCGACCAGCAGCGTCATCACCGCGAGGGTCAGGACCAGGTTCACCCAGATCAGCTTCGGGCGCAGCGTCTCGCGCTCGGGGTCGAGCATCGTGTCGGCCATCGCGGTGTCGGCGTCGTCGGCCTGCACGCGGGCGGCGACCGCCACCTGGGCTCCGCGCAGGGCCTGAGGGCCGCGGAGGAAGGAGAAGCGCTCCCGGGCGACGGTGCGGATGCCCCCGGTCAGGGCCGCGAGGCCGCCGGTGCGGGCGCCGCCCGAGCGGGAGGAGGAGCCGCGGCCGGCGCCGACGAGCTCCTGCTCGAGCATCGGCTCGGCCAGCGCGAGCGAGCCGAGGCGGCGGCGCTCGCCGAGCCCGAGGAACCAGGCGAAGACGAGCGTGACGGCCAGGCCCACCGCGAGCGACGGGAGCATCGGCACGAAGATCTCGCTCGGCGAGACCTGGAGGGCCGCGGCGGCGCGCACCGTCGGTCCGCCCCAGGGGACGATGTTGAGCGTGCCGTTGGCCAGGCCCGCGACGCAGGTCAGCACGACCGGGTTCATCCCCAGGCGCAGGTAGATCGGGAGCATCGCGGCGGTGGTGACGATGAAGGTGGTCGAGCCGTCGCCGTCGAGCGAGACCGCGCCGGCGAGCAGCGCCGTGCCGAGCACGACCTTCGCCGGGTCGTCGCCGAGCGCGCGGACGATGAAGCGGATCAGCGGGTCGAAGAGCCCGACGTCGATCATGATCCCGAAGTACATGATCGCGAACATCAGCAGCGCTGCCGTGGGCGCGAGGCTGCCGATCGCCTCGAGGACCATGTCGCCGATGCCGAGGCCGGCGCCCGCGAAGAGGCCGAAGATCGTCGGCACGACGATCAGGGCGACCATCGGCGTCAGCCGCTTGGTCATGATCAGGGCCATGAAGGCCAGGATCATGGTGAAACCGAGTACTACCAACACAGCTGACTCCTTCGTCCAGTGCCTCCGCCCGCGCTCGGCGGGAGAGCCGGCCGGGAGATGGTGGAAACCCTAGGCAGCTCCGTGTCCGGCGCCGGGGTATCGCTCATTACGGCGACATCTGCGCATAGTGTGGCTTCTGCGCATTCTGCGCACGACGACGGCGAGGAGGCCCCGATGCGCTTCGCGACCCACGTCCTGGTCCTGCAGCTCGCCACGGTGTCGGCCGCCGTGCTGGTCTGCGCCGGCCTCGTCACCGCGCTCAGCGTCCAGCAGCTGCGCGGCGAGGCGGAGGGGACGGCGCTCGCCATCGCCCGCACCGTCGCCGAGGACCCCGACGTGCAGGACGCGGTCGCCGCGTCCTCCGCGGTGCCCGGCGCGCCCGCCGCCTCGGAGCTGCGCGGCGGACCGCTCGAGGACGTCGCCGCCGCCGTCGAGCAGCGCACCGGCGCGCTCTTCGTCGTGATCACCGACGACCAGGGCATCCGCCTCGCCCACCCCGACGAGGACCGCCTCGGCGAGCGGGTCTCGACGAGCCCCGACGAGGCGCTCGCCGGGCGCGAGAGCGTCTCGTGGGGCACCGGCACGCTGGGCGAGTCGGCACGGGCCAAGGTCCCGGTCTTCGCCGCGGGGGAGCAGCGGGTCGTCGGGGAGGTCAGCATCGGCTTCGCGCGCTCCAGCGTCTTCACCGACCTGCCGACCGCGCTGCTCGGCGTCCTCGCCGCGGCGCTCGCCGGGCTGGTGCTCGCCGCCGTCGCCTCCGTCTTCATCCGCCGCCGCCTGCTGCGCCTGACGCTCGGCCTCGCTCCGGAGGAGCTCACCTCGCTCGTGCAGGACCAGGCCGCCGTGCTCGACGGGGTCGACGAGGGCGTGCTCGCGCTCGACCGCGACGGGCGCGTCGGCGTCTGCAATGCGCGGGCCGCCGCGATCCTCGGCTCCGACGATCCGACCGGGCGGGCGCTGCACGGGCGGCCGCTCGCGGAGCTCGACCTGCCCGTTCCGCTGGCCGACGCGATCGGCGCCGCGCTGGACTCCGTCGAGCCGCCCCGCCCCGGAGGCGAGGAGGGCTTCGTCGTCCGTTCCCGCATCGTCTACGTCGACATCCGCCGGGTGACCCGCGGCGACCGCGACCTGGGCGTGGTGGTGGTGCTGCGCGACCGCACCGACCTCGCCGCGCTGAGCCGGCGCCTCGACGCGGTCGGCGCGATGACCAACGCGCTCCGGGTGCAGCGGCACGAGTTCGCCAACCGCCTGCACGTGGTCGCGGGCCTGCTGGATGCGGGGCGGACCGCTTCGGCGCGCGACTACCTCGACGAGGTGCTGACCCGCGGCCCGCTCAAGTACCCGGTGCAGCACGCCGACCGGCTGCAGGAGCCGTACCTCCAGGCGCTCGTCGGCGCGAAGGGGATCGAGGCGGCCGAGCGCGGCGTGCTGCTGACGCTCGGTGAGGAGACGCTGGTGCGCGGCACCGTCGTCGAGCCGGAGGACGTCGCCACGGTGGTCGGGAACCTGGTCGACAACGCGGTGCGCGCGGCGGTCGAGGGGCGTCGGGACGTGCGCTTCGTCGAGGTCGAGCTGCTCGACGACGGCGACGCGCTCTTCGTGACGGTCGCCGACTCCGGCGACGGAGTGCTCGATCCGGACTCGCTGTTCGACCGGGCCGGCGCGGGCGACCCCGTCGAGGACGACGGACGCGTGCACGGTCGGGGCTTCGGCCTGCCGCTGTGCCGTGAGGTGGCCGCCCGCCGCGGCGGCGAGGTCTGGCTGGCGGACGCCGGCGGAGCGGAGTCGGGGGCCGTGCTGTGCGCGCGCCTCCCCGGAGCGGTGCTGCCGCCGGAGCAGGACGGGGACGGGTCATGAGCGCGGACACGGCGCGGGAGCGCACGGTGCTGGTGGTGGACGACGACTTCCGGGTCGCGCAGCTGCACGCGGATCTGGTCGAGGCGCGGCAGGGGCTGACGGCCCTTCCTCCGGTGCACACGGCGCGCGCGGCGCGGGCGGCCGTCGCCGAGCACGCGCCCGATCTGCTCCTGCTCGACGTGCACCTGCCGGATCAGAGCGGGATCGCGCTGCTCCGCGAGCTCGACACCGACGCGTTCGTCGTGAGCGCCGCCTCCGACGGGGCGACGGTGCGGCGCGCCCTGCACGCGGGGGCGCTCGGGTACCTCATCAAGCCGTTCGAGGCGCGCCTGCTCGGCGAGCGCCTCGACGCGTACGTGCGGTTCCGGAACGTGCTGCGGGAGGACCGCGCGGCCGATCAGGAGGCGGTGGAGCGGGCCCTGCGCATCCTGCACTCGGGCGACGCGACCGCCGCGCAGCCCTCGCGCTCGGCGACCGAGCAGCTCGTCCTGGCGCGCCTGGCCGAGTCGGGCGCCGAGCTGTCGGCCCTCGAGGTGGCCGAGCGCGCCGGCATCTCGCGCGCCACCGCCCAGCGCTACCTCTCGGGTCTCGCGGGCCGCGGCCTCGTCGAGATGACCCTCAGCTACGGCACCACCGGCCGCCCGGAGCACCGCTACCGCGCCCGCTGACCCTCCGCGAGCGGAGTCCGCGCTCGAGCCGGCGGGGCGTTCTCGGCGGTCGGGACCCGCTCTCAGGGGCCCGACCGCCAGTGGGAGCCGACCGCGGTGCGCAGCCCGCGGCGCACGAAACGGCCCGTCGAACAGGCGATCCGCGTGTCAGCGGCTCGTCGTAGGCGGTCGGGACCCGCTCTCGGGAACTCGACCGCCTAGGAGAGCCGACCGCTGTGCGCCGCTTCGCGGCGCACGAGACGACTCAGTGCGTCGCGTCGATGTCCGCGCCCGCGGCCTCGGCCACGCGGCGGCGCTCGGCGGCCTCGGCGGCCATGCGGCGGCCCTTGGGGCTGACGAGGGAGGCGATCACCGTGATCACGAGGACGCCGATGATGACCGAGAGCGACAGTCCGGTGCCGATCTCGAAGACCTCCACGTGCTCGCCGTTGTTGATGAACGGCAGGTTGTTCTCGTGGAGCGCGTGCAGGATCAGCTTCACGCCGATGAAGGCGAGGATCGCGGCGAGGCCGATGCTGAGGTAGACGAGGCGGTCGAGCAGGCCGTCGATGAGGAAGTACAGCTGGCGCAGGCCCAGAAGCGAGAACGCGGTCGCCGTGAAGACGAGGTACACGTCGCTGGTGAGGCCGAAGATCGCCGGCACGCTGTCGAGGGCGAACAGGATGTCCGTTCCGCCGATCGCCGCCATGACGAGGATCATCGGCGTGAGGACCTTCTTGCCGTCGATGTGCGTGTAGAACTTGTCGCCGTCGTACTGGTCGCTCGTCTTGAAGATCCGCTTGGCCAGGCGCACCATCACGTTGTCGCTGGAGTGGTCGTCGCCCGGCTTGACCAGGTTGAACGCGGTCAGCAGGAGGATCAGGCCGAAGATGTAGAAGACCCAGGCGAACGAGTTGATCAGTGCGGCGCCGAGGAAGATGAAGCCGGTGCGGGCGATCAGCGCGAAGACGATGCCGAAGAGGAGCACCTTCTGCTGGTCGGCGCGGGGCACCTTGAAGCTCGCCATGATGATGAGGAAGACGAACAGGTTGTCGACCGAGAGGGCCTTCTCGGTGATGTACCCCGCGAAGTACTCCGATCCGGGCGTCGCTCCGCCGAAGACGAGGACGCCGAGCCCGAAGAGCACGGCGATGCCGACGTAGAGCGCCGACCAGATCGACGACTCCTTCAGCGTGGGCTCGTGGGCCTTCCGGACGTGGAAGAAGAAGTCGAAGAGCAGGAGCAGGACGATGAAGACGATCGTCAGGGTCCAGATCAGGGGCGATACGGTCATGAAGGGGCTGGCCTCGCTCGTGAAGGGGGGTCGGGGGACGGTCGCGGGGGTCGCTCGTCAAGGGAAAAGGTAGCGAGGCACCGTGACGAGCAGGGTGCCCGCCGATGGATCGTGAGTATCTTCTCAGTTCTCAGCGCGTCCCTCGCGCCCAGCGGCCGGAGCGCCACACTGGTCACCATGACCGGCGCCGCTGTCGACAGGACCTTCCAGGACGCCTCCGGCGTCGTCATCCACTACCGCTGGTGGCCGCACCCCTCGCCCCGCGCGATCGTGCAGCTGGCCCACGGGGTCGGCGAGCACTCGGGGCGCTACGTCGAGCTGGCGGAGGCGCTGGTCGCCGCCGGGTACGCGGTCGCGGCGGACGACCACCGCGGGCACGGCCGGACCGGCCTCGAGCAGCACGGCGGCGACTCCTCCCGGCTCGGACTGCTGGGGCCGGGCGGCCTGCGCGCGACCGAGGCGGCGATCCTCCGGCTGACGGAGCTGCTCGCGGAGGAGAGCCCCGGCGTGCCGATCGTGCTGCTCGGCCACTCCTGGGGGTCGCTCATGGCGCAGCGGATCGTCGACCACCACTCCGGCGCCTACGGCGCGCTCGTGCTGAGCGGCACGGCCTACCGCCTCCCCGGGCACATGAACGCGGGCGACCTGGCGAAGCGGCACCGCGTCGCCGGCGGCCTCGGCCTCGAGTGGCTCTCCCGCGACCCGGAGGTCTGGCAGCGGTTCCACGACGACCCCCTCACCTTCACCACGCCGCTCGCGAAGCGGATCGGGCTGGTCGAGACCCTGCGGCTGGTCGGCCGCCCGAAGCGCGGGCCCGCGCATCCGCTGCCCCTGCTGCTGGTCGTGGGCGCCGACGACACCCTCGGCGGTGAGCGGTCGGTGCGCGCGCTCGCCCAGGCCTACCGGCGGCGGGCCGGGTACACGGACGTCTCGGTGCGGGTGTACCCGGAGGCGCGGCACGAGCTGTTTCAGGAGCTCAACCGGGCCGAGGTCACCGCCGATCTCGTGGAGTGGCTGGGCGAGCGCTTCCCCGCCCCCGCTCGCGCCTAGGCTGGCGTCATGCATGGCGAGTACAAGGTCCCCGGCGGAAAGCTCGTGGTCGTCGACCTCGACGTGGTCGACGGGAGGTTCGCCGGGTTCCGCCTGGCGGGCGACTTCTTCCTCGAGCCCGACACGGCCCTCGACGACATCGACCGCGCGGTCGTGGGCCTCCCGGCCGAGACGGACGCGAAGTCCATCGCCGCCGCCATCCGGCAGGCGCTCCCGGCCGATGCGGTCCTGCTCGGCTTCACGCCCGAGGCCGTCGCGGTCGCGATCCGCCGCTCGCTGCAGAAGGCGACCAGCTGGCGCGACTACGACTGGCGCATCGTGCACGACCGGGCCGTCCCTCCCGCGACCCACCTGGCGCTCGACGAGGTGCTGACCGCCGCGGTCGGCGAGGGCCGCCGGGAGCCGACGCTGCGGATCTGGGAGTGGGACCAGCCCGCCGTCGTCATCGGCAGCTTCCAGTCGCTCCGCAACGAGGTCGACCTCGACAACGCGGCGAAGTACGGCGTCGACGTGGTCCGCCGCATCTCGGGCGGCGGCGCGATGTTCATGGAGGCGGGCAGCGTCGTCACGTACTCGCTCTACGTCCCCGGCGACCTCGTCCAGGGGCTGACCTTCGCCGACTCCTACGCCTTCCTCGACGAGTGGGCCGTCAGCGCGCTGCAGTCGCTCGGGATCGACGCGGTCTACCAGCCGCTCAACGACATCACCTCGCCCTCGGGCAAGATCGGCGGCGCCGCGCAGAAGCGCCTGGGCTCCGGCGCCGTCCTCCATCACGTGACCATGAGCTACGACATCGACGCCGAGAAGATGGTGCAGGTGCTGCGGATCGGCCGCGAGAAGCTCTCGGACAAGGGCATCGCCTCCGCCGTGAAGCGCGTCGACCCGCTGCGCAGCCAGACCGGGCTCAGCCGCGCCGAGATCATCGAGCGGATGAAGGCGACCTTCGTGCAGCTGCACGGCGGCGAGGCGGGGACGCTGACCGAGGAGGAGTACGCGGCGGCGGAGGAGCTGGTGCGGACGAAGTACTCGACTCCGGAGTGGCTGCGGCGCGTCCCCTGACCGGCGGGTCCGGGGCGGCGGTCGCCGGCGTGTGGACCCGGAGCGGAACGCGGCGGATGGGTCCGGCGGGCGCCCCTCAGCTCGCGAGGAGCTCCTGGTAGTCCGGGTGCTCGGCGATGAACTCGGCGACGAACGGGCAGGCCGGGACGATGCGCCCGCCGAAGCGCTCGTGCGCGTCGTCGAGGGCCGCCTCGACGAGGGTCTCGCCGAGGCCCTCGTGGCGGTGCTCGGGCGCGATCTCGGTGTGGAGGAAGACCACGTCGCGGCCGCGGACGGCGTAGTCCGCGACTCCGACGGTCTCGCCGTCGAGCCAGAGCGTGTAGCGGGACGAGTCCTCGTCGTGGCGCACCTCGGAGATCATCGCGCCACTCTACGCCGGAGCCTCCCCGGCACCCGTCGAGCGCGGGCGCGAGGCGCGGAGCGTGTCGCCGGGCTCGCGCGCACTGGCACAATTGCCGGGTGCCCAGGACGATCCAGATCGCGGACGGCGTCCCGGAGTCGCGGAGCGCGGTGTTCCACGCCGACAACCTCGAGGTCCTGCCGCAACTGGCCGACGGGGCCTTCACCGTCGTCTACCTCGACCCGCCGTTCAACACGGGCCGGGCGCAGGTGCGCACCTCGACCACATCGGTGCGCTCCACCACCGGCACGATCGCCGGCTTCAAGGGGCGCAGCTACGAGCGGATCCGCGGCGACCTGCTCCGCTACGACGACCGCTTCGACGACTACTGGTCGTTCCTCGAGCCGCGTCTGGCCGAGGCGTGGCGGCTGCTCGCCGACGACGGCACCCTCTACCTCCACCTCGACTACCGCGAGGCGCACTACGCGAAGGTGCTGCTCGACGCGCTCTTCGGCCGCGAGTGCTTCCTCAACGAGATCATCTGGGCGTACGACTACGGAGCGAAGGCCACGCGCCGCTGGCCGACCAAGCACGACACGATCCTCGTCTACGTGAAGGACCCGCGCGGCTACCACTTCGACTCCGCCGCCGTGGACCGCGAGCCGTACATGGCCCCGGGCCTGGTGACCCCCGAGAAGGCCGAGCGCGGCAAGCGGCCGACCGACGTGTGGTGGCACACGATCGTCTCGCCGACCGGCCGCGAGAAGACCGGGTACCCGACGCAGAAGCCGGAGGGGATCCTCCGCCGCATCGTGCAGGCGTCCAGCCGCGAGGGCGACGCCGTCCTCGACTTCTTCGCCGGCTCCGGCACGACCGGCGCCGTCGCGCACGCTCTCGGCCGCCGCTTCGTCCTCGTCGACGAGCACGCCGACGCGGTCGCCGTCATGCGCCGCCGCTTCGCCGCCCTCGACCCGGCGCCGCTCTTCCTCTGACGCGGGGCCTCTCGACTCCTCAGACGTCGCCGTCCTCGCTCGCCACCCCCGCGACTCCTGCGCACCGGCCGGCTCCCACTGTCCAGAAGGTGTCGCACTCGACATCGATCGCTCCGACTGTCCAGGAGTTGTCGCACTCGACGCCGACTGCGACAACTCCTGGATAGTCGTGGTGGGAGGCGCGCCTCCCCAGGTGCGGGATCAGGGGTTCGTCCACAGAATGCGGATCGCGGGAGACGGACGAGGATCACGGACCGCCAGAATCGCGGCATGTCCAGCACCGACCTCGGAGCCTTCACCCGGCGAGCGGCACTCCGCGCCGGGATGACGGACGCCCGGCTGCGCACTCCCGCCCTGGCCAGCCCCTTCCACGGAGTGCGCACCCGGGTGGCGCCCGTCACGCACCTGGAACGAGCCGCCGCCTATCTGCCGCGGCTGCGGCCCTGGCAGCTCTTCTCCCACCTGACCGCGGCCGAAGCCTGGGGAGTGCCGCTCCCGGCGCGACCCGGCGAGGACGATCCGATCCACGTGGCGGCGACGACGCCGCACCGGCCCCCCAGGACCCGGGGTGTGATCGGCCACACCCTCACGGAGACGGACAGGGTCGAGCGGCACGGCCTGCCGGTGACAGGAGCGGTGTCGACGTGGATCGCGCTCGCGCCACTGCTGTCCGCCCGCGATCTCCTCGCGGCGACGGACCACCTCCTGTTCGAGCCGCGCTACCCGCGCCGGGACGATCCGCGTCCCCATGTCCGGCTTCACGAGCTGCAGGACCGCCTGGCCTCCCATCGGGGCCGGGGCCGACGCGGCCTGGCTGAGGCTCTGCGGCTGGCATCGACCGGAGCCGCCTCGCGGAGGGAGACCTGGCTCCGCGCTCTCGTCGAGGAGGCGGGACTGCCCGCGCCCGACGTGAACGCCGAGATCAGGATCGGCGGCCGCCTGCTCGCGGTCGGCGATCTGGTCTTCGAACGGTGGAAGGTGGTGGCGGAGTACGACGGCGGCCAGCACCGGACGGACGACGCGCAGTTCTCACGCGATCGTGAACGGCTCCTGGCCCTGCACCTCGCGGGCTGGATCGTCGTGGTCGTCCGCGCGGAGGGTCTGACCCGGGGCAGGGCGCGCACGATCGCCGAGCTCCGTGCCGCTCTCGTGGCCCACGGCTGGCGACCGTGACGCACCCCGTCGACGGATCGACCCGCTCGTCCATCCCCGCCCCGCCGCCCGCGTCCGCCCCACCGTCCGGATCCGCCCGCCGGTCCGCATCCGATCGAGCACGTGGAGTTCTCCGACTGTCCAGGAGTCGTCGCACTCGGCGTCGACTGCGACGACTCCTGGACAGTCGCGGGCCGGGGTCAGCTGCTGGCGCGGATGACCAGCGACGTCGGCATCAGCGTGCGGTGCTCCACGGGGAGCCCCTCGATGCGGGCGGTCAGCAGCTCCACCATGCGGGCGCCGAGCTCGTCGGGGAGCTGGCGCACCGTGGTCAGCGCGGGGACGGCGTTCCGCGCGAAGAGATCGTCGTCGAAGCCCACGACGGACACGTCCTCGGGGATCCGGCGGCCGGCCTCGCGGAGGGCGGCGTAGGCGCCGACCGCCATCTGGTCGTTCGCGGCGAAGACGCCGTCCAGGTCGGGGTCGCGGGCGAGGAGGCGGCGCATCGCCTCGGTCCCGCTGGCCGGCGAGAAGTCTCCCCACTCGACGAGGTCGTCGGCGAGGCCGGCGTCGGTGAGTGCTCCGCGCCAGCCGATCAGGCGGTCGACGCCCGGCGGCATGTCGGCGGGGCCCGCGATGGTGGCGATCCGGCGCCGGCCGCGCTCGATCAGGTGCGCGGTGGCGACGGCCGCCCCTTCCGTGTTGTCCACGTCGACGAAGTAGGAGCCGCGCTCGTCGGGCGAGAGCGGTCGGCCGCCGAAGACGATCGGCAGCGTGCCCGAGAGCGCCGCGTAGGAGTGGTCGCCCGAGTGGTGCGATACCACGAGCGCGCCGTCGACGTTGCCGCCGAGCAGGTACCGCCGCGTCTTCTCGCCGTCCGTTTCGGACGCGATCAGCATCGAGAGCGTGTAGTCCGTGTCGGCCAGGCGCATCGCGGCGCCCTGCACGATCGAGGCGAAGAACGGGTCCGCGAAGACGCGCGCGGTCGACTCCGGCACGATCAGCGCGATCGACTGCGTGCGCCGCGAGGCGAGCATCCGCGCCGCGTGATTGGGCACGTAGTCGAGCTCGCCGATCGCCTTCTCGACGGCGGCCACGATCTCGGCCGCCACCTGCGGGGCTCCGTTGACCACCCGCGAGACCGTCGCGCGCGAGACTCCGGCCCGCGCCGCGACCATCTCGAGGGTGGGGGAGCGGCCCCCGCCGCGGACGCCCGTCGGCTCGCTCACGGGTCAGTCCAGGATCGCCGCGGCGCTGCCGCCGAGCAGTCGGGAGTAGACCAGGCCCGAGTCCTTCACGATCCGCTCCTGCGTGTCGTAGTCGACGCGCACGATGCCGAAGCGCTTCTCGTAGCCCCAGGCCCACTCGTAGTTGTCGAGGAGGGACCACACGAAGTAGCCGCGGACGTCGGCGCCCTGGTCGATCGCGTCGGCGACCTTCTCGACGTGGTCGAGCACGTACTGCGTGCGATCCGGGTCGTGCACGCGGCCGTCCTCGACGACGTCGTCGTAGGCGGCGCCGTTCTCGGTCACGTAGAGCGGAGGGAGGTTCTCGTACTCCAGGCCCAGGCGGGTCAGCAGGTAGCGCAGCCCGTCGGGGTTCACCTCCCAGTCCATCGCGGTGCGCGGCAGCCCGCGCGACGGGAAGGTGATGAACTCGGAGCCGACCCAGGGGGAGCCGACCTCGCGGTCGGTCGCCTGGGCGAAGTCGTCGGCTCCGGCCGGCAGCGGATGCGCCGAGACGTTGTCGTCGTGGTAGTGGTTCACGCCGAGGAAGTCGAGCGGGAGCGAGATGAGATCGAGGTCGCCGTCGACGATCAGCTCGTCGAGCCCGAGCCCTTCGACGTCCTCGAGCAGGTCCTCGGGGTACTCGCCGCGCAGCAGCGGGTCGAGGAAGATCCGGTTCTGGAGCGCGTCGAAGCGGCGTGCGGCGTCGAGGTCGGCCTCGTCCTCGGGGTCGTCGGGGACGGCGTTCGAGAGGTTGAGCGTGATGCCCAGGTTCTGCGCTCCGAGCTGCCGGAGCGTCGAGACGGCCAGCCCGTGGGCGAGGTGCGTGTGGTGCACGGCGGCGAGGGCCTTCTGCTGCGAGATCACGCCGGGGGCGTGCACGCCCGCGCCGTAGGAGAGCAGGGTCGAGCAGAACGGCTCGTTGAACGTCGTCCAGTGCTGCACCCGGTCGCCGAGGCTCTCGTAGACGGCCTCGGCGTAGTCCCGGAAGCGCTCGGCGGTGTCGCGGTTCGCCCAGCCGCCGGTCTCCTCGACGGCCTGCGGGAGGTCCCAGTGGTAGAGGGTGAGCCACGGCAGCACGCCGGCGCCGAGCAGCTCGTCGACCAGGCGGGAGTAGAAGTCGAGGCCCTCGGGGTTCACCGCGCGGTCGCCCGGCTTGACGCGCGCCCAGCTGACCGAGAAGCGGTAGGAGCCGAGCCCCAGCTCCTTCATCAGCCGCACGTCCGCGGGCATCCGGTGGTAGTGGTCCACCGCGACCTCGGGGGTGTCGCCCTTCGCGACCGCTCCGGGGACGCGGGAGAACGCGTCCCAGATGCTGTCCTCCTTGCCGCCCTCGTGGCCGGCGCCCTCGATCTGGGCGGCGGCGGTCGCGGATCCCCAGAGGAAGCCGGCGGGCCAGTCGCGGACGGCGAGCCGGTCGACGCGGGCGATCTGCTCCGAGAGGCTCGGGGTCGCGGGGGAGGG
>NZ_PSWD01000031.1:0-29569 GCF_002931705.1 Rathayibacter sp. AY1C5
CTCCCCTTCATCCCCCTCCCCGAGAGGATCCGCCATGAGCACCGACACCCTGCACGGCACCGCCGACGCCGAGGACGCGCTGAGTCCCCTGCCCGACTCCCGGCGCACCGCCCGGCTCGACGGGCAGTTCTGGATCTGGGCCGGCGCCAACATCGCCCCCATCAACTGGGTGCTCGGCGCCCTTGGCGTGAACATGGGCCTCGGCCTGGCGGACACCGTCACCGTCCTCGTGCTCGGCAACGTGGTCGGGATGGCGGTGTTCGGCTTCTTCGTCCTCCTCGGCCAGCGGACAGGGGCGACCGGGATGCTCGTGGGACGGGCGATCTTCGGCCGGCGCGGCAACTACGTCCCGGCCGCGATCCAGGCCGTGGTCGTGATCGGCTGGTGCGCCATCAACACCTGGATCGTCCTCGACCTGGTCATCGCGCTCCTCGGCTCCGTCGGCGTCGTCGACCCGGAGCAGGCGAACGTCGGCTGGAAGATCGCGGTGGCCGCGGTGATCATGGCGGTGCAGGTCGCGATCTCCTTCCTCGGCTACCGCGCGATCGCCGCCTTCGAGCGCTGGACCGTGCCGCCGACCCTCCTGGTGCTGGCGATCATGTCGGTCGTCGCCTGGTTCTTCCTCGACATCGACTGGTCCTACGCCGGCCCCGCGGAGGGCGCGCTCACCGGAGGCGACCGCATCGCGGCCATGTCCATCGTGATGACCGCCATCGGCATCGGCTGGGGCCTCACCTGGCTCGCCTACGCCGGCGACTACTCCCGCTTCGTCGGACCCCGCTCCTCGAAGCGGGGGCTCTACCTCGCCAGCGTCCTCGGCCAGTTCATCCCGGTGGTCTGGCTCGGCGTCCTCGGCGCGACCCTCGCGACGAAGAACGGCTCCGTGGATCCCGGGGAGCTGATCGTCGAGAACTTCGGCGCCCTCGCGATCCCCGTGCTGCTCCTGGTGGTGCACGGTCCGATCGCGACCAACGTCCTGAACATCTACTCGTTCGGCATGGCGACCCAGGCCCTCGACATCCGGCTCGGGCGCCGCGCGCTCAGCCTCATCGTCGGCGTGCTGGCCTTCGCGGCCGCGGTGTTCTTCGTCTTCCAGGACGACCTCGCCACCACGCTCGACGCGTGGCTGGTCGGCCTCGTCGGCTGGGTCGCCCCGTGGGGTGCGATCGTGCTGGTGCACTACACCGTGTTCGAGCCGCGCGTCCGCTCCTTCGGGCACCTGTTCGCCCCGGTCGGCTCGCCGCTGCTGCCGGACGTCCGCTGGCGGGCGCTGCTCTCCTTCGCGATCGGCGCGACCCTGACCTGGCTGTTCATGAACGGCTCGGTGCCTGCCCTGCAGGGTCCGGCCGCGACCGCCCTCGGCGGCGTCGACGTCTCGTGGCTCGCGGGCGGAGTCTCGGCCGGCATCGCCTACCTCCTGCTCGGCCGGGACGCTCCCGCCTGGGTCGAGCGCCGGGAGTCGGCCGCGCCGGTCGCCGCGGAGCCCGAGCCCGTCCGCGGCTGAGCCCGAGCCCCTCCGCGGGCCGGCCCCCTCGCGAGCCGGCCCGCCCCGTCCCACCCCGCACCACGAACGGAACCGCCATGCCCCTCTTCCTCTCCGACGCCGCCGTGATCACCATGGACCCGGTCTCGGGCGCCGTCCCGATCACGGCGAGCATCCGCATCGTCGACGAGCTGATCGTCGCGATCGGCCCGGGCCTCGTCCCCGAGCCGGGCGACGAGGTGATCGACGGGCGCGACCGCCTGGTCGTCCCCGGCTTCGTCAACGCCCACACCCACTCGTGGGAGTACCTCTACAAGGGCCGCTACGACAACCTGCCGCTCGAGCTGTGGATGCTGCTGTCGTACCCGATCCTCGGGAACAGCCGCGTCGCTCCGGATCTGGTGCGGCTGCGCTCGTCGCTCTTCGCCCTCGAATCGCTGAAGGCCGGGGTCACGACCCTGGTCGACGACGTGCTCGAGAACCCGGACCAGGACGCGGAGCAGCTCGCCGCGGTCTTCGACGCGTACGACGAGATCGGAGTCCGCGCCAACATCTCGGGCCACGTCATCAGCAGGCCCTTCCACGAGACGATGCCGTTCCTCGAGGAGTACGTGCCCGCGGAGATCCTCGACCAGGCGCGGTCGGCGTCGCGCCCGACGACGGAGGGCTACCTCGCCTTCAGCCGCGAGGCGTTCGCGACCCAGCACGGGAGGGGAGGCGGGCGGCTGCGCTACATGGTCGCCCCGTCCGCTCCTCAGCGGTGCGGGCCCGAGCTGCTCGTGGGGGCGACCGAGCTGGCGCTCGAGCACGGGGCGGAGTGCCACATCCACGTCCTCGAGACGAAGACGCAGCTGGTGACCGGCGAGCTGTCCTACGGCTCGACCCTGGTCGAGTACATGGAGCGGATCGGCGCGCTCTCGCCGAACACGACCTTCGCCCACGGGATCTGGCTCACCGACTCCGACATGGAGCGGATCGCCGCCGCCGGCACGTCCGTCTCGCACAACCCGATCTCGAACCTCAAGCTCGGCTCGGGCATCGCCCCGTGGCGCGCGCTGCACGACGCGGGCGTGAACCTCGGCCTCGGCACCGACGGCTGCTCGAGCAGCGACACTCCGCGCATGCTCGACGTCGTGAAGGCCGCGGCGCTCCTGCACAAGGTCACGGATCCGGACATCGCCACCTGGCCGACCGTGTCCGAGGTGCTCACGGCCGGAACGATCGGAGGCGCGCGCAGCGCCGTGCTCGACGGCGTCACCGGCAGCATCGAGGTCGGCAAGCAGGCCGACCTCGTCGTCTACGACCTCGAGACGCTGAACTTCACCCCGCGCCAGCGGCTCGAGAACCAGCTCGTCTACTCCGAGAACGGCTCGTCGATCGACACCGTGATCGTCGCGGGCCGGATCGTCGTCTCGAAGGGCGTCTCGACCACCGTCGACGAGGCGGCCCTCCGCGCGGATCTCGCCGCGCAGCTGGGGGAGATCGTGGCCTGGCAGGACTCGCTGGACCGCACGAACGGCGTGCTCACCGAGCCGTTCCGGCGGATGTACGAGCGGGCGATGCGCCACGACGCCCCCGTCGACCGCTTCAGCGGCCGCCGGCTGGTCTGAGGGCGGGCCGGCTCCCGGCGGACTCCCGGCTCGGCACACGGACGGGCGGGGGCGCGGCTCCAGTAGGTTGCGCACATGAGGTGGCGAGCGGGAGCGGTGGCGGTGCTCGTCCTCGCGCTCGCCGGGTGCACCGCGCCGGCCGACCCCGAGCCGACGACCGGGCCCACGGCCGCCCCCGTCTCCGGGCCGGTGGTCGGCGGCTACGGCGACCTGCACGTCGCGCCCGACGGGTCGATGATGTTCTGCTACTCCGACCCCGACCCGGGATTCACGGGCGTCTGGCGGGAGTGCCAGGACGGGATCGGCACCGTGGGCGTCGACCCGGCCGCGATCGACGCGACCCTCGGGGAGACGGCGACGGCCGATCCGGGCGGGCACCGCTGGGTCGGCGCGGCGGCCGGGAAGCGCACCGCCGAGGACGGCACCGATGTCTACACCGTCTTCCTCGCGGGCACGCGCACGGACGACGCCTTCACCGTGACGGCGGTCGGCGAGGGCTCCTACCGCGTGTCGTCCGAGTACCAGGAGCTGCAGCCGGGAGTGCCGGGCGGGTTCCTGGTCCGGCTCGAGCCGATCGGCTGAGCGGGGGCGCCGGCGCGGGCGGAGGAGCCGAGCGGGGTGCAGCGGCCGGGAGGGGCGGAGTCGGCGGACTCGCGCACCCCCCGCCCCTCACAGCGGGCGCGGCCGGTACCGCTCGATCAGCGCGTCGAACAGGCCGTTCATCCGCTCGTCGACCACGCGGCGCGACTCGTCGGCGTCGTACCACTCCACGATCTCGCGGGCGCCGTCGCTGAAGCGCACCGAGGGGGAGTACGCCGGGACGAGGCGGCGGATCTTCGCGTTGTCGAACACCATCGAGTGCGCCTTGTCGCCGACGATCCCGGCACCGAGCTCGGGGTCGGCGGCGGCGATCGCGTCGGAGGCGACGTGCACGAGGCGCGGCTCGACTCCGGCCGCCGCGGCGAGGTCGTGGTGGATCTCGTCCCAGGTCGGCGTCTCGTCGCCGGTGATGTGGAAGGCCTCGCCGATCGCGGCGGAGGCGCCGAGGAGGCCGACCAGGCCGACGGCGACGTCGTCGGCGTGCGTGAGCGTCCAGAGCGAGGTGCCGTCGCCGAGGACGACCACCTCCTGGCCGCGGCGCATCCGGTCGACGACGGTCCAGCCTCCATCGACGGGCAGCGCGGTGCGGTCGTAGGTGTGCGAGGGGCGGACGATCGTGACCGGGAAGCCGCTCGCGCGGTACTCGGCCACGAGCAGGTCCTCGCACGCGATCTTGTCGCGGGAGTACTGCCAGTAGGGGTTCCGGAGCGGAGTCGACTCGGTGACCGGGAGGCTGCGCGGCGGCTTCTGGTAGGCCGAGGCCGAGCTGATGAAGACGTACTGGCCCGTGCGGCCGGCGAACAGGTCGATGTCCTGCTGCACGTGCTCGGGCGTGAAGGCGACGAAGTCGATCACGGCGTCGAAGGTCTTGTCGCCGAGGGCGGCGGTGACGGAGTCGCGGTCGCGGCCGTCGGCCTGCACCTCGCGGACGCCCTCGGGCAGCGGGCGGAGCGACGTCCGCCCCCGGTTCAGCACGGTCACGTCGTGGCCGAGCTGCAGCGCCTCGCGGACGCAGGCGGCGCTGATGATGCCCGTCCCGCCGATGAACAGCACGCTGAGCGACATGGATCCTCCTCCGGCGGCGCCCGCGGCGGACGCCTCCCGACCCGATTCCCCCACATCGGGACGCCGCACGCGAGTCCCTTGACCCGGCTACCGCTCGACGGGACGCCGGTGCTCGTCCTCCGGCTCGGGGGCGAGCAGCGCCTCCGGAGCGGCCGCCGCGGTCGGCACGTCGGGTGCCGTCCGCTGCTCGAGGGAGCGCCCCCAGGCCGTGCCCGCGAGGATCAGCGCGATGCCGAGGAAGCCGACCGGCGCGATCGGGTCGCGGGCGAGCGCGACTCCGACGACCGCGGCCCACACCGGCTCGGTGCCCAGCAGGAGGCTGACGCGGGAGGGGGAGGTGCGGCGGACCGCCCACGTCTGCACGAGGAAGCCGAAGACGGTGCAGACCAGGACGAGGTAGAGCAACAGGCCGGCGCCCACGGGGTCGAGCCCCGCGACGTACTCGGGGATCGGCACGCCGACGACGAGCGACGCGGCGCTGAAGACGACGGCGCAGGTGCCGAGCTGCACCGTGGTCAGGCGGAGGGAGTCCATCGGCGCTCGCGCCGAGAGGCGGTGCATCGACGTGACGTGCACGGCCCGCACGACGGCGGCGCCGAGGATCAGCAGGTCGCCGGGGGAGAGCGGGCGGAGGGAGCCGTTGCCCGCGAGCAGCGCGACCCCGACGACCGCGACGAGGCATGCGAGCAGGAAGCGGCCCGGGAGTCGGCGCTTCGAGACGGCGGAGTCGAGGATCGGCGTGATCACGATCGTCAGGCTGATGATGAGGCCCGCGTTGGTGGCGGAGGTGCCGGCGATGCCGTAGGTCTCGAGCGCGAAGATCGTCGCGAGCAGCGCCCCGATGGTCACGCCGACCCGCCACTCCGCCGCGGTGATCCGGTGCCGCCGCGCCGCGACGATCACGGCCAGGCACAGGGCGGCGAGGGTCATCCGCGAGCCGAGCAGCGCCATCACGCTCGAGTCGGTGACGAGCTCCTTCGCCGCGAAGTAGGTCGAGCCCCAGGAGGCGGCGACCACGAGCAGGAGGAGGTCGACCCGGAAGCGGGAGAGGAGAGCGTGCACGGCTCATCGTGGCGGCACGGAGACCCGAAGGACAAGACTGCATCTTCTTCGCCGACGCGTAAGTTGGAACTCATGGAACTCGGACAGCTCAGGGCTCTGCGGGAGCTCGGCGAGCGCGGGAGCATCGCCGCCGTCGCCGCCGCGATGCGGGTGTCCCCCTCCTCCGTCTCGCAGCAGATCAGCGCGCTGCAGCGCCGCACTCCGACGGCCCTGACCTTCCGCGACGGGCGCCGGACCGCGCTGACCCCCGCCGGCCGCGCTCTCGCGGCGGCCGTGGTCGAGGTGGAGGTGGCGCTCGAGCGCGCGGCCCGGGCGGTCGCGGACTTCGAGGGGGAGCCGAGCGGCACGGTCTCGGTCGCCGCGTTCCACAGCGCGGGGCTGGCGATGTTCGGCCCGCTGCTGGAGGCGCTGCGCGCACCGGGTCGGCCGGGCGTCGCGCTCGCCGACTTCGACGTGGCGCAGAGCGCCTTCGCCGGGCTGACCGCGGATCACGACCTGGTCGTCGCGCACCGGCTCGCCGGCAGCGCCGAGTGGCCCGGGACCGTGCGCTCCACGCCCCTCCTCTTCGAGCCGCTCGACCTCGCGCTGCGGCGCGACCATCCGCTCGCCGCGAAGGACGTCGTCCGCCCCGCCGACCTCCGCGACGAGGAGTGGGTCGCGGTGCACGAGGGCTTCCCCCTGGAGCGGGCGATCGACGCCATCGCGGTCCTCGCGGGCGGCGACGCGCGCATCCCGCACCGGATCAACGACTTCCTGGTCGCGGCGGCGGTCGTGTCGGCGGGCGACGGCGTGGCGCTGCTGCCGCGGTACACGACCGACCTGCGGCGCACGCCGGAGGTGGTGCTGCGGCCGCTCGGGATCCCGGGGCTAGGCCGCCACATCGACTGCCTCGCCCGGCCCGAGACGCTGGAGCGCTCGGCCGTGCGGGCCGTGCTCGAGCAGCTGACGGGGATCGCCGCGGGGCTCGCCGCCGCGCCGTAGCATCGTGCCGTGCACCGCCTGATCGAGACCACGGCCGGAGACCCGGCCGCCACGGACCTCTTCGCCCTGCAGGAGGCCGACCTCCTCGCCCGCTACGGCGGCGACGACACCGGTCCGCGCCCTCCCGCCGACGCTCCGACCCTGCTGCTCGAGGTCGACGGCGGGCTCGTCGGCTGCGTGGCGCTCGCGGTCGAGGACGGGATCGGCGAGATCAAGCGGATGTTCGTGGTGAGCGCCGCGCGGGGCCGCGGGCTCAGCCGCGTGCTGCTCG
Source organism: Rathayibacter sp. AY1C5 (assembly GCF_002931705.1). NCBI lineage: Bacteria > Bacillati > Actinomycetota > Actinomycetes > Micrococcales > Microbacteriaceae > Rathayibacter > Rathayibacter sp. AY1C5. The sequence continues at coordinate 7,073 of NZ_PSWD01000031.1, forward strand.
CCGGCGTCGAGCGGCTGGCGGCCCGCGAGGGCGTGGAGCTGCTCCGACTGGTCACCGGCACGGAGCAGCCGGAGGCGATGGCGCTCTACGCGAGCGCCGGCTACGACCCGATCGCGGGCTACGGCTACTGGGGCGACGAGCCGAGCGCGCGCTGCTACGCGAAGCGGCTCGACCGCGAGGCGCTGCTCGCCGACGCGGGCTGACGCCGGGCTGACGCCGGGCTGATGCCGGGCTGGCCGTTCGGCCGTCGGGGCGTGACGCCGGGTTGTCGCCGGGCTGCCCGTTCGGCCGTCGCGGGCCGGCGCCGGACTGACGTCGGGTTCTGCGCTCGGCCGTCGCGGGCTCTCCGGGCCGCTCGGTCCAGGGTGCTCGCGAGTCGGGCCGCCCGCTCGGAGGGTCCGTATCGGCGAGTCCGACGGGGCATCTGCGACGTCGTGCACGACTGGTCGGCGCTGCGGAGAAGTCGCTGAGGATGAGGCGCGGGGGGCGCGGCGCGCCGCCTCAGGGCAGGTTCGCGCCAGAGCGGCCTCGAGCGGCGTGCCCCGTCGCGGAGCAGGCGACTCTGTCGGAGCGGCACGGGCATCCTCCCGCGCCTCTCACCCGACTCTGCCCCCGATACCCAGGGGTGCACGATGACAGAAGGACTCCGATGCAGAACGAAGACACCAGCACGCCGACCGGCGCCCCCGATCGTCTGACCCAGCGCCGAACCGTGGTGAAGGGCGCCGCATGGGCGATTCCTGTTGTGGCCGCCTCGATCGCCGCTCCGATGGCGTCGGCCTCGACCGCCCCCCAGTGCGCCCTGCAGGACGCGCAGCGCATCGACGCCACCTCGACCACCGCGCTCGCGGCCCGGACGATCCCCGTGCCCGCGGGAACCCAGTGGGTCCGCTTCACGGCGGTCGGCGGAGACGGCGGCGGCGTCCGCACCGGGTCGGACGTCACCAGCGCCGGTGCGCGGGTGACGGGCACCATCCCCGTCGACGCGCTCGGCGGAGCGTCCGAGATCGTCATCACCGCGGGCTCGGGCGGCAGCAACCAGGCCGGCGGCCGGGGGCTCGGCAACGGCGGGGCTCCGGGCACTCCGGGCTACATCGGCTCCGGAGGAGGGGGCGGGGCCAGCGGGATCACCGCCGCGGGCTCCCTGCTCGTCATCGCGGGCGGCGGCGGCGGTAGCGCAGCCGGCTTCACCTCGAACGACTTCACCCGGTCCGCCCGCGTCGGGCCGAACGCGGGGTCCGGCGGCCCCGTCGGCGGCTCCGGCTACGACAGCGCCGTCTCGCGCGCGGACAGCAGCACCGGCTCCACGGAGCAGGCCCCGAGCACCGGCGGAAGCCAGACCGGGCCGGGGCAGCCCGGTGTGACGACGGTCAACGTGACCGAGACGGTTCTCGGCAGCCCGGGCTCCGGGCGCGACGGCGGTGCCGGCGCAGCGAGGACGAACGCGAGCCGCCAGGTGACCTATGCGTCCGGTGGTGGCGGCGGCGGTTACTTCGGCGGTGCCGGCGGTGGCACCTCCCTGTGGGTGCGCGTTGGCGGCTCCTACGCGGCCAACGCGTCGACGGGCGCAGGAGGCAGCAGCTTCGCCGCGTCCGGCGTGACCGTCGAGAACTCCGACGTCGACACCCGTTCGCAGACGATGGGCTACGTGGAGGTCGCCTTCTTCGTCTGCGAGTAGCGCCTGCCCGAAGGCCAGACGAGCCTCCGTGGTCACCCGCTCAGGCGTGCGACCACGGAGGCTCGTCGTCGTCACCGTCCGCTCCACGTCGTCCCCGTCCTCCCGATGTCCCATCACCATATCAGTATGGGGCGGGAGGCGCCAGACCTCACTCCTCCTGCGGTTCCGCGCCGTCGTGCTGCAGGCGCACCAGGACGCGGCGGAGGTGCATCGCCGCGAGGACGCCGGGCCCGAGGGTCCGGGAGGTCGCGGCGGTCCGCTCGTCGACGACCTGCACGAGGTGCCGGATCGCGCGGGCCGCGCCCCCGATCGCCCGGTGCGCGGCGGGGGACCCGACGTCGTCGCGATCGATCGCGTCGGCGACCGCCCGGCAGGCCTCGCTCAGCGGCGGGCCGAGCGCCGGATCGAACGGGAGCGCGCCCGGCCGCTCCCAGATGGTGTCCGCGAGGGCGCCGCTCAGATCGCGGACGTGGAAGAGGATCGCGTCGAGCGTCTCGAGGCGGAGGTGGTCGGGTCGGGAGTCGCGCCGGTGCAGCAGTGCGCGCGGGTTGCCCTTGCGGCTCTCGTCCGCGTCCGCGAGGGCCGCGCGGACCTCCTCCGCCGTCCGGGCCAGCTCCTCGCCGTTGCGCGCCCACGCCTCGTGCTCGGGCGGCCACGTCTCCTCGAGCGCGGCGGCCAGCTGGCGCAGGTGCTCCGCGAGCTCGCGCTGGAACGCGTCGACCCGGGCGGACGCCGCCTCGACGGTGAGCCCGGGGGCGACGACCACGTTCACCAGCAGCCCCACCACCACGCCCACCGCCATCTGCACGAGGTAGCCGAGGGAGTAGTCCTCGGCGTCGGCCCCGCCGATGATGAGCACGAAGAGGGCCGCCATCGGCACGTACTCGCGGCCCGCGCCGAACCACCCCGTCCCCGAGAGGACCACGCCGATCCCGACGACGAGCGGGATCGTCCACCAGGTCGGTCCGACGGTGACGACCACGAGGGCGGCGAGGCCGATCCCCGCCGCGAGCCCGAGCAGGGTCTGTAGTCCGGTGCGGACCGAGCCCATCAAGGTCGGGTACATGCTGACGAGGGCGCCGAGCGGCGCGTAGTACGGGTACTGCTCCGCGACTCCGGGAGCGAGCGGCGCGACGGCCCAGGCGATGCCGACCGCCAGCGCCGTCTTGAGAGCGAGCATGAGGCGCGAGCCGGTGACCGCCTCCCGCCAGGCGAGGGCGGCGCGGGACGTCCGGGTGCGGGGCATCCCGGCACCTTAGGCGAGGGGCGCGGACCGTCTCTCCCCTCTTGACAGCGGCGGCGGAGGCGCGAGCGGCGGTGGAAGAAAGAGGACGGCGGCTCGGGACGGCGGTGCTGATCACGACTCACGACGAACGTCCGATCCGGCCCACGTCGCCTGCGCCGTTCCACGGGGCGCCGCGGATCCTTCCTCCGTGACGAGAGCGACCGCGCGGACCGCAGGCGCCGTGAAGTGATGCCACCCCCGCTCACGGGGGCCGTTGAGTTTGCGCAGACGCCCTGTTACCGTGAACAAACCGTGCAGCTGGCGGCGTCGGAGGCCTCGAGGTGGAGGTCGCGCCGGATCCTGCGAGTCACGGCGAGTTCTTCTCCGAGGTCCACCGGGCCTCTCCTGTTGGCGCCCTCCGGCGCCTCTCCGCAGCCCCCCCCGCCCCCGGGGGCGCGCCGCTCACGGTGCGCCTCCGGGCCCCACGCCGCCCCTGACGATGGAGTCACGATGACGACCGCATCGACGCCCGTCGACGCCGAGCTCCCCCGATCCGCGGGGCTCCGGCGCCGCCACACGGCCGGGCTGCTGATCCTCCTCGCCGCGGTGGCTCCGCTGCCCTTCACCGCCGCCTCCCCGGCCGTCGCCCTCGGCGAGCCGACCTCCACCGACCCGATCGCGCCGGACACCGCCGACCCCGCGATCGAGTTCCACGACGGCGACTGCTCCATGGTCGCGACAGCCCGGGCAACCCCGTCGTGATGCGGAAGGCGCCCACCCTCGCGGCACTCGGCACCACCGCCCCGACCACCGGGTACACCGACACGAACCCCGGCGGCTGATCCCTCGTGCCGGTCGAGCAGCTGCCCCTCCCTGCCGGTCGAGCAGCCGCCCGGCGGCGTATCGAGCCCTTCGTGCTCCGCACACAGGCTCCGACACGCCCCTGACGGCGCTGCTCGACCCAGCAGGGCTCGGCACCCCGAGATCCTCTCCCCCTCCCTGAACCGCACCACTCCACTGAAGGAGCACCATGCCCCCCACCACCACACCCGCGCGGCGAGCGCCGCTGCGCGCAGCGCTCGCCGCGCTCGGCCTCGGAGCAGTGCTGCTCTCGGGCCTCGTCGCCCCGGCTCCGGCCGCGCAGGCGGCCGATGCCGTGATCCCGCAGCAGGGCCTCCTCGCCGACTACCGGTTCACGCAGACCACCGGCAGCACGGTCCCGAACACCGTGAGCGGAGGCGTGGGAGCCGCCACCGTCCGCAACGCGACCGACGCGCTCTGGACCGGCACGTCGCTCCGCCTCACCGGCGGCCCCAAGAGCAGCACCACCGCCCCCTGGGTGCAGCTGCCCGCGAACCTGCTGACCGGTCGCTCGTCGGCCACCGTCACGATCGAGACCCGCGCCGACGCGTCGATGCTCTCGAACTTCCACTTCCTGTGGAACATCGGCAGCGACAGCACGAACCAGTACTGGTTCGCGTCCGTCCGCGACCGGGTGCGCACCGCGATCACGACCAGCGGAGGGAACGGCGAGAACAACGCCCGCAGCGCCTCCGCCCTGACCGCCGACCGCTGGTACAGCCTCACCTCGGTGATCGACGGCAGCGCCGGCACGATCTCGTTCTTCGTCGACGGCGTCCAGGTCGCCTCGGCGCCCACCGCTCTGCGCCCCTCGTCGGTGGCGGACCAGTCGCTGAACACGATCGGCCGAGCACCGTACCCCGACCCGTTCTACACGGGCGAGGTCTCGGCGTTCCGCGTCTACGACCGCGCGCTCACCGGGGCGGAGGTGGTGGCCGTGTCGAGCGTCGACGCGAAGCCTCACGCCTCCACGTTCTCCCCGATCGCCGCCGCCGTGCTGGCCGGGGTCGCCCCGCTCACCGTCGACGACTCGACCACGAACCTGCCCGACTACGGGGGAGCGGTGACCTGGTCCTCCAGCGACCCGACCCTGCGCGTCTCGGCCGACGGCCGCACCCTCAGCGCCGACCGCCCCGCCGTGGGCCAGGCCGCGCGCACCTCGTCGCTCACCGCGACGGCGTCGATCCGCGGAATCGTGCAGACCCGCTCGATCGCCGTGACGGTCGAGCCGCAGGTCGGCGTCGACACCCCCTACGGCTACCTGATGGTCCACTTCGTCGAGGACTCCCAGGGCTACGCCGAGAAGATCTACCTCGACGTCTCCCGCGGCGACGACCCGGAGAAGTGGGACCCGCTCAACGGCGCGAAGCCGATCCTGGCCTCCGACCTCGGCACCACCGGTGTCCGCGACCCGTACCTGACCTACAACCCCGACACGAAGAAGTACTACATCATCGCCACGGACCTCCGCGTCTTCGGCGGCGACCGGGGCCCCAGCACCTGCGACACCTGGTGCTACTGGACCACCAAGGGCAGCACGAAGATGAACGTCTGGGAGTCGAGCGACCTCGTGTCGTGGAGCGACGTCCGCCAGTTCGACGTGGCGCTCGACGCCGCGGGGACGAAGAAGCTCGAGGCCGGCATGATGTGGGCTCCCGAGGCCACGTGGGTGCCGGACTATGCGGGACCCGGCAAGGGCGCGTTCGTCGTCTACTGGTCCTCGACGGTCTACCCGACCGCGGCGCACACGCCGGGCACCGGATCCTCCCGCGTGCTCTGGGGAGCGACCACGGACTTCACGCAGGCCACCTACTCGTACGGCGGCACCTTCATCGACACCGGGGCCGACACGATCGACACCACGCTGATCCAGGACTCCGGCACGACCTACCGGATCTCGAAGGACAACGGCACCGGCAAGGGCATCTACATGGAGTCGACCACCTCGGCGACCTGGTGGCTGCCGACGACCTCGTGGACGCAGATCCAGTCGCGCATCGGCGCGGTGTGGTCCGGCGGCAACCCCGGTGGGGTCGAGGGCCCCGCGGTGTTCAAGGACCACGGCGAGGACACCTGGTACCTGTACGTCGACGTGATCCCCGCGACCGGCTACAAGCCGATGGTGACGAACGACCTCGACACGGGCTGGACCCAGCTCACCGACCCGGGCTTCTCGCTCGCCTCGTCGACCAAGCACGGCGGCATCGTCTCGCTGACCGCGGGGCAGTACGCCGAGGTCCGCTCGGCCGACGCCGCCTCCGCGGTCCGCTCGGACCTCGGCGAGGTGACGGTCGCCTCCGGCACCGACGCCGCGGCGGCTCTGCCCGCCCGCGCCGACGTCGTGCTCGCCTACAACCGGGGCACCGCCTCGCAGCCGGTCACCTGGAACACCTCCGCGGTGGCGACGGCGCCCGGCCGCTACTCCGTCACCGGAGTCGTCCGCACGATCGGTGCGAACGACAACCAGTGGGTGGGCGCGAACGGATCGACGGCCTACAACGCCGCCGACCGTCGGCTCTCGAGCTCCACGGCCGTCACGGTCACCGCGACCGTGGTGGTGACGGCACCGACCTCGACGCTCACCGCGTCCACCCGCTGCATCGCGGGCAAGGTCGTCCTCACCGGAGTGGTGAAGAACACGGGCACGACGCCCCTCTCGGTCGTCATCCGCTCGCCGTTCGGCGCCTCGCAGACGCTGACCGCCGCCCCCGGCGCCAGCGCCTCGGCCGCCTTCACCACCCGTCAGGCCTCGGTCCCGGCCGCCTCGCTCACCGCGGGCGCCCTGACCGCGGCCTACCCGGCGCGCACCTGCTGACGCACGCGCGCCGCTGACGCCGAGACGGCCCGCCCCCGCCGAGACACCGCCCCACCGCGGTGCCTCGGCCGGGAGCGGGCCGTCTCGGCGTCGAGCGCCTCGGAGCTCCGCGGCGGCCGCCCCACATCCCGGCACGGCAGGCTGTACGGATGAGCGCGCCTGGAACCACCGACCCCCTCGACCACGTCCGCGTGCGCGGCGCCCGCGAGAACAACCTCCGGAGCATCGACGTCGACGTGCCGCGCGACGCCCTCGTCGCCTTCACGGGGGTCTCCGGATCGGGCAAGAGCTCGCTCGCCTTCGGCACGCTCTACGCGGAGGCGCAGCGCCGCTACTTCGAGTCGGTCGCCCCCTACGCGCGGCGGCTGATCGACCAGGTCGGCGTGCCGGACGTCGACTCGATCGAGGGCCTGCCGCCGGCCGTCGCCCTCCCGCAGCGGCGCTCCGGAGGCTCGGCCCGCTCCACGGTCGGCAGTGCGACGACGCTCTCGAGCGTGGTGCGGATGGTGTTCTCGCGCATCGGCGCCTACCCCGAGGGCGCGCCGATGCTGCTCGCAGAGGACTTCTCGGCCAACACCGTGCAGGGCGCGTGCCCCAGCTGCCACGGCATCGGCCGGGTCTACGACGTCCCCGACGAGCTGATGGTGCCGGACGACTCCCTCTCGATCCGCGACGGGGCGCTCGCCGCCTGGCCGACCGCCTGGCACGGCAAGCAGCTGCGCGACAGCCTGATCTCGCTCGGACACGACATCGACGCTCCGTGGCGCGACCTGCCCGCGGAGGACCGCGACTGGATCCTGCACACTCCTGACTCCCCGCAGGTTCCCGTGTGGACCGACCGCTCGCCCGCGGAGGTGCGCGCCTCCGTGGCCGCCGGGGACGAGCCGCGCTACATGAGCACGTTCCTCGGGGTGCGCCGCTACGTGCTCGACACCTTCGCCGGCTCGAAGAGCGCCCGGATGCGCGAGCGCGCGGCCTCGTTCGTCGTCAGCGTCGCCTGCCCGGTGTGCGGCGGCCGGAGGCTGAAGCCCGACGCGCTCGCCGTCACCTTCGAGGGGCTCGACATCACCGAGCTGTCGGCGCTCCCGCTCGAGGAGCTGGTCGTCGTCGCGCGGCGCGTGCTGGAGCCCGGCTGGACCCCGGCCGACGGCGCTCCGCAGACCCGCCTGGCCGCGCAGCGGCTGGTCGAGGACCTCGTCGCCCGCCTCGCGCCGATCGTCGACCTGGGCCTCGGCCACCTCTCGCTCGACCGCTCCACGCCGACACTCTCCTCGGGGGAGCTCCAGCGGATGCGCCTCGCGACGCAGGTGCTCTCGCGCCTCTTCGGCGTCGTCTTCGTGCTCGACGAGCCGTCCACGGGCCTGCACCCCGCCGACACGGAGGCGCTGCTCGGCATCCTGCGGACCCTGCGGGCGACCGGCAACACCGTCTTCTTCGTCGAGCACTCCCTCGACGTCATCCGCGAGGCCGACTGGATCGTCGACATCGGCCCGGGCGCGGGGTCGGGGGGCGGCACCGTCGTCTACTCCGGCCCGCTCGACGGCCTGCCGGGCGCCCGCGACTCCGTCACCCGCCGCTACCTCTTCCCCGAGGGCGACCCGGCGCCGCTGCGCTCCCGCCGCACCGCGGAGCAGTGGATCGAGCTCGCCGGCGTCTCGCGGCACACCCTCGACGACCTCTCCGTCGCGTTCCCGGTCGGGGTGCTCACCGCGGTCACCGGCGTCTCCGGATCGGGCAAGTCGACGCTCGTGAACCAGGCGCTGCCCGATCTGCTGCGCGCCTCGCTCCGCGCCGACGTCGCCGAGGACGCGCCGGCGGAGGAGGGCGGGGAGGCGGACCCGCTGCTCGACGCGGCGGCGGCGGCGACCTGCGGCACCGCCTCCGGGCCCGCGGACCGCCTGCGCCGCGTGGTGCAGGTGACCCAGACCCCGATCGGCCGGACCTCGCGCTCGAACGTCGCGACCTACACGGGCCTGTTCGACCGGGTGCGGACGCTCTTCGCGGCCACACCGGAGGCGAAGCGCCGCCGCTTCTCGGCGAGCCGCTTCTCCTTCAACCTGCCCAGCGGGCGCTGCCCCGTCTGCAAGGGCGAGGGCTCCGTGGAGGTGGAGCTGCTGTTCCTCCCGACCGTCGAGGCGCCCTGCACGGCGTGCGGCGGCACCCGGTACAACGACGAGACCCTCGAGGTCACCCTGGGCGGCCGGACGATCGCCGACGTCCTCGCGCTGAGCGTCGCCGATGCGCGCGAGACCTTCGCCGAGGACCGCGAGGTCGCCCGCCACCTCGACGCGCTGGTGGACGTGGGGCTCGGCTACGTCTCGCTCGGCCAGCCGGCGCCCGAGCTGTCCGGGGGAGAGGCGCAGCGGGTGAAGCTCGCCTCGGAGCTGCGTCGCGCCCAGCGCGGGGACACGCTCTACCTGCTCGACGAGCCGACGTCGGGCCTGCACCCCGCCGACGCCGACCGCCTGCTCGAGCACCTGCAGCACCTGGTCGACGGGGGCAACACGGTGATCGTCGTCGAGCACGACATGCGCGTCGTCGCCGACGCGGACTGGGTCGTGGACCTCGGCCCGGGAGCGGGCCGGGCCGGCGGCTCGGTGGTCGCGACGGGCACTCCGGAGGAGGTCGCCGAGGCCGCGGGCAGCCGCACCGCTCCGTACCTCCGGGCGGCTCTGGACCGGCGCCGCTGAGCACCCGAGGACCCTGTCAGTCCTCTCACCGAAACCTCACCGAAAACAGTTGTTAACGGTAACATTCGAGGCGGCCCGCCCCCCTGGGCCGGATTTCTCAACGACGAGAGGCCTCACGAATGCGACGACGACTCCCCCTGGCCACCGTGGCGGTGATGGCGCTGACGGCGGGTCTCCTGTCGGTCGGCCCCACGGCTCAGGCCGCCCCCACCACCTCGCTCGACGCCGCGAAGGTGCTCGAGCTCCCGTTCGACGGGTCGCTCGCCGACACCAGCGGTCGTGGTACCGCCCTCGGGATGCAGAAGGGCACCGCCTCCTACGGCACCGGCCTGAACGGCCGGGCGTTCGAGTTCACCGGATCGAACGCGATCTCGCTCGGCACTGCGGCGGCGCTGCAGCCCGCCGACCTCACCGTCTCGTTCTGGTACAAGCCGACCAGCGCGATGACCGGTGAGCAGGTCTTCACCTGGAACAAGACCGCCTACAACTCCGACGGCTGGTACCTCACCTCCGAGGGCGACGACACTCCGCTCGCCCTCTCGATCGGCCCGTCCGGCGGTCAGCCGTACAAGGTCGCCGTCGAGACCGCCCGCTCCGGCTTCTTCCCCGCGGGGGAGTGGACGCACGTGGTCGCCACGTACGACAAGAGCACCAAGGCCGTCGCCTTCTACCGCAACGGGGTGAAGCAGACCGCCGTCGTCAAGACCGCGCCGTCCTCCTCCGCATCCGGCGTCCTCGGCTCCGAGAGCACCTCGACGAAGACCCTCGGCTTCAACGGCCCCCAGTACAACGGCGCGCACCTGCGCGGCCTGCTCGACGACTACGCGCTCTACAACGGCGTCGCGACCACCACCGACGTCGTCGCCCTGACGAAGGCCGGCAACCCCTCCTTCGACCCCGCGAGCATCGCCCGGGCCGACCTCGAGCTGGTCGCCCCGCCCGCGAGCACCAGCACCGGCTTCACCCTGCCCACCGTCGGCGCGAAGGGGTCCGCCCTCAGCTGGACCTCCTCCGACCCGGCGACCGTCGCGATCAGCGGAGGCACGGCCGCGGTCACGCCGCCCACCGGCTCCGCGACGCAGGTCGTCCTCACCGGCTCCGCCACCTACGGGGGCAGCACCGCGGTCACGAAGACCTACACTCTCCAGGTGCAGCCCCGGGGAGTGAAGACGTCGAACTACCTTCTGGAGGCCGGCCTGTCCGACGTCTCCGTGCAGGACCCCTACCTCGAGAACGGGGAGCAGCAGACCGTCGAGTACCTGCTGAGCCTCGACCCCGAGATGTTCCTCTACTCCTTCTACCGCGAGGCCGGGCTCACGCCGACCACCAGCGGCGGATACGGGGGTTGGGAGCGCGAGAACGGCACCCGGTTCCAGGGCCACTTCTTCGGCCACTACCTCTCGGCGCTCTCGCAGGCCTACGCGACCGAGGAGGACGCGGCCACCAAGGCGGCTCTGCTCGCGAAGCTCACCGCTTCCGTCGACGGTCTGAAGAAGGTCCAGGACGCCTACGCGCTGAAGGACCCCGCGAACGCCGGCTACGTCTCGCCGTTCCCGACCCGCTACCTCCCCTCGGGCGGCGACGGCCTGCTCGTCCCCTTCTACAACCTGCACAAGGTGCTCGCAGGCCTCCTCGACGCCCACGACCAGGCGCCCGACGCCGTCTCGCAGAAGGCGCTCACCGTCGCCGGCGGCTTCGGCAGCTGGATCACCGCCTGGGCGGGCCGCCAGGCCAACCCCGGGCAGCTCCTGAACACGGAGTACGGCGGAATGAACGAGGCGCTCTACCGCCTGTACGAGACCACGCACGACCCGGCGCACAAGCGCGCGGCCGAGTACTTCGACGAGACCGCGCTGTTCCAGAAGCTCGCGAACAACGAGGACGTCCTCAACGGGCTGCACGCGAACACGACCGTCCCGAAGCTGATCGGCGCGCTGAAGCGCTACCGCGTCTTCACCGACGACCCGGCGCTCTACGCCACGCTCACCGCCGCGGAGAAGACGGATCTCGACATGTACCGCCGTGCCGCCGAGAACTTCTGGCGCATGGTCGACGAGACCCACACCTACGCCAACGGCGGCAACAGCCAGTCCGAGCACTTCCACGCACCCGGCACCCTGTACGAGTACGCCACGAACGGCCAGACCACCGGCTACGGCGAGAACTCGACCTCCGAGGGCTGCAACATCTACAACATGCTCAAGCTCACCCGGGCGCTGTTCCAGGTGACCGAGGACGTGAAGTACGCCGACTTCTACGAGGAGACGTTCATCAACGGCGTCCTCTCGGTGCAGAACCCGGACACCGGCATGGTGACCTACTTCCAGCCGCAGACCGCGGGCTACGCCAAGGTCTTCGGGCACGAGCTCGACGAGTTCTGGTGCGACCACGGCTCGGGTATCGAGAGCTTCACCAAGCTCGGCGACTCGATCTACTTCGAGAAGCCGAAGACCGTCTTCGTGAACCAGTTCCGCTCCTCGGTCCTCCGCTCCTCCGCGAACAACCTCCGGCTGACCCAGACGGCGGACATCCCGAGCACGGACACGGCGACCCTGAGGGTCGAAGCGCTGGCCGGAGGAGCCGTGGCCGCGGACACGACCCTCAAGCTGCGCGTGCCGTCCTGGATCGACGGAGCGCCGACGCTCACCGTGAACGGTGCCGTCCGTGCCGTCACGGCCCAGGCCGGATACGTCTCGGTCGCCGTCGCCGCCGGTGACGTGCTGACCTGGAAGCTGCCCGCCGCGGTCAGCGCGGTCGCGGACACGGAGAACCCCGACTGGACCGCGTTCCGCTACGGACCGGTGCTGCTGGCGACCGAGCTCAACCGCTCGAACGTCGAGGCGTCCTACGTCGCCGGCGTCCTGGTGCGCATGGGCACGGCCGACAAGTCCGTGAACTCGAACGTCGTCGTCGCGGACTCCGCGGCCTGGAAGTCCGCGGTCCGCGGCAACCTGGTCCGCCTGCCCGACGGCGCGGACGGCAACGGCCGCACGACGATGCGCTTCGGCATGAAGAACGTCGACGCCGCGTCCGCCGCCCGGGTGTTCACTCCGTACTACAGCCTCTACAACGCCCGCTACGCGACCTACATGACCCTGATCGAGCCCGACTCGGCCGCGGCCCAGGAGCTGATCCGGACGCAGAAGGAGCAGCTGCGCGTCGACGAGACGACGATCGACTCCCTCACCTCCTTCGACAACAACAACAGCGAGGCCGACAAGAACTACAAGACCGCGCGGTCCTCGGTGGGGACCTGGCGCGGCGAGGGGTACCGCGACGGCGAGCGCTCGGCGGAGGCGTACTTCCAGTACGACATGATCGTCGACCCGGCTCTGCCGGCGAACTACCTCGGGGTCCGCTACTACGGCGGCGACGCGGGACGCACCTTCGACGTCTACCTCAACGACGTGAAGCTCAAGACCGAGGTGGTCTCGGGAGCGGCCGGAGCGACGAGCTGGTACGTCCAGTACGACCGGATCCCGGCGTCGATCCTCAGCGGTCTCGCCGCGAAGGACAGCTACAAGCGCGACCAGAGCGGGAAGTACGTGCTCGACGCGAAGGGGCAGAAGATCCCCGTCGTCACGGTGCGCTTCCAGGGCACCGGATCCAGCTACGTCGGCGGTGTCTTCGGGGTCTACACGACCGAGTCGACCACCTACGCTGCGGACCCGGAGCTGACGAAGCTCTCCTCCGACGTCGGGACGCTCTCGCCGGCTCTCGCCGCCGGGGTCAGGGACCACACGCTCACGGTGCCGGCCGGCACGACGAGCGTCTCGCTCGACCTGGACCCGGCCGTGCCCAGCGGCCTGGTGAAGGTCGACGGCGTGCTGATCGACGACACCGTCCGCCGCACCGTGCCGCTCGCGGCCTCGGGGACGACGAGCGTGGTCGTCGAGTCGTCGGCGCAGGACCACACGACGACAGCGACCTACCGCCTCTCCATCGTCCGCGCCTCCGCGGCGACGGTACCGACGACCGTGGCGGCCACCAGCCGCTGCGTGGCGGGCAAGGTCGTGGTGACGGTCACCGCTCGGAACGATGCGAAGGTCCCGGCGGGGATCACCCTCGGCTCCGCCTGGGGCTCGAAGGCGTTCACCGGGATCGCTCCCGGGTCGAGCGCCTCGCACGCCTTCACCACCCGCGCCGCCTCGGTGGCCGCGGGCTCGGCGACGGTGACCGCGACGGCGACCGTGGACGGAGCATCGGTGACCACCACGAAGCAGGCCGCGTACTCCGCTCTCACCTGCAAGTGACGTGACGACGACGGCCGCCGGGGATCGCCCCCGGCGGCCGTCGTCGTCAGTCGGAGGTGCGGTAGAGGCCCTGGAGCAGCCCGATGACGTCGCCCAGGACGGGCGGCGGCTCGCTCCGGATCCACGCGGCGTGCACGGGGACCGGCGGGGCGTCGCGGATGACCCGGTAGGCGAGGCCCTGCCGTCGGTACTGGCTCACCGTCGATTCCGCGGTCACTCCGCGGGCGGAGCCGCTGCTGATCACCGTGAGCCAGTCGTCGACGTCGGTCGTCGGGACGGTGATCCGCGGCCGGTCGTGCTCGGGCCAGAGGTCGAGCCGGGTGCTTCCGGTCCGGTCGTCGAGCGCCAGCGGAGCGGTCGCCACCTGGGCGAGGGTGACCGTGCGCTTCGCGGCGAGCGGGTCGTCGGCGGACAGCGCGCAGTAGCGCTTCTCGGTGCCGATCAGAGCCGACTCGACGTCCGCAGCCGGGGATCCGCGCCGGAGGATCGCCAGATCGCTGAGGCCCTCGGCGAGCCCCGCGGTGGGGGTGTTGGAGCGGATCAGCCGCAGCTCGTGGCGGGGGAGCGCCGCGGCCCAGCGGCGCTGGAACTCCTGGGTGTGCTCGCCGAGAGCCGACCAGGCGTAGCCGATCCGGATCGTGTCCGTCCCGGCCGCCGCCTCCTCGCGAAGGTCGTCGACGACGGCCAGGACGCGGCGGGCGTGCCGCAGCACCCGCTCGCCCGCCGGCGCGAGCTCGACGCTGCGGGTCGTCCGGTGGAGGAGCCTTCGTCCGAGGACGGACTCGAGCGCCGCGACGTTGCGGGAGACCGCCGTCTGGGAGATGCCGAGGTCGATCCCCGCGTCGGTGAAGGTCCCGGCGTCCACGACGCCGACGAACGACCGGAGGTGGCGCAGTTCCAGTTCCATGACCGCATCCTATTCATGCGGTTCCCGCATCGATCGGACCGGTGATGCATTGTGAGCCGGGGCCGGACGGCTCGCAGACTTCCGGCATGACGAAGCAGCTCCCCGGCGACGGCCGGACCGTCGGCGTCGCGACCGCCCTCGCGAGCGCCCTCTCGAATCAGCTCGGGGCGGCCTCCGGGACTCTGGCCTTCCCGGTCCTGGGATCCGTCGGAGTGGTCGCCGTCCGGCAGATCGTCGCCGCGCTGATCCTCCTCCCGGTCGTGCGGCCGCGGATCCGCGACCTGACCCGCGCGCAGTGGTGGCCCGTCCTGCTCCTCGCCGTGGTGTTCGGAGCGATGAACCTCACGCTCTACGCGGCCATCGACCGCATCGGGCTGGGGCTGGCGGTGACCCTGGAGTTCTGCGGGCCGCTGGCGGTCGCGCTCCTCGGCTCCCGGAGCAGGACCAGCGCGCTCTGCGCCCTCGTCGCCGGAGCGGGCGTCCTCGCGATCGCCGGGCCGAGGCCCTCGTCCGACCAGCTGGGGATCGCGCTCGGTCTCGCGGCCGCGTGCTGCTGGGCCGCGTACATCCTGCTCAACCGGATCGTCGGACTCCGGCTGCCCGGAGCGCAGGGGACCGCCACGGCGACCGGGATCTCCGCCGCCGTCTTCCTGCCCGTCGCCGTCTGGACGCTCGTCTCGACGCGCCCCGACGCGGGCACCGTGCTCCTGGCGGTCGGCGCCGGCGTCCTGGCGACGGCCGTCCCGTTCGTGGCCGACGTGATCGCGCTCCGGAGGCTCCCGGCGAGCGTGTTCGGGACGCTCATGAGCGCCAACCCCGTCCTGGCCGCCCTCATCGGCGCGGTCGTGCTCGGGCAGGACGTCGGCGCGGCCGGATGGATCGGGATCGCCCTCATCGTCATCGCGAACGCGGCGGTCCTCCGGCGGGGGCGTCGCGCGCGGTGAGGCCCGGCGGCGGGCCGAGCGAGAGGTGATCCCGTCGAGATGCCGCCGCTGTGCGTTACCTGTTCGTTATGAAAAAGGCGCCTACACGACCAAACCAGGGACACCCTGGGAAACGGCAGGTCGCGGGAGAAAACTCTCCTCCATGAACCAGACAGCGGCACCCGTGCGCGAGCATCGAGCTCTCTACTTCCTGCTCGCCGCCCTCGCGGGCATCGTCACGGGCGGAGTCCTCCTCGCCGTCGCCGAGCTCATCGCCCTCGCGGTCGCCCGCACCGCGAGCCCCGTGCTCGCGCTCGGCGCCTTCATCGTCGACATCGTCCCGCGCCCGCTCAAGGAGTTCGCGATCGAGACGTTCGGCGAGAACGACAAGACCTTCCTGCTCGGCAGCGTGGGCGCCGCGGTCGTCGTCGCCGCCGCGATCGCCGGAGTGCTCCAGCTGGTCCGCCCGCCGCTCGGCCAGGTGCTGCTCGTGATCGCCGGCGGCCTCTCGATCGCCGCCATCGTGACCCGCACCGGAGCGTCGCCGCTCGCTGCGGTGCCCACGCTGGTCGGACTCGTCGTCGCCGTCGTCGTCATGCACCTCCTCTTCACGCGCCTGCGCGGCTGGCGTGCGGCCCGGGCCTCGGAGGCCAGGGGAACATCCTCCGAGGCCCGTCCGGGCGCCCTCGAGCGCCGCGGCTTCTTCCGCATCGCGCTGATCTCCGCCGTCGGTGCGGCCGTCGTCGGCACCGGTGCCCGCCTGGTCAACGCGGCGACCTCCTCCCTCGCCGGTGTCCGCGACGCCCTGCGCCTGCCGTCCCCGCGCAGCACCGTCTCGGTCCCCGCGGGCGCCGAGCTCGACATCGAGGGCATCACCCCGCTCTACACGCCGAACGCCGACTTCTACCGCGTCGACACCGCCCTCACCGTGCCCAACCTGGACCCGTCGGCCTGGTCGCTGAAGATCACCGGCATGGTCGACCGCGAGGTGACGCTGAACCTCCAGCAGATCTTCGACATGGGCCTCGACGAGTACGGCATCACCCTCACCTGCGTCTCGAACCAGGTCGGCGGCAACCTCGTCGGCAACGCCAAGTGGCTCGGCGTCCCCCTGCGCGACGTGCTGAAGATGGCCGGCGTGCAGAGCGGAGCCGACATGCTCCTCTCGACCAGCAGCGACGGCTACACGGCGTCCACCCCGATCACCGCGGTCACGGACGAGAACCTCGACGCGATCCTCGCCGTCGGCATGAACGGCGAGCCCCTCCCGTTCGAGCACGGCTTCCCGGTGCGGATGATCGTGCCCGGCCTCTACGGCTACGTCTCGGCCACCAAGTGGCTCACCGAGCTCAAGGTCACCACCTTCGAGGCCGACCAGGCCTACTGGACCCCGCGCGGCTACTCCGCCGAGGCCCCCATCAAGATGTCCTCGAGGATCGACACCCCGCGGATCGGCGTCCCCGTCACCTCGGGCGCTCTCAAGATCGCGGGCGTCGCCTGGGCGCAGAGCATCGGCATCGAGAAGGTCGAGGTGAGCATCGACAACGGCGACTGGCAGGAGGCGACGCTCTCGACCCCGGTCAACCTCGACACCTGGGTGCAGTGGTTCGTCGACTGGGACGCCCAGCCCGGCTCGCACTACGTCGCGGTCCGCGCGGTCGACAAGAACGGCATGGTCCAGATCGAGGACCGCGCGCCGGTCGCGCCCGACGGATCCTCCGGCTGGCAGCGCACGCTCATCAACGTCACCTGACGCCCTGCGGAGGCGCCGATCCCCGGGGGTCGGCGCCTCCGGTGCGTCCGGCGTCCGTCGCGACGACGCCCCCGCAGTGCGGACGGCCCTGACGCGACGTCGCCTCCGCGGCAGGCACCGCGGCACGTCCCGGCCCGGCGCGCAAGCCTCCGCGGCGGCGCAGCCCGCGAGGAGGCGCCGCTCTAGCCTTCGAGGATGCGCTCCCGGCTCCTCCACCTCCGCGAATCCTTCTGGTTCCTCCCCGCCCTGTTCGGCGTCCTCGCCGTCGGGCTGGCGCTGGGACTGGTCGAGGTCGACCACCTGCTGGTCCGCGCCGGCGTCAGCGACATCCCCCTGATCGAGGACCTGTCGCCGACCGGCGGCCGGGCGATCCTCTCGGCGATCGGCGGGACGATGCTGGGCGTCGCCGCGACCTCGTTCTCGATCACGATCTCGGTGCTGGCGACCACGTCCTCCGCCTACGGGCCCCGGCTTGTCCGCAACTTCATGGCCGACCGCGGCAACCAGGTCGTCCTGGCGGTGCTCACGTCCACGTTCCTGTACTCACTGATCGTGCTGCGCGCGGTGCACACCGAGGAGGACGCGTCGCTGACGTTCGTGCCGGTGGTGGCCGTCTCGTTCTCGGTGCTGCTCGCGGTGGGCGACGTCGCGGTGCTCGTCTACTTCATCCACCACATCGCGCTGTCGGTGCAGGTGACGACGCTGCAGCAGCGGGTGCTCGGTGAGCTCGTCGACGTGATCGAGCGACTGCATCCGGAGGACGGTGAGGAGCCGGTGGACGCGGAGGAGGCCCTGCTCGCGGAGGAGGCCCTGCCGCCGGCGGGGCGCGAGCCGGTCGTGCTGCGTGCGGTGCGCGGGGGCTACGTCGAGCAGCTCGAGGTCGAGCGGCTGGTCGCCCTGGCCCGCCGCGGCGACGCGCGGCTCCGGGTGCTCGCGCTGCCCGGCGACCACGTCCTCGTCGGCGACCCGGTGCTCGAGGTCCTGGAGGGGTCCGTCGCCCAGGAGGAGGCGGTCGCCGCGGTCGTCGTCGCCGACGCGCGCACCCCGCACCAGGACCTCCGGTACGCCGTCCAGCAGGTGGTCGAGATCGGAGTCCGCGGGCTCGCGACCGGCACGAACGACCCGTACACCGCGGTCGGCGCCGTCGAGGCCCTGACCAGCGCGCTCGTCGACCTCTGCGGCCGGCCGGAGGCGCGCGGCCGCTACTCCGACGCCGACGGAGTCGTCCGCCTGGTCGTCCCATGGCCTCGGGCGGGTGAGCTGCTGGCCGACGTGTTCCTCGCGCTGCGCTCGTACGCGATGGAGCAGCCGCTCGTCGTCCGCGCCGGCGTGCGCCTCGCCGAGCGGCTCGCGGTCGTCGCCCGCGGCGGGACCCGCGTCGAGCTGCACCGCCAGGTCCAGGCGTTCGCCGCCGCGCACGCCGCCGCCGACGGCGACGCCCTCGAGGCGCCGGCCCTGCGCGCGTCGCTCGCCGCGCTCGAGGCGCGCCTCGCGGCCTGAAGCCGGCCTGCCCGATGCTCCGGGAAGCCGCACCGCCCATGGAGTGCTCGAATCGATTCGAGTAGGCTCGGCGCATGACAGAGAACACCACTGAGCTGCGCGTGGGGGTCGTCGGCCTCGGCTTCGCCGGCACCACCCACCTCGACGCCTTCCAGTCCCTGCCCGGCGCCCGCGTCGTCGCGCTCGCCGGCCAAGAAGAGGCGCGCCTGCACGAACTCGGCGCGACCCGCGGCGTCCCCGACCTCTACGCCGACTGGGAGGAGCTCGTCGCCCGCGACGACCTCGACGTCGTCTCCATCGGCGTCCCGAACCACCTGCACCACCCGATCGCCGTGGCCGCGCTCGCGAGCGGCAAGCACGTCTTCTGCGAGAAGCCGCTCGCCACCACCGCCGAGCTGGCGGCCGAGATGGTCGAGGCCGCCCGCACGAACGACCGGGTGCTCGAGATCGCGTACAACCACCGCCGCCGCGCCGACGTCGCCTTCCTCCGCGACTACCTCGACGACGCGCCGCTGGGCGACGTCTACCACGCCCGCGCGAGCTGGCAGCGGCGCACCGGCATCCCCGGCATCGGCTCCTGGTTCACCAGCAAGGAGCTCGCCGGCGGCGGCCCGCTCATCGACCTCGGCTCCCACGTGCTCGACATCGCGCTGCACCTGCTCGACGAGCCGCGCGTGACCAGCGTCTCGGCGGTCGCGTACGGCGAGATCGGCCGCTCCGGCCGCGGAGGGCGCCCGCACGGCGTCGCCGCCACCGGCACGCACGCGTTCGAGGTGGAGGACTTCTCGAGCGCCCTGCTGCGCCTCGACAACGGCCGCTCGCTCCAGCTCGACGCCTCCTGGGCCAGCTACTCGAAGGTCGACGAGGACATCGAGGTCGAGCTGCTCGGCTCGGCCGGGGGCGCGCGCCTCCACATCGCCGACTACGCCACGGAGGGGACTCTGACGCTCTACTCCGAGGTCGCCGGAGCGCCGACCGTCTCGCACCCCGACGTGAAGGTCCCCGCCGGACACCACCGCTCGGTCATCGCCGAGTTCCTGGAGGCCATCGCCTCGGGAGCCGACGCGCCCGCGGGCGGCCCCCGCTACTCCGGCCACTACGGCGAGTACGCGCTGCACCGCAGCCGGGTGGTCGACGCGATCTACCGCTCCGCCGCCGAGAAGCAGGAGGTGGCGGTCGCATGAGCGCCCCGATCGAGGTCCTCGTCTGGAACGAGTTCCGCCACGAGACCCGCGGCGACGAGACCGTGCTGCGCCACTACCCGGACGGCATCCACCGCGTCATCGCGGACGGGCTCGCGGAGTCGCTCGGCGACGCCGTCTCGGTGCGCACCGCGACGCTCCCCGAGCCCGAGCACGGGCTCACCGAGGAGGCGCTCGCGACGACGGACGTGCTGCTGTGGTGGGGGCACATCGCGCACGAGGAGGTGTCGGACGAGGTCGTCCAGCGGGTTCTGCGACACGTGCAGGAGGGGATGGGGATCCTGGTCCTGCACTCGGGCCACTACTCGTCGATCTTCAAGGCGCTCATGGGCACGACCTGCTCGCTGAAGTGGCGCAACGACCGCGACCGCGAGCTCGTCTGGACGATCGCGCCCACGCATCCGATCGCCGAGGGCGTGCCCAGCCCGCTGATCATCCCCGAGCAGGAGATGTACGGCGAGTACTTCGACATCCCGGTGCCGGAGGAGACGGTGTTCCTGTCGACGTTCACCGGCGGCGAGGTGTTCCGCTCCGGAGTGACCTACACCCGCGGCCTCGGAAAGGTCTTCTACTTCTCGCCCGGCGACCAGGACTACCCCGTCTACCACCACTTGGACATCCGGCGCGTGCTGGCGAACGCCGTCCGCTGGGCCCGCCCGACCCGGCCGCGCACGCCCCTCACGGCCGACCACCACCCCCGGGGCTGGTTCGAGTCCTGACGCGGGCGCTCCCGCGCCTCCGTCTCCCTCTCCGCGAGGTGCCGCTCCGGTACGCGACACGCCGTGCCGGGCGCACCGACGTGGCGTCTCGCGGGGAGGTACTGGGGGGATGCAGCAGTCGGAGGGGCGCGAGCCGGACGAGGTGCGCCGGTACGGGGAGGCTCCGGAGCAGATCGCGGACGTCTTCCGCGGGGCGCCCGGCGAGGCGCGCCGGCCGGTCGTGCTCGTGCACGGCGGGTTCTGGCGGGCGCGGTGGGACCGGCGGCACGCCCGGCCGCTCGCGGCGGCACTGGCCGACCGCGGGCACGACGTGCTCCTCCCCGAGTACCGGCGCGCGGGCGACCCGGGAGGCGGCTGGCCGGGCACCGGCGACGACGTCCTGGCCGTGCTCGCGGCGCTCCCGGCACTGCTGCCCGGCGCCGGACCGGTCGCCCTCGTCGGCCACTCCGCCGGCGGCCACCTCGCCGTCTGGTCGCAGGCCGCCCGTCCGTCGCCGCACGTCGCCGCTGTGGTGGCACTGGCGGGCGTGCTCGACCTGGCCGCCGCCTCCGCCGACCGCCTCAGCGACGACGCCGTGGGGGAGCTCCTCGGCGGCGACCTCGCGCTGCTCCCGGGCGCCGACCCCGCGCAGCTGCCCGCGCCGCCGCAGCCGACCACGCTGATCCACGGCGTACTCGACGAGGACGTCCCCGACGCCTACAGCCGCCGATACGCCGACCGGCACCCCGCCGTGCAGCTGCACGAGCTCGCCGACGCCGACCACATGGCGCTCGTCGATCCGACGACGCCCGCCTTCGCGATCCTCCTCGCCGCGCTCGCCTGACGCGCGATCGCACCCCCTCGCCCGTCGGCGTGCGCTGGGGACGGATCGCGACGCACCGCCCGCCGACGCGCGACGGGGACAGGCCCCCTACAGGACCGGCGGGTACAGGAAGAGCGGGACCTGGGCGGTGGGGAAGGTGCGGGTGACGTAGCTGTGCTTGCCGCCGTAGTTGTACTCCTCGAGGAGCACGGTGCCGTCGTCGTTGACCTTCTGCACGTACGAGACGTGGTTGTAGGTCCACCACGCGACGCAGCCGACGATCGGGACGCTGCTGGTCGCCCAGCCCTTCGCGGCCCAGTTGTCCGGCCACTCGTAGGCGCTGCCGCCGAGCGGGGTGATGTTCCCCCACGTGTACTTCCACGGCGCGGAGGTGCGACCGGCGTCGCGGTTGAGGCGCCAGGCCACGAAGTCGACGCACTCGCGGTAGTAGTAGCCGAGGGGCGAGAGTCCGCCGCCGTCGTCGTCGATGGTCTCGTAGGGCCACGGGTAGTCGTCGCCGACCGCGCGGGTCTGCACGGTCGAGAACTCGCCGCCGTTGGATCCGGAGAGCACGGCCGCCTGGCGGCTGGCCTCGTCGAGCTGCGCCTGGGTCGGTGCGGCGAAGGCGTCGCGGACGGCGGTCTGGCCGGCGGCGTCGGAGGAGACGGTGAGGTTCTGGAGGCCGACCCGGTTCGCGGCGGCGCGGCCGGTCGCGGTGGCGGAGGAGCTGCGGGCGCCGTACGCGGGGATCGCGGCCGTGGCGAAGAGGCCGCCGACCACCGAGAAGGTGCCGAAGGCCAGGGCGCGGCGGCTGAGGCCACGGGCCCGGGCGGATTCGGCGACGCGGGGAGCGACGGGGCGGGAGGCGGACGCGCGACGCGGAGAGGTCGGGATCGACCGGGAGGCGGGGGAGGCGACGGCGGGGACCTCGACCGACACGGTCGGAGCGGGCGCCACGGCCGATGCGGCGTCGACGGTGGTGTCCGCGGAGTCGCCAGCGCCTGCGGAAGCGGCGGAGTCGTCCGATCCGCTGCCCTCGACCGCGGCACCGGCGGTCGCCGCGCCCGTCTCCGCCTCGGCCCGGGCCGCACGGCGCTCGGCCTCGCGGGCCTCGCGCCGGGTCGGGGGTGCAGTGGTCGGGGTGCCGGCACTCTCCTCAGGGGTGGGAA
>NZ_PSWD01000032.1:0-25391 GCF_002931705.1 Rathayibacter sp. AY1C5
CGCCCCCGCTGCCCCTGCATCGACCCCCGGCGAATCGGGGCTCACGAAATCGATGTCTTCCGTCGGGGGCAGGGGACGAGCGGGCCTCCAGGGAGAGGCAACGCTCGGCTCCGTGAGCGCAGCCTGTGCGAACATCACGAATTCATAAAGGATAACCACGGCCGGCGGGATCCGGCCAGAGGCCGCCGCGCACAGGCGCGATCGGGGCACGACGCGCGGCGAGCCCCGGCGGGATCCTGCGCCGATCCGCCTCTCGGCGCACGGAATCCGTGTCGGCTCGGCCTGGGAGAGCGGTTACACCTCGTCCGCGCGCAGGCGGCGCAGCAGATCCTCCAGCTCGGCGAAGAGAGGATCCGGTGCCGCGATGAGCAGCCCGGAGCCGAAGGGTGCGCCGTCGAGTCCCGCGACCCGCGCACCCGCCTCCTCGGCGATGAGGGCGCCCGCAGCGAGGTCCCACGGGTTCAGGCCCCGCTCGTAGTACGCGTTCAGCTGCCCGGTGGCCACCGAGCACAGGTCGAGCGCCGCCGAGCCGATGCGGCGGATGTCGCGGACCGAGCCCAGGAGCTCCTGCACCACGGCGCCCTGACGCATCCGGCGGCCCGCGTCGTAGCCGAAGCCGGTGCCCACCAGCGCGAGCGAGAGGGAGGAGGGAGCCGAGACCTGCAGCACGACTCCGTCCCGCTCGGCTCCCCCGCCTCGGCTGGCCGTGGTCACCTCGCCCGTCGCTCCGTTCACGACCGCGCCGGCGAGCGCGGTCCAGGTCGCGGGATCCGGCTCCCCCTCCACCACAGCGATGCTGACCGCGTAGGAGGGGATGCCGTAGAGGTAGTTGACGGTCCCGTCGATCGGATCGACGACCCAGGTCAGCCCGCTCGTGCCGCCCCCCGACCCCGACTCCTCGCCGAGGAAGCCGTCGTCCGGACGCGCCTCGGCCAGGCGCCGGCGGATCAGCTCCTCGACCTCCCGGTCCGCGGCCGTCACCACGTCCTCCGGGGACGACTTCGACGCGGCGATCTCGACACCGTCCTCCCGCCGCTGGCGGGCGAGGTGCGCCGCCTCGACGGCGATCGAGCGGGCGATGGCGAGGAGGGGGGCGTTGTCGCTCATGGTCCCAGCCTAGGGATCGGGCCCATCATGGGGGGATGAGCACCCCTATCGCCCTCACCGGAGCCACCGGAGCCGTGGGCGGTCGCGTCGCGCGCGAGCTCGCCGACGCCGGTCACGCCCTCCGCCTGCTGGTCCGCGACCCGTCCCGCGCGCCCGAGCTCACCGGGGCCGAGGTGGTGCGCTCCTCCTTCGCCGACGCGGGCGACTCGCTCGAGGGCGCGCGCCTCCTCCTGATGGTCTCCGCCTCCGAGAACGAGGAGCGCCGCGCCGAGCACCTCGCGTTCGTCGGTGCAGCCGCCGCCGCGGGTGTCGAGCACGTCGTCTACACCTCCTTCGCCGGAGCCGCACCCGACGCGGTCTTCACCCTCGCCCGAGACCACGCGGCCACCGAGGACGCGATCCGCCGCTCGGGCATGGGCTGGACGTTCCTCCGCGACAACCTCTACCTCGACTTCCTGCCCGCGATGCTCGGCGAGGACGGCGCGATCCGCGGACCCGCGGGAACGGGCCGGGCCGCCGTCGTCGCGCGCGAGGATGTGGCCCGCTCGGCCGCGGCTGTCCTCCGCTCCCCCTCCGAGCACCGCGGAGCCGCCTACGAGCTGACCGGGCCCGAGGCCCTCACCCTCGACGAGGTCGCGGCGACCCTGACGGCGGCGGGCCGCCCCGCCGTGTACGTCGACGAGACCCTCGAGGAGGCGTACGCGTCACGCCGCCGCTGGAACGCACCGGGCTGGCAGCTGGACGCCTGGGTCAGCACCTACTCCGCGATCGCCGCCGGACAGCTGGAGCACGTCTCGTCCGACGTCGAGCGGCTGACCGGACGGCCGCCGCTCTCCCTCGCAGCGTTCCTGGAGCAGGAGGCGCGGGGCTGAGGCGACGGGGCGGGCCGGAAAGGCGCTCCCCCGGAAAGGCGCTCCGCCGGAAGGGCGATCCCCCGACATGCGGAACGCCCCGCGCATCTCGTGATGCCGGGGCGTCTGCTGGGTGTTCCTGCTCGGTGGCGAGTGAGGGATTCGAACCCCCGAAGGCTACGCCGTCTGATTTACAGTCAGATCCCTTTGGCCGCTAGGGTAACTCGCCGTGGCGCACCCGACCACGTGTTCACAACCGGAGGCGCTCAGCAAGGATACCCACGCGACCGGCGGATCGGAAATCGGTGCCGCGAGGCCTCAGTCCGCCTCCGCCGCGTAGCGGGACGCCGCCTCCGCGACCTTCCCCGCGTAGCTCCCGGCCGGGTTGTAGGCCGCGATCGCCGCCCGCCATCCCGACTCCGTCGAGAGGTCGCCGCCGGCGTCGCAGAGGTACCGGGCGGCGGTCACCGCCTGCTGGTCCACGTTCTGCGGATCCCATCCGCTCGACGCCCACGCCATCCACGTCGCCGGGATGATCTGCAGCGGACCCATCGCCCGGTCGACCTCGGCGTCGCCGTCCAGAGCCCCGCCGTCGTTGTCGGGGACCCGGTCGAAGCGCGTTCCGTCCAGGCGCGGACCGTAGATCGGCTCCGTCGGCCGCCCGTCCTCGCCCAGCTCGCCGCCGTCGATCGTGCCGTGCCTGCTCTCGACGTAGCCGATGCCGGCCAGGGTCGCCCAGTCCAACCGGCAGTCGGGGTCGACCGACGCCGTGAGGAGGGCCGTGCCCGCGTAGGCGGTGAGCGCACGCAGCGGGATGCCGCTCCCCTCGGACGCCGTGCCCAGCCACGCCTCGTCGGCGAGCAGTCGCACCGGCGTCGCCGCGGCCTGCTCGGGATCCTCCAGCACGACGGGGTCGGCCGCGACGGGAGCGGTCGCCGCGGGAGGGACGGTGGACAGGCCCTCCTCGACCGTCAGCGCGGGCGGCCGCTGGCCGCAGCCGGCCAGGAGGAGGCCGGCGAGCGGGACGAGGACGAGAACGGGGAGGCGGCGCACCCCTCAGAGGTACCAGCCGCGCCTGGGGCCGGGCTCCGCCACGCCTGAAAGCTAAACTCGGAGCCATGGCAGATTCAACGTTCGACGTCGTCAGCAAGATCGACAAGATGGAGGCGGACAACGCCCTGAACCAGGCCCACAAGGAGGTCGAGCAGCGCTACGACTTCAAGAACGTCGGCGCCTCTATCGCCTGGAGCGGCGAGAAGATCCTGATCAAGGCCAACACCGAGGAGCGGGCGAACGCCATCCTCGACGTCTTCCAGTCGAAGCTGATCAAGCGCGGCATCAGCCTCAAGAGCCTCGACGCGGGCGAGCCCTTCGCGTCCGGCAAGGAGTACCGGATCGAGGCCGCCCTCAAGGAGGGCATCGACCAGGAGCACGCGAAGAAGATCAACAAGCTCATCCGCGACGAGGCGCCGAAGTCGGTCAAGTCGCAGATCCAGGGCGACGAGCTCCGCGTCTCCTCGAAGAGCCGCGACGACCTCCAGGCGACCATGGCGCTCCTGCGCGGGGCCGACCTCGAGCTCGACCTCCAGTTCGTCAACTTCCGCTGAGGAATGACGCACACGGGAGCACGCGCGTGACCGCCGGAATCGACGAGCCCGACCGGCGGGGCCGCACCGGACTCGACAGGGACGGGCTCGACCTCGTCGGGAACCCCGACGTGGTCGTGAAGGAGGTCACCCTCCTCTCGAGCGACTGGTACGTCCTCCGCACCACCCGCTTCGACTACCGGCACCGCGACGGCAGCTGGACGAGCGAGCAGCGCGAGACCTACGACCGGGGTAACGGCGCGGCGGTCCTGCTCTACGACGCCGACGCGCGCACCGTCGTCCTGATCCGGCAGTTCCGCTACCCCGCGTACGTGAACGGCGACCTCGACGGGATGCTCCTCGAAGTGCCCGCCGGTCTCCTGGACGAGGACGGGCCCGAGGAGGGCGCCCGCCGCGAGGCGTCCGAGGAGACCGGACTCGAGGTCGGCCGGCTCGAGCACGTGTTCGACGCGTTCATGAGCCCCGGCTCGGTCACCGAGAAGCTGCACTTCTACGCCGGGCGCTACCGCGCGGGGACCCGCAGCGGAGCGTTCGCGGGACTCGCCGACGAGGGCGAGGACATCGAGGTCCTCGAGCTCTCGTTCGACGAGGCGCTGACCCAGATCGGCGTGCAGATCGTCGACGCGAAGACGATCATGCTCCTGCAGTGGGCGGCCCTGTCCGGCCCGTTCTCGCGCTGACCCGCGGACGTCGCGGCTCCGTGCGCCTCAGCGCGCGTACTCGGCGAGGGCGCGTCCGGTCAGCGTGTCCGCCGCCGCGAGCCCGACCGGAGTCCCCTCGAAGACGATCGTCCCTCCGTCGTGCCCGGCTCCGGGCCCCACGTCGATGATCCAGTCCGCGTGCGCCATCAGGGCGCGGTGGTGCTCGATCACCACGACCGAGTTCCCGGAGTCGACCAGCCGGTCGAGCAGTCCGAGCAGTGTGTCGACGTCCGCGAGGTGCAGGCCCGTGGTCGGCTCGTCGAGCAGGTAGACGGATCCGGACGAGGCCATGTTGATCGCGAGCTTGAGGCGCTGGCGCTCGCCCCCGGACAGCGTGTTCAACGGCTGTCCGAGCGTGAGGTAGCCGAGACCGACGTCGACGAGACGGGCGAGCACCGTGTGCGCCGGTCCGCTCGCGAAGAACTCCGCGGCGTCGACGATCGGCATCGAGAGCACCTCGTGGATGTTCCTCCCGCGGAGGCGGTACTCGAGCACCTCAGCGGTGAACCGCTTGCCGTCGCACTCCTCGCAGACCGACGAGACCGTCGCGGCGGGGCCCAGCTCGGTGAAGATCATCCCGGCCCCCTTGCAGACGGGGCAGGCGCCTGCCGAGTTCGCGCTGAAGAGCGCCGGTCTCACACCGTTCGCCTTCGCGAAGGCCGCCCGGATCGCGTCGAGGACCCCGGTGTAGGTCGCCGGATTGCTGCGCCGCGAGCCGCGGATCGGCGACTGGTCGGCCACCACCACGCCGGGCCGACCCGCGAGCGAGCCGTGCAGGAGCGACGACTTCCCCGACCCTGCGACTCCGGTGACGACGGTCAGCACGCCCAGCGGGACGTCCACGTCGACGCCGCGGAGGTTGTGCGTGGAGGCCCCGCGGATCTCCACCGCCCCGGTCGGACGGCGCACGGCCTCCTTCAGCGGGACGCGGTGACCGAGATGACGGCCCGTCAGGGTGTCGGACGTGCGCAGCTGCGCCACCGTCCCCTCGAACCGCAGCTCGCCGCCGTGCGCACCGGCCCTCGGACCGAGGTCGACCACGTGATCGGCGATCTCGATGATCTCCGGCTTGTGCTCGACCACCAGGACGGTGTTGCCCTTGTCCCGCAGGCGGCGCAGCAGCTCGATCATCCGCGAGACGTCGTGCGGATGCAGACCCGCCGTCGGCTCGTCGAAGACGTACGTGACGTCCGTGAGGCTCGATCCCAGATGCCGCACCATCTTGACCCGCTGCGCCTCACCGCCCGAGAGGGTGCCCGACTCCCGATCGAGCGACAGGTAGCCGAGGCCGACCTGGACGAGGGCGTCGAGCGTCCCGAGGAGGGTCTCGACGATCGGAACGACGGACGGCGCCTGCAGTCCGCGGAGCCACGCGGCGAGGTCGGTCGCCTGCAGCGCGGCGCACTCGGCGATGTTCCGGCCCCCGATGCGCGACTCCAGCGCCGCCCGGGTGAGCCGGCCGCCTCCGCACTCGGGACAGGCGGCGAAGGTGGCCACCCGCTCGGCGAAGGCGCGGATGTGCGGCTGGGCCGCCTCCTTCGCCAGGTAGAGGCGGGTGACCTTCACCAGGAGGCCCTCGTAGGTCATCGTCATCCCGGCGATGGCCATCTTGGTGGCCGGACGGTGGAGGAACGCGTCCATCTGCTCGGGCGTGAAGTCTGCGATCGGCACATCGGCCGGATAGAGGCCGGACTCGGCGAGGCCCTTCCAGTACCAGCCGCCGACGACGAAGTTGGGGATCGCGTCGAGAGCACCGCCCTCGAGCGACTTCGAGCGGTCGATCAGCGCGTCGAGGTCGATGCTCGACACCCGGCCCGTTCCCTCGCACCGGGGGCACATCCCCTCCGGCAGGTTGAAGGAGAACGCACCGCTCGTGCCCGCGTGCGGGTCGCCGATCCGGCTGAAGAGGATCCGCAGCATCGTGTACGCGTCGGTCGCCGTGCCGACCGTGGACCGGCCGTTCGACCCCATCCGCTCCTGATCGACGACGATCGTGGCCGACAGTC
The DNA here is from genome assembly GCF_002931705.1 of Rathayibacter sp. AY1C5. Classification (NCBI taxonomy): domain Bacteria; kingdom Bacillati; phylum Actinomycetota; class Actinomycetes; order Micrococcales; family Microbacteriaceae; genus Rathayibacter; species Rathayibacter sp. AY1C5. Next base: position 6,273 of record NZ_PSWD01000032.1, read on the forward strand.
CGTCGAGCGACTCCACGTCCGGGCGGGCCGGCGACCCCATGAACTGCTGCACGAAGGCGGAGTAGGTCTCGTTGATGAGGCGCTGGGACTCGGCGGCGATGGTGCCGAAGACGAGCGACGACTTGCCGGAGCCCGAGACACCGGTGAACACGGTGATCCTCCGCTTCGGGATGTCGACGTCGATCCCCCGGAGGTTGTTCTGGCGCGCACCGCGCACCCGGATGACGTCGTGGGGCGAGGCCGTGGTCATGCTGTCTCCGTCCAGAGCGGTGCCCGAATCCTAGAGGAGGTGCGCGGCGTCCGCGCCGGAACGACGAACGGCCCCCCGGAGTGCACCGGAGGGCCGTTCGGAGAGCACGCGTCAGAGCGCGACCGGCTCCGCCCGCGAGATCGCGATCATGTCCTCGCGAGGAACGACCTTCACGCGCGCACGGCCCTCGGGCTCGCCGAGCGCCATCTCGTGCTCGTCCAGCCGGTGCCAGCCGTCGAGATCCGTGTAGGCGATCTCCCGCTCCTCGAGCAGGGCGACCACGGCCGCCTCCTCGGGGTGCTCGGGCGTCCACCAGGACGCCTGGTCGTTGAGCACGTGCGCGACGGTCTCCATGGCGTCGGACTTGGTGTGCCCGATGAGGCCCACCGGTCCGCGCTTGATCCAGCCGGTCGCGTACACGCCGTGGACCTGCTGGTCCTCGTCGTCCAGGACCTGGCCCTCGCGGTTCGGGATCACGCCGCGCATCTCGTCGAACGGGAGGCCATCGAGCGGCGAGCCGAAGTAGCCGACCGCGCGGTACACGGCCTGCACCGGGACCTCGCGGATCTCACCCGTGCCGCGCACTCCGCCCTCGCCGTCCGGCTCGGTGCGCTCGTACCGGATCGCGCCGACCCGACCGGATCCGTCGTCCACGAACTCGAGCGGCTTCGCCCAGAAATGCAGGTGGAGACGACGCGAGGCGCTCCCGACCTCACGGGTGCGCCACTGGTTGAGCACCCGGTTGATGACCATGACCTGCTTGTTGGTCGCGATGGCGGCCTCCGAAGCGGGATCGAGGTCGAAGTCCTCGTCGGCGACGATCATGTCGACGTCGCGCAGCTCGCCCAGCTCGCGCAGCTCCAGCGGCGTGAACTTCACCTGAGCGGGACCGCGGCGCCCGAAGACGTGCACGTCGGTGACAGGAGACGCCTTCAGCCCCTCGTAGACGTTCGGCGGGACCTCGGTGGGCAGGAGGTCCTCGGCGTGCTTCGCCAGCATCCGCGAGACGTCGAGCGCGACGTTGCCGTTGCCGATGACAGCGACGGAGGACGCCTCCAGCGGCCAGGTGCGCGACACGTCGGGGTGGCCGTCGAACCAGCTGACGAAGTCGGCCGCACCGTAGGAGCCCTCGAGCTCGACACCCGGGACGTCGAGCGGAGCGTCCCGAACGGCGCCGGTCGCGAAGATCACGGCGTGGTAGTGCCGCTTGAGATCCTCGAGCGTGATGTCGGTCCCGAAGTGCACGTTGCCGAAGATGCGGATGTCGCCCCGGTCGAGCACCTCCCGCAGCGCGGTGATGATCCCCTTGATGCGCGGGTGATCGGGCGCGACGCCGTAGCGGACCAGGCCGTAGGGCGCGGGCAGGTGCTCGAACAGATCGATCGAGACGTCGTACTTCTTCTCGGCCTTGATCATGAGGTCGGCGGCGTAGATGCCCGCGGGACCCGCGCCGACGATGGCCAGCCTGAGCTTGGTCATTGCGTTCCTCCTGCCGGGGCGCCGCAGCGCACAACCGGTCTCATTCCTGCGGCGCAGGGCGCGCCGCGACGATCGGGGTCAGCCGTTGCGCTCGACGACGGTGTCGGCGAAGCGCGTCAGCGCCTTGCGGACGGAGCCGTCGGGCAGCGGAGCGAGGGCGGCGACGGCCTCGTCGGCCCACCGGTGGGCCTCGGCGAGGGTCTGCGCGGTGACGTCGTGATCGCGCAGCTGAGCGATGGCGTCCGAGATGTCGGCGCTCTGCTCCTCCGTGTGCGCGATGGCGTCGTTCGAGCGGCTCACATAGCTTTCGATGCGGGCGAGGAGAGCCGCGGCGTCCCTGTCCGAGGAGGCGCGCTCGCGCAGGCGCAGGATCGGCAGCGTCGACACGCCGGCGCGGATGTCCGTGCCGGGGTTCTTGCCGGTCTCCTCCGGCTGGGGAGAGAGGTCGATGACGTCGTCGACGATCTGGAAGGCGACGCCGATCTTCTCGCCGAAGACGCGCATGGCCTCCTCGTACTCCTCCGGAGCCTCCGAGAACGCGACTCCCGTGCGGCCCGCCGCGGCGATCAGGGACCCGGTCTTGTCGGCCAGGACGGACAGGTAGTGCTCGACCGGGTCCTCGCCGTCGGTCGGGCCGACCGTCTCGTGCAGCTGCCCGAGGACGAGACGCTCGAACGTGTCGGCCTGGAGCCGGATCGCCTTGTCGCCGAGCTCGACCATCAGCTGGTTCGCGCGGGCGAAGAGCAGATCGCCCGTCAGGATGGCCACGTTGTTGCCCCACACGGTCTGCGCCGACGGGACGCCGCGGCGCTTCTCCGCCTCGTCCATGACGTCGTCGTGGTAGAGCGATGCGAGATGCGTGATCTCGATCGCCTGCGCACCGAGCAGGACCTGCGGCGTGTTGCCGCGGCCCAGCGACGCGGCCAGGAGGGTGAGCATCGGGCGCACACGCTTGCCGCCCGCCTCGAGGAGGTACCGGGTGGAGACGTCGGCCACAGCGTCCGCGAAGGACAGCTGCCGGACGAGACCCTCCTCGACCTGCTCCAGACCCGCGTCGATCGTGCGGGCGAGAGCCCGGTCCGACGAGGAGGAGAAGATGCGCTCGGAGAGGCCGAGCTGCGCCGTCAGAGACGGGCTGCGACGGGCGACGGGCGCAGTGGCGTTCACAGGGAAACCCTAACGTCTCGGCCTGTGCGGACCCCGGTCGTCATCGGGTCGCCGCGATCGGCTTGACGCCGCGGTGCAGCGCCACGATGCCAGCGGTCAGATCGCGGTAGGCCACGCGCTCGAAGCCCGCCGCGCGGAGCCAGGCGGCGACGACGCTCTGCTCCGGCCAGGCCCGGATGGAATCGCCGAGATAGTCGTACGCAGGATTGTTCGACGACGCGAGGCGCACGACGGCGGGCATGACCGTCGACAGGTAGAAGGCGTACGCGGCGGCCAGCGGAGCGATCGGCGGAGTCGAGAACTCGCAGATCACGACCCGGCCGCCGGGCTTCAGCACACGCAGGAACTCGGCGAGCGCCGTCCTCGGCTCGGCCACGTTGCGCAGACCGAACGAGATGGTCACGGCGTCGAACGACTGGTCCTCGAACGGGAGATCCATCGCGTCGGCCTGGACGAACTCGATCCGGTCGTTGCCCGCCTGACGGCGACGGCCGACGGCGATCATTCCCGGGGAGAAGTCGGCTGCGACGACCTGGGCGCCCGACCGCGCCAGCGACGCGCTCGACGTGCCGGTGCCGGCCGCGATGTCGAGGATGCGCTCACCGGGAGCAGGGTTGACGGCGCGAGTCGTCGCGATCCGCCAGAGCCGGTCGTTCCCCACCGAGAGGAGTCCGTTCACCAGGTCGTAGGCGGGAGCCACGGTGTCGAACATCGAGGCGACCTCGTCGGGCCGTTTGGTGAGGTCTGCCTTCGTCACGATCCGCAAGTCTACGGCGAGACGCGGGACGGCGGCTGTGCATCCGCCGTCCCGCGCCCGGTCGGCGCGCTCCCCCCTAGGGAAGCGCCGGGACCGCCCCGCTCCGCCTCGCGCGGCGGCCCCGGTCCGGATCACGGTAGCAACGGAGCCCTGCGCCCCGAGCCCCGCGGCATGGGACGTCCCATCCTCTGGCGCGGGCGTACCCTGCTGAGGTGACGCTCATCGGCGCTGGAACCCCCCTGCTGCGTGCGGAGACGACTCCACTGGACTCTCCGCCGTCGCTCCTCTCCCACTCCGACCCGAGGCGGCCCCTCCTCTGGCAGCGCGACGGCGCCGGGCTCAGCGGACGCGGCGAGGCCCTGCGCCTCGAGTTCTCGGGCCCGGAACGGCTGCGGGAGGCGGCGGCGGCCTGGCGTCGGCTCTGCGACGCGGCGACGGTGGAGGACCGGGTCGGACTGCCCGGGACGGGGCTGGTCGCGTTCGGGACCTTCGCTTTCTCGAGCCGATCCGAGGCGACGAGCGTGCTGATCGTGCCGCGCACCGTGATCGGGACGCGCGACGGCCGGTCATGGCTGACGCGGATCACGAACGGCGAGGCGGAGAGACCGTATACGCCGAGCGAGGAGCCGCTGGGGGCGGAGTACCACGTGCCGCTCTCGCCGGGTGCGCTGCCGCCGGACGGGTACCGCGCGGCGGTCGCTGCCGCGGTGGAGACGATCCGGGCGGGTGAGCTGTCCAAGGTCGTGATCGCGCGCGATCTGCAGGGGCGGCTCCCGCCGGGGGCGGACCTGCGTCGGATGCTGGGTGCGCTCACCGAGCGGTACCCGGACTGCTGGGGCTTCGCCGTGGACGGATTCCTCGGCGCCAGTCCGGAGACGCTGGTCGCGGTCGATCGGGGCGAGATCTCGGCGAGGGTGTTGGCCGGCACGGCCGCACGAGGCGAGGATCCCCTCGCCGACGCGGACGTGGAGGCCGCTCTGCTCGAGAGTCCGAAGGACCGCTCGGAGCACGCTTTCGCTCTCGCCAGTCTGGTCCGGGAACTCGAGCCCCACACACGGGAGCTGACGGCGGGCGCCGCCCCGTTCACGCTCCGCCTGCCGAATCTCTGGCACCTCGCGACGGACGTGCGAGGAATTCTGGACGACTCCTCCAGCGCGCTCGATCTCGTCGATGCTCTTCACCCGACCGCGGCAGTGGCCGGCACTCCGACCGCCGACGCCCTTGCGCTCATCGAGCACCTGGAGCCCTTCGACCGCGGTCGGTACGCAGGACCCGTCGGCTGGATCGACGGCAACGGCGACGGCGAGTGGGCCGTCGGACTCCGTAGCGCCGAGGTCACGGCCGAGGGCGCGGTCACGGCCTGGGCGGGCGCCGGCATCGTGGCCGACAGCGTTCCCGAGTCCGAGCTCGCCGAGACCCGCATGAAGTTCCGCCCGATCACCGACGCGCTGGCCTGACGCACGTCGGGAGTCGCTGAAGCCGTCGGCTACCCGGCGCCTACCCCGCCGGGTCCCCGTCGAGCCGGGGAGCACCCGGCCGTCGTCCTGCGCCCACCGGCGGTCGCCCGGGCAGCGCCGGCGGCCGGGTCGTCACGCGGCGGCCGGTCGGTGTGGTCCAGTCCGCTGTGCCGTCCGGATGGAGCAGATACGTCCACCGGTCGCCGTGGCGCACGTGGTGGTGGGCGACGCACAGGGAGGCGAGGTTGTCGGGAGTCGTCTCTCCCCCGTTCCGCCATTCGACGCTGTGGTCGGTCTCCGTCGAGGACGCCGGCCGGGTGCAGCCCGGGAAGCGGCAGGTCTGGTCGCGGAGGCGGACCAGCAGCCTCATCCTCGGCGGTGGGAGCCGGTGGCGGCGCCCGACGGAGACGACCGCGCCGGTCTCCTCGTCGGTCAGCACGGGAGTGAAGGCGGCGTCGTCGTCGATGAGCGCTCGCACCGCCTCGGCGGGGATCGGCCCGTAGCCGTCGAGCTCGGCGGCCGCCTCGTCGTCACCTGCGGCGGTGCTCGCCGCCACGGTGACTCTCACCTCGGCCCGCAGCCCGGTCGAGGGCGCCGCGGCTCCCTCCGGAGTGGTCCCCGCCACGTCCCCGTGGCAGAGCAGGTCGGCCCACGCGTCGGCGCGGAGCTGCGCCAGCGTCCGCAGATCGCGGTCCCCTTCGGCGCCGTCCCGCAGATCCCTCGCGATGCGGTCGAGCCGGGCGAGCGCTCCGACGGCCTCGGGCGCGGGGACGTGCGCGCACACCGTTGCCATGCCGTCGATCCCGGCTGTCATCCACACCCGGCGGTCCTCGCGGGCGCGAGCGTGCCGCTCGGCGAGGGGCTCGTCGTGCAGCTCCTCCCGCACCCGCGCGAGGGCGTGTCGCAGCTGCCCCGGGGTCAGCGTCTCCGCGAGGTCGACGGCCCGGTCGTCGTAGGCCGCGCGCGCCGCTGCGGGGAGGGTCGCCGCGACGGAGCAGATGAGCTGGCCGGCCTCCCAGCGCATTCTGGCGTCGGCGAGCGCGGACCGGGTCCGCGGCAGCTCCTCCATCAGGAGCGAGGCGTGCAGCAGCTCCCTGGCGGCGGTGCGCTCGGAGACCCCGAGGGCGACGGCGAACTCCGCTCGGATCGACCGTTCGACGAGGTCCGTCGCATCCTTGCTGTCCGCCGAGGAGCCTCGGGCGAACGCGTCGGGACAGGTCAGCGCCGCGCAGTGTCCCGCGTGCAGCGCCTCCGCCGCGGACAGGAGCACCGGGGAGGCGCTCCTGGCGAGCGCCGCCGCCCGGTCGCCGAGGGCGAGGACCTCTCCTCGCACGGTCTCCGCATCAGCCATGCCTCCAGCGAAGCAGCAGCTGACGAGCTGCGGAGCTCGAACGAGGCGTCCCCGGGAGAACAGCGTCCGACGACGACCTGTGGAGGACCGTCCGACCGGACCCGCGAGGACTCAGCGCTCGAGCCGGATCTCCACGATGCCCGGCCCGTCGCCCGGCGAGGTCAGCGCCTGCTCCAGCTCGCCGCGCGTCGCCGCACGACGGTGGCCCCACCCGTAGGCGCGCGCGAGAGCCTCCAGATCGGCGTTCTGCGGAGTGAACTGCACGCGGTCGAACGCATCGGGATGCGAGCTCGACGCGACCTCGAGTCCGTCGAAGATCGTGCCGCCCCCGTCGTTCACGATGACGAGCTGCACGCGCGGGCGCCGTTCTCCCGGCGGGAGGAGGAGGCCGCCGGCCTCGTGGAGCAGAGTGAGATCGCCGAGGACCGCGCGGGTGACTCCGCCGGCTCCCTGCTCGGTCGCCTGCGAAGCCACCGCGATCCCGAGAGCCGTCGAGATCGTGCCGTCGATGCCGGCGAGGCCGCGGTTCGCCAGGACGGATATCCGCTTGCCCGGCAGGGTCCCGTCGGCGACGCGGATCAGCCGCGACGCTCCGAACAGCAGCCGGTCGTGCGGCCAGGTGACCTTCCAGACCGCGGCGACGACGAAGTCGCGGGTGAGCGGTGCCCTGATCGCGGCGAGGGCGTTGCGCGCGTAGCCGCGGCGGTCCTCGACCGACATCGACCCGGCGTCGGGGACCTCGTCCAGCTCGTCGGGGTCGACCGTCAGGGCGCGGCTCGCGGACACCCAGGATCCGGCCCAGGCGCGCTCGCCGCGCTCGGGACGCGGCGACCCCTCGGGTCGGACCACGTCGACGCCTCCGACGCGGCGGGCGCGCCGGCCGGGGTTGTAGAACTGCTCGCGCACGGCGTCCACGACGATGACCTCGACGTCCTCGCGCCGCAGCAGCTCGGGGACCTCGCGGGAGAGCGTCGGGTGTCCGAGCACGATCGCCCGGCGGATGCGTCCGCCGAAGTCGGGCTCGCCGAGCAGGCGACGCCAGGCGACGACGAGCTGCGGTCCGAAGCGGGCGCCGGAGGAGACCTCGGCCAGCAGCGGCCAGTCGCCGGCGCGAGCGATCTCCTCGGCCGCGGCGCCCGCCTTGTCCCCGGCGATGACGACCGTGAGCGGCTCACCAGGACCGGCGGTCACGACGGCACGCGGGATCCCGTATCCGACGGCGGGCGACGAGACCGGTTCGATCCGCTCCATGTCGGGCAGAGCGGAGGAGAGCGGATCGCGGAAGGAGAGGTTCAGGTGGACCGGCCCGCGTCGCGCCGCGGTGACGGCACGATCGGCGAGCGCCCGCGCGTCCTCGGGCCGGGAGGCGTCGTCCGGAGCAGCGACGTCCTCGAACAGCCGCACGGCTCGCCCGTACAGCTCGCGCTGCTCGACCGTCTGGTTCGAGCGGATGCCGCGCAGCTCGTCGGGCCGGTCGGCGGTCAGGACGATCATCGGCACGTCCGAGGCGTCCGCCTCGAGCACGGCCGGGTGCAGGTTCGCGGTCGCCGTGCCGGAGGTCGTGATCACGAGCGCCGGCATCCGGGATTCGAGGGCCAGGCCCAGCGCCAGGAACCCCGCGGAGCGCTCGTCGATCCGCACGTGCAGCCGGACGTCGCCGCGGGTCTCGAGCTCGGCCGCCACCAGGGCGAGCGCCTGCGAGCGGGAGCCCGGAGAGACGACGACGTCGCGGACGCCGAGCGCGGCGAAGCGGGTGAGGAGGTCGACCGCGAATCGGGTGGAGGGGGCGACCGGCCGGTGCTCAGGCATCCCGGCGGCCGGGGCCGTCGGCCTCGCCCTGCTCGTCCATGTCGGCGAGGTCGCGCTCGAGCTGGGCGATGCGCTCTGCCTGCAGGCGCTCCTCCTCGGGGTCGCGCTCGGTGCGGAGGGTGCCGAGGAAGTCGGGGTCGTCGTCCGGAGCGGTGTAGCGGCGGCCGGCGGCGCGCTGCTTGCGGGGACGGCCGATCCAGAACCACAGTCCCGCACCGATGACCGGGAGGATCAGCACCACCAGGAGCCAGGACCACTTCGGGATCGCCCGCACGGCGTGACGGTTGCTCATCGCGACGTCGATCACGGTGTAGACCGTGAAGACGGCGAGGGCCACGAGCAGGCCGATGACGAGGCGGATCATGGACACGAGTCTACGTCCGGCACCCCCGTCGGGGAGGGTCCGCACGGACGCTGGACAGGAGGCTCCCACGGTGCTCACGGAAGCGCGTGCAGGGGCCGACGTACACTGTCCCGGTGAAACTGAGCCGCGCGGTCGTCGTCTACTCGCTCCTGCGCCTGGCGATGTTCGCCGGCGTCTTCGTGCTGGTGTACCTGCCGGCGCGCACCTTCGTCGACTCGGAGCTGACCGCCGCGGTCACCGCGGGCTTCGTCGCCGCGATCGCGAGCCTGTCCCTCTCCTACATCCTGCTGAGGAAGCCCCGCGAGCGCATCGCGGAGGCGATCTACGAGCGCCGCAAGGACGTCCCGCGCGCTCCGACCGACGACGACGTCGAGGACGCCGCGGTCGACGCGACCCGCGACGACCGCTGAGCCGGGCGCTCCCGCCGGCGAGGCCTCCCCTCTGACGCGCTGACCCCGCTCGCACCAGGCCCGGCGCGCAACAGCCGATCTCACCCGAATCCGGCCCACCCGAGCCCGCCTCGTGCGAGCCGCCGCTCTAGAACGCCAGCGCCGCCCCGAGGATGACCGCGTAGGCGAGCCCGCCCAGGCTGGTCAGCTGCAGCGCCAGGATGAGCTCCTTCGCCGTCTTCGCCGTCAGGGTGATCAGGATGGCCGGCAGGATCATCAGAAGCACGAAGAGCGTCAGCCACGCCAGCGGGTAGAACAGCGCGAGGATCACCGCGATGCCGAACGGGATCAGCACGAAGCCCGTGTAGATCGCTCGGGACACGGCCGGTCCCGCGAGGACCGCGAGGGTCCGCTTGCCCGAGAGGCGGTCGGTCGGGATGTCGCGGATGTTGTTGACCATGAGCACGGCGCAGGCGAACAGGCCCGCCGCCACGGCGCCGAGCCACGACTCCTGGTTGGTGCGGCCGATCTGCACGAACGTGGTGCCGACGGTGGCGACCAGGCCGAAGAACACGAAGACGAAGAGCTCGCCGAGCCCGAGGTAGCCGTAGGGGCGGCGTCCGCCGGTGTAGAACCACCCGGCCGCGATCGCCGCCGCGCCGACGATCAGGAACCACCACTGCCCCGAGAGGGTGGTGAGCACGAGGCCGGCGACGGCCGCGATCCCGAAGAAGACCAGGGCGACGGTGAGCACCTGGCGGGGTTTCGCCGCTCCGGAGCCGGTCAGCCGCGAGGGTCCGACGCGGTTGGCGTCGGTGCCGCGCACGCCGTCGGAGTAGTCGTTGGCGTAGTTGACGGCGATCTGCAGGGCGAGCGAGACTGCCAGGCAGAGCAGGGCGCGCACCCAGTGCCAGCCCTCGTCGACGACCTGGGTCGCTCCGGTGCCGATGAGCACGGGGGCGACGGCCAGCGGGAGGGTGCGGAGGCGGGCGCCGGCGATCCACTCGCGGGGACCGGCGGGCTTCACGACGACCGCTCGCGGGCTGCCCCCGGGGCGGCCGCTGGAGGACTTCTTCTTGCGACTCGTACTCGACACGGAGGGAATCCTACCCACCGGCCCGTCGACGCTCGGAGCCGGTCAGGCCTGCTCGGCGAGCACCTCGAGGGCGCGGCGGTCGGGCTTCCCGGAGGCGAGGAGGGGGATGCGGCCGACCGGCAGCACGGCCGCGGGAGCGGCGGCGCGCCCGAGGCGGTCGGCGATCAGGGCGCGCAGGTCGGTGAGCGCGGGAGCCTCCTCCGCCGTCACGACGACCGGGACCTCGCCCCACTGCTCGTCCGCCCGCCGCACGACGACCGCGTCGGGGACGGTCCCCTCGCGCAGCACGGCCTCGACGGCGTCGAGCGACACCTTCTCCCCGCCCGACACGATCACGCGGTCGAGCCGACCGGTCACCCGGAGGCGCCCGTCGACGATCGACCCCGCGTCGCCCGTGCGGTACCAGCGCTCCCCGTCGAGCTCGAGGAAGGCGGAGGCGCTGCGCTCGTGGTCGATCGCGCCGTCGGCGTCGAGGTAGCCCTCCGCGAGGGTCGGGCCGCCGAGCAGCACCTGCCCGTCCTCGACGCGCATCCGCACGTCGTGGAGCGGGACGCCGTCGTAGACGCAGCCGCCGGACGTCTCGCTCGATCCGTAGGTCAGGCGGATGCGCGCACCGAGGGCGGCGGCGCGGTCCCGCAACGGCTGCGGCGTCGCCTGGCCGCCGATCAGGAGCGCGTCGAACGAGCGGAGCGCCTCGGCCGCGGCCGGATCGCGCTCGGCGAGGTCCAGCAGCCGCGCGAGCTGCACGGGGACCAGCGAGCAGTACCGCCGCTCCCCCGCCGGCATCGTCCGAGCGAGAGCGAGGAAGGCCGCCGCGTCGAAGCCGCCGGCCGGGAGGACGACCGGGTCGGCCTCCGCGGTCAGCGAGCGGACGAGCACCTGCAGTCCCGCGACGTAGTGCGTCGGCAGGCAGAGCAGCCAGCGTCCCGGCCCGCCGAGCTCGGCGAGGGTCGTGGAGGCGCTGGTGAGCAGGGCCGCTGTCGAGAGCGCGACCCGCTTGGGCGGCCCCGACGAGCCCGAGGTCTCGACGACGGCGGCGACGCGCTGCGGCACGACGGCATCCTCGGAGGCGGTCGCAGCGCCGGGGGCGGAGACGCGGATCGCCGGGCCGCTGCCGTCCAGGGCCGCGCGAAGAGCGAGGAGGACGGCCTCGACCGTCGCGTCGACACCGGCGAGCGGGCGGGTCACCTGCGTGCCCTCCGGCTCAGAACTGCCACGGGAACGGCGACCAGTCGGGCTCGCGCTTCTCGAGGAAGGAGTCGCGTCCCTCGACGGCCTCGTCGGTGCCGTAGGCGAGGCGCGTGGTCTCGCCCGCGAAGAGCTGCTGGCCCACGAGGCCGTCGTCCACGGCGTTGAACGCGTACTTCAGCATCCGGATGGCCGTGGGCGACTTGGTGAGGATCGTCTCGGCCCACTCCACCGCGGTCGTCTCGAGCTCGGCGTGCGGGACGACCGCGTTCACGGCGCCCATCTCGTAGGCGCGCTGCGCGGAGTACTCCCGCGCGAGGAAGAACACCTCGCGCGCGGCCTTCTGCCCGATCTGGCGGGCGAAGTACGCGGAGCCGTAGCCCGCGTCGAAGGAGCCGACGTCGGCGTCCGTCTGCTTGAAGCGCCCGTGCTCGGCGGAGGCGAGGGTGAGGTCGCAGACCACGTGGAGCGAGTGCCCGCCTCCTGCGGCCCAGCCGGGGACGGCCGCGATGACGACCTTCGGCATGAAGCGGATGAGGCGCTGCACCTCGAGGATGTGCAGGCGGCCGTTCCGCGCGGAGTCGATGCCCTCGGCGGTCTCGCCGTCGGAGTACCGGTAGCCGTCGCGGCCGCGGATCCGCTGGTCTCCTCCCGAGCAGAACGCCCAGCCTCCGTCGCGCGGGCTCGGGCCGTTGCCGGTGAGGATGACGACGCCGATGCGCGGGTTCGTCCGGGCGTCCTCGAGGGCGCGGAACAGCTCGTCGACCGTGCGCGGCCGGAACGCGTTGCGGACCTCGGGCCGGTCGAACGCGACCCGCGCGATGCGGCCGGAGCGGTCGTGGTGGTAGGTGATGTCCTCGAGTGCGTCGAAGCCGTCGACGGCCGCCCAGCGGTGGGCGTCGAACAGTTCGGAGACCTGCGTGCTCATGCCACGACCCTACTGATCCGGACTGCACGGCGACTCGACACCGCCCGGGCGGACGGAAGGGGACCCCGCTGACGCGGAGTCCCCTTCCGGTGCTCGCCCCTACTTGGCGGCGGAGGTGGTGCGGTTCTCGGCCGACACCATCCAGGCGTACTGCTCGAGGCTCTGGATGATCGCGTGGAGGAGATCCGCGCTGGTCGGGTCCTCCTCGTCCACCTGGTCGTGGACCTCGCGCATGGTGGCGGCGGTGTTCTCGAGGCGGATCGTGACCAGGTCGACGGTCTCGGCCGTGTCGATCTCGCCGTGCGGGTACTCGGGGAGGGTGGTGGTCGCGGCGACGGTGTCGCTGCGGCCGTCCGGGATCCCGTGGAGGGCGCGCATGCGCTCGGCGATGTCGTCGCTGAACTCGCGCGCGGCCTCGATGATCTCGTCGAGCTGCAGGTGGAGGTCGCGGAAGTTCTTGCCGACGACGTTCCAGTGAGCCTGCTTGCCCTGGACGTGGAGCTCGATCAGGTCGACGAGGACGATCTGGAGGCTGTCGAGCAGCTCCTTGGAGGCCTTGAAGCCCTTCTCGGCGTTCTGACGGCGGCTGGTCTTGGCACCGGAGCCCGCGGGGGCTTCGACGTGGCGTTCGAGGGTGGTGGTCATGGACCGTTCCTTTCTCTTGCAGTGCCGGGTGCGGTATCCCGCCCCGAGTCTGGCTTCTTCGGCTGGACGGCGCCCGCACGCGCGGGGTGCGCGCGCTGGACGGGGCCCGTGGTTGCGGGGATCAGATCGTGGCGACGGATCCGGCGTCGACGCGGTAGTTCGAGCCGTTCACGAACGAGGCGCGGTCGGAGCAGAGGAAGGCGATCACGGCTGCGACCTCCTCGGCCTCGCCCCGGCGCTTCAGCTCCATGTACGGCCGCTCCTCGTCGAGGAAGGACGAGATCGCCTCGTCGACCGAGGTGCCCCTCTGCTCGGCGCGCTTGGACATCATCGCGTCGGTCATCGGAGTGCGGATGAACGCGGGCGAGACCGTGTTCACGAGCAGGCCCTCCTGCGCGTAGGAGCGCGAGAGGCCCTTGGCGAAGGCGAGGACGCCCGCCTTCGCGGCGCAGTAGGGCAGTTCGTCGTCGTAGGGCTGCACGGCGTCCTCGGAGGCGGTGAGCACGAGCCGGCCCCAGCCTCCGGTGCGGAGGTCGGGGAGGAACTCGCGCACGAGCCGCACAGGCCCGAGCAGATCGACCTCGAGGGTGCTGGTCCAGCCCTCGTCGTCGATCTCGTGGAAGAGGCCCTGCGCCCCCGTGACTCCGGCGCACTGCACGAGGATGTCGATCGCGCCGACCGCTCCGGCCACGCGGCGGTGCAGCTCGGCGAGCTGCTCCGTGCTGGTGACGTCGGCGGCGAAGGCGTGCAGGCGGCCCTCCGGAGCGTCGAGCCCGGCCGCGGCCCGGTCCAGCTCCGCCTGGTCCTTGTCGGTGATCACGACGGTCGCGCCCTCGGCGAGGAGGAGCTGCGCCGTGGCCAGGCCGATGCCGGAGTCGCCTCCGGTGACGAGGGCGGTGCGGCCGGTGATCCCGAGATCCATGCTGAGGTGCTCCTTGTGGGTGCGGTGCGAGGGGGTGGTACCGGTCTACGCCCCTCGGAGCCGGCCCTCAACGGGTTGCGCGGACGCAGTCGGTGGGGTTACGCGCGGCCGACCTTCTCCGGCGCCAGCTCCTCGATGGTGATGGCCGCGTTGATCAACGCGAGGTGGCTGAGCCCCTGCGGCAGGTTGCCCCAGAAGGCCAGGTCGTCGACCGCGATCATCTCGGACATGATCCCGACGTCGTTCGGGACCGTGGCGACGAGCTCGTCCATCAGGGCGACCGACTCGTCGTGCCGACCGACGCAGGCCAGGGCGGAGGCGAGCCAGAACGAGCAGGCCACGAACGGGTGCTCCTCGCCCTCCATGCCGGAGTAGCGGAACAGCAGCGCGCCGCGGCCGAGCTCCTTCACCAGGGCGTCGATGGTAGAGATCATCCGCTCGCCGCGCTCGTAGCCGCTGGGCGCGTGCAGGAGCACCGAGGCGTCCAGCTCCTCGCTGCCCGGGTACATCACGTAGGAGCCGAGCTCCTCGGACCAGCAGTGCTCCTCGATCCACTCCCGGATGCGGTCGCGCTCGAAGCGCCATCGGTCGGGGCTGCCCGCGACCTGGCCGAGCTCCGCCAGGTGCACGGCCGCGTCGAGCGCCTGCCAGCAGCCCATCTTCGAGGAGGTGTAGTGCTGCTCCTCCTCCAGCTCCCACATTCCTGCATCGCGGTTCCGCCACAGGTCGCAGGTGGTGTCGGCGACGCGGGCGAGGAGCCGACCGGTCTGGATGTCGAGGACGTTGCCCTCGTCGACGTAGATGCGGCAGATGTCGAAGAGGTCGCCGAAGACGCCCAGCTGCAGCTGGCTCTGCGCTGCGTTGCCGGCGACGACCGGGCCGATGCCGGCGTAGCCCGGGACGTCGAACTCCTCCAGGACGGTCGGCATGGAGCCGTCGAGTCCGTAGAAGATGTGCAGGTCCGGCCCGTGCTCCTTGATCGTGCGGAGGAGCCAGGACAGCGCGGCGTGCGTCTCCTCGCGCAGGCCGAATCGCACCAGCGCGTGCATCGTGTACGCGGCGTCGCGCACCCAGGCGAAGCGGTAGTCCCAGTTCTTGCCGCCGTTGGGCGACTCCGGGAGCGACGTGGTCGCGGCCGCGGCGATGGCTCCTGTGGGCGAGTAGATCAGCAGCTTGAGCGCGAGGGCGCTGCGCTGGACGGCCTCGGACCACGGGCCGTCGTAGGAGAACTCCTCCGACCAGTCCTGCCAGCTGCGGATGGTGCGGTCGATGCCGCGGTCGACGTTCTTCGCGACCGGGAAGTGCAGCGGCTCGTCGTGCGTGGCCGACACGACCAGGACGTGCCGCACGGCGTCCTTGCCCGCGGTGACGACGAAGGAGCCCGTCAGCTCGTCGCCGGCGCCGGAGGGCGCGTCGTCGCCGTCGGGCCCGTGCTCCTGGCCGGTGACGCCGATGGTGATGTCGCCGGCGCGGATGAGCGAGCGGCCGTCGGCGTTCTGGATCCACGGGGAGAACCGGCCGAGTCCCGTTCCGGGACGCACGGCCCACCGCATCCGCACCTCGCCGTCGACACCGTCCACGCGGCGCGCGAGCTCGGCCCACGGGAGGCGGCCCGCGATCCCGGTGACGAGCGCGTCCGTCACGCGGACGGTGCCCGACTCGGTGGTGAAGGTGGTCTCGAGGACGTTCGTGTCGCGGATGTAGGCGCGCGAGACCTCGGCGGGCTCCTCGGGGGCGAGCTCGACGCAGCCGCCGGACTCGGCGTCGATCAGGGCGGCGAAGGCGGGGGTGGAGCCGAGGTCCGGGACGGGCATCCAGTCGACGCTACCGTCCTTCGCGATCAGGGCGACCGTGCGACCGTCTCCGATCGCGGCGTAGTCGCGCAGGGGCCTGGTCGAGCGGGGTGCAGCCATCCCCTCACCGTAGGGCGCGGGCGGTGCGCCGATTCGGGCTTGCGGGCGGACGGGCTTGCTTGTAGCGCCCGGTCAGGTCGCGGCGACTCCGCCGTACTCCTCGAGGCGGTCGGTGAACTCGCCGCGGTCCTCGTCCTGCAGGACCCCGTTCGCGTACCCGGCGAGGAACGCGCCCTGCGGGTCCGGCGAGAGGCCGACTCCGTCGAGCATGTCGGCGACCAGGCCGGTCGGATCGGCGTCGAGGTCGACGAGGCCCAGCTCGATCGCGGGCACGAGGTCGGCGGAGGAGCGGGCGGTGACGATCCAGAGCGCGGCCGAGGCCTCCTCGTCCGAGAGGTCGCCGTCGAGCTCGTAGCCCGCCTCCGACCACTCCTCGGGGGTGTCGGCCACCTCGACGTCGTCGAAGCCGAGGGGCGAGAGCGCTGCGGTGAAGCGGTCGACCGCCGCCTGCCTATCGGCGTCGGTCGAGACGTCGGCGGCGGCGTACTCGGTCGCCGAGATGTAGTCGTAGAGGAGGGAGGGCCCGCCGTAGGCGTTCTGCGACTGCTCGTAGTACTCGTCGTCGGCCGAGGTCCACTCCTCGGGGACGGCGCCCTCGACGGCTGCGACGGCCTTCTCGGCACTCGCGCGCACGTCCTCCGCGGACGGCTGGCCGAGGATCGTCGCGGCGTCGCCGTCCTGGTAGCCGGGGTAGTCGTAGAGCGGATCGGACGGGTCCCCGCTGCCGAACGGGTCGTCCGTCGGGTCGCCGAACGGCTCGGACGGAGCGCTCGTCGACGCGCTGCCGGCGGCGGAGTCGAGCGCGCCGCCCACTCCGACGGCGACGAGCGTGCCGAGCACGCCGGTGTAGACGACGCCCACGAGGAGGCTCGTGCCCAGCGCGATCCAGGCGCCCCTGCCGAGCGGGCGGTGGGAGGGGACGGAGCCCTGCGTCGGGCCCGGGGCGGGCGCGGGCGGCGGGCTCATCGGCATCTGGCTCATCGCACTCCTCCGGACTCCAACGGCAGCCTCGTCAGTCTGGCACCTCGGCGGCCGCTCGGAGGAGGGACCCCGGGGGCTTGCGCGCGCGTCGCCGACCTCCTGCGCGCGGGTGGCCGCCGCGTGGCCCCGGCCGGTGGACAATGGCCGGATGGACGACGTCGTGCCCGCCTCCCCGCTCCCCTCCCTCGGCGAGATCGACGCGGGACTCCGCGTCGTCGCTCTGCCGCTCCGCACCCGCTTCCGCGGCGTCGACCACCGCGAGATCGCGCTCGTGCGCGGCCCCGAGGGCTGGACCGAGTTCTCGCCCTTCCTCGAGTACGGCGCAGAGGAGTCGGCGGCGTGGCTCCGGGCGGCGATCGACTACGGCTGGAGCGAGCAGCCGGCACCGCTGCGCGACCGCATCCCGGTGAACGCGACCATCCCGGCCGTGGCACCGCACGAGGTCGCCGCCGTGCTCGCGAGCTACCACGGCTGCCGCACGGCGAAGGTGAAGGTCGCCGAGCGCGGCCAGACGCTGGCCGACGACGTGGCCCGGGTCGTCGAGGTCCGCCGCCTGCTCGGTCCGGAGGGCCGGATCCGCGTGGACGCGAACGGCGGCTGGAACCTCGACGAGGCCGAGCACGCCGTCCACGCCCTCGCGGAGTCCGACCTCGAGTACGTCGAGCAGCCGTGCGCGAGCGTCGACGAGCTGGCGGAGCTGCGCTACCGGGTGAAGTACATGGGCATCCCGATCGCCGCCGACGAGAGCGTCCGCAAGGCCGCCGATCCACTCGCCGTCGCCCGGGCCGGAGCCGCGGACCTGCTGGTCGTGAAGGCCCAGCCGCTCGGGGGGACGCGCCGGGCGCTGGCCCTCGTCGCCGAGGCGGGGCTGCCGGCGGTGGTCTCGAGCGCGATCGACAGCTCGGTCGGACTCGCCATGGGCGCCGCCCTGGCCGCGGCGCTCCCCGAGCTGCCCTTCGACTGCGGACTCGGCACCGCGTCCCTCCTCGCCGCGGACGTCACGGAGCGGCCGCTGCGGCCGGTCGACGGAGGCATCCCCGTCGGCCGCGTGGAGGTCTCGGAGGAGCTCCTCTCCCGTCACGCCGTGTCACCGGAGCGGCTCGCCTGGTGGCGGGCGCGGCTCCGCGACTCCTACGCGCTGCTCTGATCGTCGGCGGCGGGCGCCGCGTCGGAGGAGCGGCAGAATGGGAGCGTCGGCCGCCGGTGCCCGACGCGTCCCCCACCCTCGAGCATCGGAGCCCCGTGAGCGCATCGACCGTCCCCGTCTTCCTCGACTGCGACACCGGCATCGACGACTCGCTCGCCCTGGCGTACCTCCTCCGCTCGCCCCGGGCCCGCCTCGTCGGGATCAGCACGGTCAGCGGCAACACCGACGCCCGCCGGGCCGCGGTCAACAGCCTCGGCCTGCTGGCGCTGGCCGGCCGCGACGACGTGCCGGTCGCCGTGGGGGCGCACCACTTCCTCGAGGAGGACTACGCCGGCGGATCTCCGCACGTGCACGGCGACGACGGCATCGGCGGGGTCGCGCTGCCCGAGGGCGGCGAGCCGGTCGACGAGGATCCGGCCGACCTCCTCCTCCGTCTCGCCCGTGAGCACGAGGGCGAGCTGCGGCTGGTCGCGATCGGCCCGCTGACGAATCTCGCGATCGCCCTCCGTGCGCACCCGGAGATCGCGTCCCTCGTCCACTCGGTGACCGTGATGGGCGGAGCCGCGCTGGTCCCCGGCAACGTGACCGCCGTGGCGGAGGCCAACATCTGGCACGACCCTGCGGCCGCCGCCGAGGTCGTCGCGGCCGACTGGGATCTCACGCTCGTGCCCCTGGACGTGACCATGCGGCACCTGCTGACGGAGGAGGACCGCGCCGTCCTGCTCGCGTCGCCCGATCCCCTCGCGCAGGCCATCGGGCAGGCGCTCGACTTCTACTTCGACTTCTATGTCGGCCACTTCGGCGAGCGCACCGCTGCCATGCACGATCCGATGGCCGCCGCGATCGCCGTCGACGCCGTCGCCCTCACCTCCGCCCCGCGCGTCCACGTCACTGTCGACGCCACCCACGGCCCCGGCCGCGGCCAGACCGTCGCCGACCTCCGCGGCATCTACCGCGGCGTCCATCCCTCCGACGCCCGCACCCGCATCGTCCTCGCCCTCGACGCCCCTTTCGCCCCCCACCTCATCGACGTCGTCACCGCCGTCTGACCCGCGCGGGGCCACCCGAAGCCCGTCCGTGCCCCCGGCCGCGACACGCCCGTTCCTCGATCAGCACGCACCGACCCGGCGCTTCCGTACGCGGGAACTCGACAGGCTCGCTCCGAGCGTTCGTGTCAGGGGATCTCGATACTCGCGCTGCTCACTACTCGATTAGCATGTCCCGTCGACCGCCGTCCCCCCGCCCTCCCGCGAAGCGCAGCTCCCCAGAACCCGAC